>JBBRLF010000071.1:0-17067 GCA_038231515.1 candidate division WWE3 bacterium
AATCAGATGCTCAGAAGCGGAATCTTCGGCATCGTCGTCATCAACACGCGCCCGCTCGAGCAGATCGAGCTGCGCCGGCTGCAGCTGGCTGCTGAACAGGCGAATACCGCCGTCTTACTTTTGTCGGAAGAGCCGACTATCGAAGGAGCGTGGCCCATCGCGCTTCAATTGCAAATCAACCGAGGAACGCCAAGGAGGCTGAAATGAATGAACGCATTGCATGTATTTTAGTCAAAGGCACAGCACCGCTAATGGAATTAGCAGAAGCCTGTTACCGTTTCAGTCCGCAAATCGCAGTACGGGAGGCGGAGCCTCCAAGAGAGCCCGGTGGAAGGCCAACAGCCGCCATTTTTCTCGAGATCGGCAAGTGCAGCAAGCTTTACAGCGAGAACACCCTGTTTCTGCGGCTGGCCGTACTGGTGCAACGCTTCGGCGCCATCGCGCAGATCGGGCTGGCCGATGACGTTCCCACCGCACTCGCCCTGGCGCGCTTCGGCTTGAAAGAACGAGACAAGCTGCCGCTCGAAGCCCTCTTCGACTATGGGAGCCCGTTCAAATACGACGACGCGGTTCATAAAAAAATACTGGGCATGATCGTCACCATGCGAATGCTGGGACTTGAGAAGCTCGACGACTTCGCCAAGCTGCCCACCCGGCAGCTGGCTTCACGCTTTGGCTCCGAAGGCGTTGAGCTGAGCATGCGTCTTCAGCAAAAGATACCTATGGCCTGGCCGCGCTTCACGCCACCTGAGAAAATCATCGAGAAGGTCGAGCTCCACGAGCTTTCAGAATTTCAAAGCTGCACGAACCTCGAGCCGCTGCTCTTTATTCTAAAAGGAGTTTCAGACCGCGCGATGGCACGGCTGCGAGGCCGTGCTCAAAGGGCCAGCACGCTGCACCTGACCCTGGATCTTGAAAAGGGCCAGCGCGAGTGGAAGATCGAGCTGCCCGTGCCCCAAGGATCGACCTCGGGGCTGCTGCCCATTCTGCGCGACCGCCTGAGCTTCGACTTCGCAAAGACGCCGCTCGAAAAGTCGATCGTGCGGGTTTCGCTTGCCGTACTGGAAACCTCGCCATCGAATCGCGTGCAGCGCGATCTTTTCCAAACCACGGGCGACGCCACCGAGGCCTGGGATGCGCTGGTCGGACGCCTGTGCCAGCGCCTGGGCAAAGACAAAGCGTTTGTCGCCAACCTGGCCGAAGATTATCTGCCCGAGCGAGCCTGGCAACGCGCGCTCGAGGCGCTCGACAAGTTGCCCACTGAAATTCCACCGAGGCCCGCACGCGTGTTGAAAAAACCTGTTCCCCTTCACAAAGAAGGCACCTTTTTAATCCCGTCCCTAAAAAAAGGAAAAGCGCCAAAGCGCTGGCGCATTTCGGAGTGGCACGGCCCCGAGCGAATTTCGGTGGAGTGGTGGATGGACCCACAGCTGCAAGGTTTCAACCGCGACTATTACCGGCTCGTAACCGAGGCGGGTGATCAGCTCTGGGTTTTTTCAACGCCCGCCCGCGGGGATTATTATCTGCACGGCTACTTTGATTGATGGAACCAGTGGCCAATGCAGTACGCGGAACTACGATGTAAAACGAACTATTCCTTTCTGACGGGTGCCTCGCACCCGGCAGAGCTGATGGAACGCGCACAGCAGCTGGGCCTGAGCGCGCTGGCGATCACCGATCGCAATGGCGTTTACGGTATTCCGAAAGCGTACGCGGCTACCAAGAAGTCTCTTTTGCCATGCCCCAAACTGATCGTCGGCGCGGAAGTTTCGCTGGAACTTGCTGGACCTTCAACAAGTTCTGATGAGGTTTCCGTGTCGGCGATCAGCCTCCTGGCGCAGGATAGAGCCGCTTATGGCCTGCTTTGTCGCATCTTAACGGCCAGTCACGCCGGTAAACCAAAAGGAGAGGCGCGGCTGACAATGGGGGAATTTGCCTCGCTTATGACGTTGAATGGGAACAAAAGCCTCATCGCGATGCCCTTAAACACGATTGATCCACAGAGTTATCCACATGTGGACATCTCAGCGATTAAGGACCTTTTTGAAGATCGGCTTTTCATCCCCTTGGTAAGGATGCTCGATGGCTGGGACAAACGCCGCGCAGACACGGCGCTGGAACTCGCCCGCCGGTATAACGCTCCCATCATTGCAACCAACGACGTGCACTACCACGTGCCGGAACGCCGCAAACTCCAAGACGTGGCCGCTGCCATTCGCCAAGGCGTAACCCTCAAAACAGCTGGCCGGCAGCTTTTTTCCAATGCCGAACGCCATATGAAATCACCAGCCGAGATGACCGCCCTATTTCGGCATATGCCCGAGGCTATCAAGGCCACTCTGCAAATAGCCGAGCGCTGCACGTTCTCACCCGCCGAGCTGCGCTACCGCTATCCGTCCGAGTGGATTCCCGCTGGCGAAACCGCGCAAAGCTATCTGCAGCACCTTGCCTGGAAAGGCGCCCACTGGCGTTATCCACAAGGTATTCCCACACAGGTCATCCGCCAGATCGAGTACGAGCTGAAGCTTATCGGCGAGCTGGCGTTTGCCGATTATTTTCTGACCATCTGGGAAATCGTCGAGTTCGCGCGCGGACGCGGCATTCTGTGTCAGGGCCGCGGCTCGGCGGCCAACTCGGCCGTCTGCTATTGCCTGGGCATCACGGCCATCGACCCCACGCGCATTGATCTATTATTTGAACGCTTCATGTCGATGGAACGTGGCGAACGCGGCGAGCCCCCCGACATCGACGTCGACTTCGAACACGAGCGGCGTGAAGAGGTGATTCAGCACATCTACGAAAAATACGGACGCGACCGTGCGGGCATGGTCGCCGCCGTGATCTGTTACCGCTCGCGCTCGGCCATACGTGAAGTCAGCAAGGTGCTGGGCGTGGACCTCGAAAAAGCGAAAGCGCCCGACTCCGAAACCACACGCGAGGTGCTGCTTGCGCGCGAGCTGGCCCAAGAGCTGTACGGCTTTCCGCGCCACCTCTCCATTCACTCGGGCGGCTTCACGCTTTCGGCCGACCCGCTAATTGAAACCGTGCCCATCGAGCCCGCGCGCATGGAAGGCCGCACGATCGTGCAGTGGGATAAAGACGATCTCGATGCCATTGGTCTGCTCAAAGTCGACATCCTGGCTTTGGGCATGCTGAGCGCAATCCGAAAGTGCTGCGACAAGGTTGGCCTTACGCTGGCCACCATACCGCCCGAGGATCCGAAAACTTATCACATGATTCAACGCGCCGACACGGTGGGCGTCTTTCAGATCGAATCCCGCGCGCAGATGAATATGCTCGGTCGCTTGCAGCCAAAAACTTTTTACGATCTGGTAATCCAAGTCGCGATCGTCCGTCCCGGTCCGATTGTTGGAAAGATGGTTCATCCGTATTTAAGGCGGCGAAAGGGATTGGAACCCATTGCGATACCTGATCCACGCCTGGTTGTTATTCTCGGCAAGACTCTCGGTGTCCCGCTATTTCAAGAACAGGTGATGCAGATCGCGATCAAGCTGGCTAACTTCACGGCCGGCGAGGCCGACGAGCTGAGGCGAGCCATCGGGGCCTGGCGCTCGAGTGGCTCAATCGAAAAAATGGGCCAGAAGCTGATGGCGGGGATGCTGGCCAGCGGGCTGCCCCCGGCCTATGTCGACCAGACCTTCGAGTGGATCAAGGGATTTTCGGAATATGGCTTTCCGGAATCGCACTCGGCGTCGTTTGCGTTGCTGGCTTACGCGTCGTCGTATCTGAAGTGCCACCACCCGGCCGAGTTCACGTGCGCGCTGATCAACTCGCAGCCCATGGGCTTTTATGCCAACCACACGTTAGTCGACGATGCCAAACGCCACGGCGTCAAAGTACTGGCCGTGCACCCCAATCATTCCGACTGGGACTGCGTGGTGCACAACGGCGTACTGCAGCTGGGGCTTCGTGTGGTGAGTGGACTTGCCCGGGCCGAGGCCAACGCGTTAATCGCACAACGAGGGGCCCGGCCCTTTGACGGGCTCGCGGATTTTTTGGCTCGCGTGCGGCTGCGCCCCAATGTGCTGCATCGTCTGGCCATGGGCGACGCGTTTCTGCCCTTTGGCTTCGATCAGCGCCACGCACTCTGGGAAATCCTGGCTCACGAAGCGCTCACCTACCCCAGTCCGACGGGTCAGCTCAGTCTTTTTGCGGGCGTGCCCGTGCGCCATGAAACCGATATGTTCACCCAGCTTGGCCAGTCCGAGGCCATTCGCGCCGACTACGGCTCGTATCACCTCTCAACGCGCGGACATCCCATGACGGCGATGCGCGCGCAGCTGCCCCAGCTGCCAAAACTCACCACCGCACAGGCCAGGCAGTCGCCCAACGGGCGCGTCGTCACCTTTGCCGGACTTGCAATCGTGCGTCAGCGACCGCCTACCGCCGCCGGCACTGTTTTCGCGACTCTCGAAGACGAAGACGGTTTCCTGGACCTGATTCTGCACGGCGACGTTTATAAGAAATATCAGGAGCTCTTCGCGACCCAATCCTTCCTGATCGCGCGTGGCCTGATTCAACGCGATGGCTATTCGGTGAGCATGCTGGTGCGAAGCCTTCGCCCCTTTTGGAAAGACGAAGTAGACGAGAGCCAGGAAAATCAGCTTGCGGGATTATCCGGACATTTTGCATGGCATTATTGAGGCAAAACCGCCTCAACCATGCTAACTCTAAAGAGAATGAAGCCCCGCAAGATTCTCATCCCCATCCCCGATTGGGACTTCGACGTCACTGAAGTTGCCGTGCCCTGGCGCCTGCTGACCGACCACGGTCATCACGTCGTTTTTGCCACCGAAAAAGGCGGGCAGCCTGCCGCATGCGACCCCCGGCTTCTTAAAGGCGTACTTTTCGGAAAGCTCGGCGCCAAACCCGAAGCCATTGAGTTCTATCGACAGATGGAGAAGTCGCCGGAATTTCTAAAGCCCATTTCGTGGATCTCGCTTAACCCGACCAAATACTACGCCCTGCTGCTTCCCGGTGGCCATGCCCCAGGCATGAAGCAATACCTTGAAAGCGCGGCACTACAAGAAAAGGTCGCGGAGTTCTGGGCGCTGGGCCGACCAGTGGCGGCGATTTGCCACGGCGTAATCGTGCTTGCTCGCGCCAAAGACGTGAAGACCGGAAAAAGTCTGCTCGAGAAGCGGGAAACCACCTGTCTGCCCAAATACATGGAACGCCTGGCCTATTACATGACGTTCTGGAAGCTCGGAAAGTACTACCGAACCTATCCTAAATATGTGGAAGACGAGGTTCGGGACGTGTTAGCGGATCCTCAGACACAGTTCAAGCGCGGCCCCACCACTTTGGGCGGCACCGAAACTTTCGTCGTGGAAGACCGCAACTATATCTCGGCGCGCTGGCCAGGTGACGCCTATGTTTTCGCACAGAGGCTTTTGGAGAAGCTATGAGAATTCTGATCGTCGTGTACGTACTGCTAACCTTGTTCCTCGGAAGCGTGCCCGCGCTGGCCAATGTCAGCCAACGCATCGAACGCATCAGCGCGCGGTTTCTGGGTACCCATTACGTGCTCGACCCGTTCGGTGAAGGCAAAACCGGAAAGTACGATCGCGACCCGCTTTATCGTTTCGACGCCTTCGACTGCACCACCTACGTCGAGACGGTGCTGGCCCTGGCCATTGCGCGCAAGAACGACTTTCAAAGCTTCTTCCACACGCTGCAAGGTATTCGCTACAAGAACGGCGAAATCGGCTACACCACACGCAACCACTTTCCAGAGATCGACTGGATTCCGAACAACATTCGCGCGGGCTATGTGCACGACCTCACCCAGCGCGTCGCCGGAACATTTAAAATCGATTACGCCGAAGCGCTCATCGAAAAACGTTCCTGGTACGACCATAAAACAGCCGACCAGATCAACATACCCGGGCTCTCGCGCGATGAGCGCGCCGCCTTGCTGATCGAGCTGCGCAACGAGGGCCGCGTATTTGGCTCCGAGCTTTCAGTCATGCCATACATCAGCATCGATACTTTTTTTCCCGGCGGCCGCGCCAACAACAAGCTCTTTGCCCGCATTCCCTCGGGCATCGTCATGAACGTGATTCGCCCGAACTGGGACCTGACCTCAACCGAAGGCACGCATCTGAACGTGTCGCATCAGGCCCTGATCATCCGCAAGCACGGCAAACTCTTCGTGCGCCATGCCACCACCGGAAAATTTCAGCGCGTGGTTGAGCAGCCGCTGCGAAAATACCTGCGTGGGTTCATAGGACACGCCACCATCAAAGGCATCAACCTTCTCGGAGTAGGCGGTTGAGCGCCTGGGCTCGCGACCTGGCCTGGGTCATGCGCAGCCCGAACTTGCTGGTGGGTAAAAACGTCGTCAGCGAAAGCTGGTGCGCCGAGGCCCTGAAACGACTGCCGGGCCCGGACAAGATCGAAGAGAAGATCGCCCACGGTTATCACACGCACGGACCAACCCATCGCCTTGGCATCTACTTCGAAACACTTGTGCATTACTGGCTGGCCGAAATCATTCATGTGCCCGTGCTGCACACCAACGTGCAGGTGATGGGCGAGGGACGAACCCTGGGCGAGTTCGACTTTCTCTTTGTCGATCCGGCCAACTCAAAAACAACCCATTGGGAAACTGCGATCAAGTTTTACCTCTACTCCGAAGCCCGCGAACTTTATTTCGGACCGGCGGGCAATGACCGCCTGGATCTGAAGATGAAGAAAATCTTCGAACAGCAGCTGCCGCTTAGTCGTCAGCCCGAGGCAGCTCCGATCTTCGAACGCCTGGGACTGCACGACGTGGAGTCAAAGGCCTTCGTTAAAGGCATGCTGTTCTATCCACTGGAAAGCGACTGGCGCACGCCACCCAAAATCAAAGGGGTATCGGAGAGCCATGCCCGCGGCTGGTGGACGCACTTCACGCACGATTTTCTTGCACTGGCTAACCAGCACACGCGTTGGCGCATTCTGGAAAAGGCGGCCTGGCTTACCGGGGGCGACACCGCGGCAACCAGCTATTCGCGCGCCGAGCTGGCCGCCGTATGCGCGGTGCACTTTGCCACGAGCCGCATCTCGCTCATGGTGGCGCAACTCGAGCCCGACGCCAGCGGCACCCTGACGGAACAGTCCCGCGGCTTCATCGCGCACAAAGACTGGCCCTTTCGCTAAAGGCGCGCCCGAAGATTAGCGAGCTTGTTCTTTTCGTTTTGCAGCTGATTTTGCAGGCGGTCGCGTTCCTTGAACTTATCGGTGGTCGCGCGCTCTTCGTGGCTGGCTTCGCCCTGTAAATCCTTGAGTCGCTTGCGCGCAAGATTCAGCGCCTGTTCAATTTGCTTCTGATCTACTCGCGCGCCGGCCAGCTCGCCGCTGAGCTGGCCTTGCTTGCTCTGCTCGCTATAGTCCGACCGTTTCGCCACTTCATATTGGCTTTTCAGAGTGGCGAACTGGCTTTGAGCCTCATTATATTGATTCTGGGTGTTGATCGCGTCTTGAAGCGACAAACCCAGATTCAGACGATTGCGCAGCCTTTCGCGCAAACTTCTCATCGTATCTTGTTGCTGGTTTAGCTGAGCCTGAAAGGCACGCAGCACCGCCTGTTTGCGCGCGCTACCCTGACGTTTCAGCGACTTCAAATTGGAGTCTTCGCGCGTGATACCCGATTTGTAATTTTCTAACTCACCCTCTAGAAGCGAAATCTGACTCTGCTGATACCGAAGCTCGTCGCCCAGCTGCACCGAAACCGAATTGCTGCGTCCCACGTCCAGCGCGTTGAGCTTGGCATCCAGCTCGTTTACCAGATGCTCCTGTCGTTCAATTTCGTCCTTCAATGCCGCGCGCTGACGTTGCCGGGCTTCCGCTTCGGCAACCCTCTTCTGCTCAAGCGTGCCTTCAACCTGGTCAAGCTTATGCTCGGCCTTGCTTAGCTTCGCGGCCAGGTCCCCCATAAGTTTGCGGTTGTCCTGATATGCCTGATAGCCACGATAGGCACCATAGGTTCCCAGCAAGGTGAGCAGTATGGTAACGAAGGTCTTCACCCTTCAATATTGAAGCAAACCGAGTAAGATATCCAGCGTTGAAGAGCTAAAACACCAGGCCCAGACTTAGCGCGAACGCATTGAACTGAAAGCCGCTCTGGCCCGCGATTTTACCAGTGTAATTCGAATAGCTCGTATGGATACGAATGGCGCGTTCACCGCCTCGTCCGATACGGATATCGGTGCCGCCGCCAATCTGAAAGCCAAAGGCAAGGGCCAGCGAGGTTTGATCTGACACGACGGTAAGCGGCGAAAGCGAGGCGTAGTTCCAGGTAATGACGCCGTGTACTTCCACGAAGGGTTGAAACTTTTCAGTGCGGAACGGAAACATGTCGAAGCCCGGATAGATGCCGCCGCTATAGGCCGTGCCGCTGACTGCCGCCGAGCCAATCGACGCATTGCCACTGATGAACTCAACGGCCGCGCCGACATTCGGACGCATAACGCCTTTTCCGGCCTGCGATTGAAAATAGAGGTAATAACCGCTCGCGCCACTGAAGCTTTTTCCGGCGGTGCCCGCATGGTAGCGCACGCCCAGCTCGCCCACGGCCATGTCTGCGGCCAGTGCCGCAGTTGTCGAGGGGAAAATAATACCTAATAAGGCAAGCAGGAGGACAGTCATCTTCCATGTTTCGACAAAAACACGGTAAATCTTAATATGGTATTCTTATGGCCATGCAATGGTTGCGGTTTTTTCACGTCCTTTTCATCATCGTCTGGCTGGGAACCGCAACGGGTGAGTTGGTGCTCGAAATCGTACTGTGGCAAGCCAAAACGGCCGCTCGGCAACGCGCCTACATCGACCTTCACCGCATTATCGATCTGGTGCTCGAAGGGCCCGCGCTTTTACTTTCGGTTTTCACCGGCGTTCTTCTGCTTTGGCGCGGTGGCTATTTTGAAAATACCCATCGCTGGCCCTCGTGGTTCGAAGATAAGCTGATCTGCGCGACCTGCGTGGTAGTGGCCAATCTGGTGTGTATCGGGTTTGTGCTTTTACGAGCCAGAAACGCTGACCAGGTTCCTGTCACCAATGCCCCCCTTTCGCAGCCCAGCGTACAACGCTGGCATTATGCCGTGACTTCGACTTTTATTGGCGTGCCCTTTGCGTTGATGGCGCTGTGGCTGGCTGTGAATAAAGGCTGAGTGGCTGGCTGTGAATAAAGGCTGAGAGCTGCCCAATTTCTAGCCACCAGCAGAGCCGCGGGCACATAAAAACCCTATAAATTCAAGGGTCGACCGTCCCCAACAGCTAGTCCCATTCTTGCAATTCCCCTGGTTGAGAGATGAAATACCTAACGGCGATACTCCTTATTTTCACGCTTGGCTCTATTGGCCCGTCCGCACACGCGGATCCGGTCAGCGCCGACTGCTGGTCGCCGGTGATCAATCAACCTCTTGATTTTGATATTCTCGGACCTCGCGCGTTGCTTACCGGTTTCAACCTTTTGCCAAATGGTACCTATGCGCCTGTAACCCTTCCCATCTGGGTTTCAGCGATCCCACATACCGGCCAGCTCGATGAGGGTGATAAATTTCAGGTTTTGAAACTCGGTCAAAATAGCGGGGAAAAAGAAAATTCCAGCGAAACGACCAGCGCCGCATTCAGCCCGACTTACGTATTGCAGATCCGAACCAAAGACGGCGAGCTGTCGCCCATCGTTGCCTCGGGCTCAAGAACCGGCGATTTAAGCGGAGAAGGAACAGTCTCAGTCCGTAAAGTTCTGGATGTTTTCGGCAAAGCGCAAACAGGTGCGAACTTTATTACAACCACCACCGGTGCCGATCTTCAGTTGATACGAATTCCGTTGGGCAACTCCGGCGTGGTACTCGTGGGCGTGACCAGAACCGCCTTTCAGATTCAGTCGTCGGGTAACAGCCTGACCGGATCCCTGCAACCCGGCGGTGGTCTTGCACTGGAAGTACCCACCAGCTCCAAGGGCGAAAGTCTGCGCATCGGCATCATCGCGGGCCCGAATTTCAATTTGGGTGGACCAGCGGATAAATTCGTCTCCCCGGCCATTTCGACCGGCGCCCAACTGCTGGCGTTCTGAACTGCGTCAGGCGACGAACCCGAGATAAAAACCGAGATTGAAAATGACGTGCAACGCTATGGGCACCGCCAGACTGCGCGTTTTCATATAGCGGAAGCCCCACCATACGCCGACGACCAGAGCGTAAAACGTCTGATAGACCATGAACTGCTGCACCTCGGCAGGCACGAAAAAATAGGCATGAAAATGCGCGAACGCGAAAATAGACGAGGTCACGCCTAATGTGACCACTGGCCCTGCCCACAAAGTTTCAGTTAAATGCCAAAGAGCCTGTCGAAAAATGCACTCCTCAAGCAAGGGCGCAACGATCAGCAGCAGCAAAATCGTCTCCCGGTCGGCAAGATCAAAGGGAATGAGTATTCCAAGATAAATCGCCAGCTTGAAAACGCCAAAGCCCAAAGGCAACGCAAGCACGCAATCTGGCAACACTCGCCTGAGCTGGCCAAAGGCGACTTGTATTCGTGCGCGGTACAAGACCATGACCCCTGTCACGAACAGGCCCTCAAAGACATACGAAGCGTAGTGCCCCAGGGCGTCGAGGTACTGCACCAGCGCAAAACGTACCACGAGGTAAAAAAGCAATAGGGCAGCGGCAATGATCCGCGACTGGTTCATGGTAACGGCCAATATACGGGTGCCAGCGGGTTAATTCAATACTTGGCAAAGAACCGGAACTGAATGAAACTTAAAGGCGGCACCAAATGAAAAAATCCAACTCCATCTTTTTATTGCTGGGCTTTACCTTGGCGAGCTGCGCGACCGGCGGTAACAAAAACCCTGTTTTGGGTCAATACGTGGGCAAGCAGGTTTATCCCATAAGCCGAAAAAGTCTGGCAAACTATGTCGTCAATGATCTTAAGAAAAACCACCGCTGGCACGATGACGACAACTATATTTTTTCCGCGCTGCGTGGCGCCCCCATGGATATCAAGTTCACCATTCGTGGTTCAAGCGCCGACCTGCGCGAGGTTGAAGAGCTCATCGCCAACAATGGCGCCAGCAGAACGCAGGTGAGTGAGCAGGAAACCTCGAGCCCAGGCTCAAGGCTTGCCGCCAAGCCAATCGAAATCTGGTCGGCCCATGAAATCTACATTCTGCAAAAGGTCGACGGCAACCGCGACCGCTCGACACTCATGATTCAGAGCCAGAGCGACCGCAGTCGTCTTTATGACCGCGAGCTGGAAGTTTATAATGAGGTCGACCACGAAGGCGCAGCCGCGCTAAGACAGCGCATCCACCAGGAGCATCCGGAAGTCGAGCTGCAGCCACTCGGCTGATTTGTCGTTGGCGTGTCTTGTGCAGACATTTCGTTTATGAAAGCTACCCGTACCGTCGCGTTGCTGCTTGCCTTTGGAAGCGGCGTTATAGCCATGTATTTTGGTGATCGTGCGAAGGGAAGACGGCGACGCATCGGCATACGCGATGAGCTGCAGCACACGCTTCTGAATACCGGAAAATTTCTGACAGCAGCCAAAAGCGACTTTGAACACCGAGCTGCCGGGCTAAGTTCGCTGCTGCGGCACTCCTTGCACAAACCTATTGGAAACGACGACCCCATTGTTCTTGCGCGAATTCGTTCAAAGCTCGGCAGACTGGTCCGCCATCCGCACGCGATCGAGGTGGTCGTTTCAAACGGGCACGCCACGCTGCGTGGACCTGTCCTTGTCTATGAGCGGAATCGACTGCTCAGGCGCATTTCGAAGCTGCGTGGAGTCCGCCACATCGAATCTCATCTGGTACCTTATCGGCATGGTGTTATACCCCGAAAATTCGATCGCTTCGAGCTGTTGCAGACAAACTGGTCGCCGGCTGCCCGCCTGCTGGTGCTGGGCGCCGGTACCTGCTTTTTCATTCTGGGAATCCTGGGACTTCGGCGGCGTCCTGCTTTTAGCGCATTGCTTGCCTTTATCAGTGCGGGTTTTGTTGCGCGGGCCCTGTCGAATATCGAGGCGGGGCGCCTTTTTGGAATAAGCGGCGACACCAATGCGGTTACGGTGCACAAAACCATCAACATCAGTGCGCCTATTTTTCGCGTGTATCGCTTCATGACAGACCTCGCGAATTTCAGCCACTTCATGACCGACGTCGTCGAGGTCAAGGCAACTGGTAACAACAGATTCCACTGGGTCGTGCGGGGCTTGGCAGGTTTTCCGGTAAGCTGGAATGCCGTTATCTCGCGGCATATTCCAAACGAGGTCCTGGCCTGGCGCAGTGAGCCTGGTGCCCTTGTCAAGCACACGGGCCACATCCGCTTTTCCGCAAATAAAGATGGCAGCACACAGATCAATGTCGTGCTGTCGTATTGCCCGCCGGGCGGGGCCATGGGTCACGCGCTGGCAAAACTATTTGGCGACGACCCCAAGGCCAAGATGAATGAAGATCTCATGCGCCTGAAAACGCTCATTGAGTCAGGTCCCTCTAACCGGCAACGCAGCCACGGCGTGGTCATGCACTAAAGGCTGGCTCACTCGCGGTCCAGGGCCGCGCTTTCCAGCCTCTTCTCAAATACCGGATATTTAAAACGGGGTTTCTGCGTTTTTGCGCCAAAGAGCTCTTTGGCCAACACCAGCAGCAGATCACGATGGCAGCGATCGCCTTTTCCGCACTGGCATATCAGATACACATTCTGCGTGGCGCCAAGCAGGCTCAGGCGCTCAAGTTCCGGTTGTGTATGAATTCATCTCGCAGCTCTTTTTTAAAAAGCGCGGGTAGTAATGCATGCACACTACGATAAGTCCGTCGTCGCGCGAAATCCGGCCACTGCTAACATCTTCGATTGAGGCCTGTTTCAGCATACCCTTCAAAGAATGCCACGATAAAATCAGAGCGTCGCCGTTGCTAGAGCAGTCTTTTGACTTCTGCGGCCGCAAGCACGGCCGACTCGACAGCGGCTTCAAAACAGGGACTTACCCAGTTGTCCTGGCCAGCGAAAAATATTCGCCCCCCAATAGGCTTGCAGGCGTCGCGAGGCGCGCCGCTGGCCAGCAGGCCATCGGTCGGAACAGGCAGCGCATGCCCCCAGCGCGTCATGCGAATACCTGCGATGGCCGAGCCGGATATTCCAAGTCCATGCAGAACCTCGGGCAGGTCATTTTCAATTTTTGTCCGATGTTTGTCGTGGGCACCCGGGTTAAACAAAAATTGTCGCGCACCATCAAAGGGGAGCGCGCGGTAAATCGTGAGCACGGAATGCTCGGCCCGGTCACCAGCAGCCCAGGAAGCAAAAGTAAGATCGGTAAAGCCCCGCTCGTCAATGTCATGCCTCGGACGGTTCGGAACCTTGCCAGTGATGCGAAAAAGATCATAGACGGGCGAGGCGATGCGCCCTTTGAGTAAAACATTGGCCACCAGATAAGCGCGATGCTTGATGCGAGTCATCGCATAGGCCTGCTCTTTTGACAGGTCGGGCAAAAGGCCTTTGGCCACGAACTTTGGCGCAGCGACGATACAGGCCCGGGCCTGAATCGTTTTCAGCTGCCCGCCCTGCTCGTAGCAGACACGAACGCCGTCACCAGACAGCGCGACATCCACCACCAGCGTGCCGCAGCGAGGAGTCTGCGGGTGCAGTCGCGCGTACATTTCGTGCGCAATCGCCGCATTCCCGCCCGGCAATGCGCTTACGCCGGCCAAGTCGCCGGTGACGAAGTTAAGCGCATGCGCCGCCGACAGCTCATCGCAGTCTGCCGCAAACGAAGACCAGCAGTAATGGTGCAGGTATTCCTCGATATGTGGGTGAATCGCGCCAAGGTTATCGGCAATCCACTTCGTAAACGTCATCGAATCAAGTTGCAGCAGCTGCTCCAGACTCAAAGTTCCCGAAGCATCAAAGGGGATGTTCGGGTAAGCTTCTTTACGTACCTTTGCAAAGGCCTGCCACACTCGCCTGAACTCGCCGGCATTCGCCGGGTCGGTCTGGCCGTTCCAAAACTGCGACTGGATGCGACCATTCAGGAGTATCGACGCATCGGCGCCCGCCTCCTCGCGCATCCGGTCGCGCACCCCAAGCTCGGTCAGGAATTTATCGATATTCGAACCTTCGTCGGGCGTAGTGATATAGGCCGCTCCGAGGGAGTAGGCTGAATTCGGACCCGTGTCATTCCAGGCTTCGGCTTTGGAATTTCCGCCCAGACGAGACGCCTGCTCGAGCAATACGGGTTGG
This sequence comes from candidate division WWE3 bacterium, assembly GCA_038231515.1. GTDB lineage: Bacteria > Bdellovibrionota > UBA1018 > UBA1018 > UBA923 > JACQAX01. Next base: position 14,241 of record JBBRLF010000071.1, read on the forward strand.
AGATCGCGCAGCCGGTACGCAGCCATCAGGCCTGCCATTCCGCCGCCAACCACCACAACCTGCGCTGACTCCGTGGGCAGGGGAATGCCACCGTGCTTTTGGATAAATTCATCTTTATTCCAAAGCACGTCATGCGGGTGATCCATCTCGTCGCCATTGAAATCCGCGCTGCCATTGCCAGAATAGATGCGCGCTACCGGTGACAAATCTTCGGATGGCCCCGCGATCACCGCTGCGTCGGCATTTTGCGATCGCAGCAGCGGCGCACCCATGGCAGCCAAGGCCGAGGTGGCAAGTACCTGCTTGAGAAAAACACGACGATCCAACATTGGTCTACGCATGATTTATAGGAATTAGGAGAGTCGACTCGGTTTCACAACATAAAAATGAGACAGCGTCTCATTTTTAATAATGCGGTCTTTTCGGCGGCTGTTTCGAAAAATAAAAAAGCCCCCGAGCTTTCGCTTGGGGGCTTTTATAAAAATGGTGCGCCCGACTGGGTTCGAACCAATGACCTTCAGATCCGTAGTCTGACGCTCTAATCCAACTGAGCTACGGGCGCATCATAATGACGCTTCTTATAATGTGTTTCGGCTCAGGCCGCAAGGCCAGATTTCAATAAAGATATCGGGCTCCTACCTAGGCTCGTAGGTCGTCTTCAACGAGTTCTTCTCGGCGTGGCGCTCCAATCCAAGCTCAATGAGTTTATCCAGGAGCTTGGAATAGGGCACGCCGGTCGCTTCCCAAAGCTTGGGATACATTGAAATTTGCGTAAACCCCGGAATGGTATTGATCTCGTTGAGATAGACTTTACCTGTGCCCCGGTCGAGAAAGAAATCCACGCGGGCCATGCCCAGGCATTCCAGTGCTTTAAACGCGGCAACCGCCAACTGGCGCACGCTATCGGCCGTGGCCTTGGGCAGGTCATCGGCCGGAATCTTCAGACTCGCGCCATTCTCGTCCATATACTTTGCTTCATAGGTATAGAACTCGTGATGAGGAATGATTTCGCCCACGATACTGGCTTGCGGATCGTCATTGCCGAGCACCGCGCATTCCAGCTCGCGCGCATCAATGCCCTGCTCGACGAGAACCTTGGTGTCGTACGAAAGCGCATCTTCGAACTTCGCACGCGCCTCACCCGCATTTTTCACCTTGTTCACGCCAACCGAAGAGCCCATATTGGCGGGCTTCACGAAGTAGGGGAACCCAAACTTTTGAGCAGCCTCATCAAGAATTTCCTGTGACCGGGCCTTGAATTCGCCGCGTTTCACCGAGATAAACGGCACCACGGGTATTCCCGCGTCGCGCAGCACGCGCTTGGCCACGTCTTTATCCATGCCCAGCGCCGAACCGAGTACGCCCGAACCGATATAGGGCAGGTTGGCCAGCTCAAGCAATCCTTGCACCGTACCATCTTCACCGTAAGTTCCATGAAGGATTGGCAAAACGATGTCAAAATGTTGTGCGCCATCACCCGTGGTAGCCAGGTTCTTGGGGCTGACCGGCACCAGATTCTTTTCGGCGGGGAAGGGCAGCAGGCTGACCGTATCTTTAATCTCGTTGAGCTTGATTAAACGGGCATTAGACCGCTGAGCCAGCACCTTGGTTTGGTCGGGCATAAGCCACCGCCCAGTTTTGTCGATGCCCACCAGGGTCACGTCATATTTGTTCTTATCCAGAGCATTATGGATGGATAGCGCCGAAACGATGCTAACCTCATGCTCCCCTGATTTTCCGCCAAAAAGTATCGCCACCCGGATCTTCGCCACGCTCACCTCACTATCACCAAGGATAATACAAACCCCTAGGCACGGGATAGGGGTTGTGTTACGAATCGGGTAATTCATTTTTACTTCGACAGCTCACGGAGAGGTGGCCGAGTGGTCGAAGGCACTCCCTTGCTAAGGGAGCAGCGGGTAAAACCGCTCGCGAGTTCGAATCTCGCCCTCTCCGCCATACTTCACTTGATACGAACCGGCGGTACCCTTACCCCGGTTTCGTATTTTGTGAAATCCTGACTAAAGTTGAGTAAATTTGTTCGAACCACAAACCAGGTCGCTGGCCCGTGACGTCAGCGCCATCATGGTTAGGGTAGGATTAGCAGCACCCTGGCGCGGAAAGCTGCTGCCATCCGTCACAAATAGATTCCGGTAAACATGGTGCTGATTGCCGCCGTCCACCACTGAAGTTGCAGGGTCATTCCCCATTCTGCACGTACCCGCTTCGTGACAGTTCAAGCCCAGCGGCGCAAGGCCCCGCGAGGCCGTCACGATCTTGCCGCCCTGCTTGCCGCCGATCAAAGACGTGGCGATTCTGCGAGTGACCTGCGCGATCTCGCGCTCCAAAGTCCGTTCATGTGAGCTGAATTTTGCGTCAATCGTCAGCGTTGGAATTCCGTAGTGGTCGCTGCGCTTTGGATCAAGCCGCACTCGGTTCTGCCGGCGCGGCAGCATTTCGCCGAGTGAGTAAATATGAAACAGCGTCACTCCGAACCGCTGCTCGTGCAGGTAAACATAGGTGGTGAAGTTGGGATGAAGCACATGAAAGTACTGTGGTGGTCGCTCTGAAAAAGTATCTCTTTGATCGGCGCTCTTAAAATAGCCCAGCATCGATACGCCCGTGCGCCCCGAAACATGGTCCATGAGATACCGTCCCAGGGCCGGACTTTCTCCCTTGATCTTGGAGTTGAGAAGAATTCGTGTGGACTCCAACGCCGAAGCACACAGAAAAGCAAAGCGTCCGCGTATGAGCGTCTCGCGCCGGGTGCGCTTGTTGATTACGCGTACGCCGGTAGCGGTCCCTTGATGGCCTGCCACCGATTGCG
>JBBRLF010000072.1:0-16974 GCA_038231515.1 candidate division WWE3 bacterium
CCTGGCAGTGGGTTCGATTGGACAGGTGCATCGCGCAGCTCTACGCGATGGCACACGGGTAATCGTGAAAATCATTCGCCCGGGCATCGGGCGCGAGGTTGAGCGCGATCTTACTGTGGCAGGCACACTGATGGCCTTGTTTTTCACGCTGCCCATGCGTGGTAAAAAGGCGAACAGGTTTTTGCTCACTAAAGCGCTCGAAGATCTGGCTGCGGGCTTTCGCACCGAGATCGATCTGGCGCACGAAGCCGATGCGCTCGAAGACTTTGCCCGGCGGTTTCGGCGCAATCCCAGAATCTGCGTTCCCAAATGTTATCGCAAGATTTCGTCGCGCGGTGTGCTGGTCATGGAAGAGCTTAAGGGCGAGCCCCTCTCTAAATACCGCGAGCGCGCCAAGACCGATCCTCTGGCTGCCAAACGCGTGGCCAGTCTGGCGCTCAAAGAAATTTTGAATCAGATTTTTATCGAGGGCCGCTTTCATGGCGACCCGCATGCGGGTAACTTACTCGTGCTGCCCGATGGCCGGCTGGGGCTGATCGATCTGGGGTTGACCGGAGAGTTTGGCCGGGCCGACCGAAAAAACATAGCTCGCGCCGTACGCGCCTTTACCTCGCGCGACGCCGACCAGCTGATTCGCGCGCTGCTCGCTTTTGGCGCCACGCCCGAGGGCTTTGACTTTGCCGTGTTCAAGGCCGATGTTTTAAAAATCGTACGCACTCAGAAAGAAAAGGTCGGGGCAAAAGCGGCGGGGAGTCTGGAAGATTTCGTCAATGCCCTGTTCGGAGCCGCCTATCGGCATAAGATTTACGTGCCGGCTTCGGCGACGCTGCTGATCAAAACGCTGGTAACCATCGAGGGCGTGGCGCGCTCACTTGACCCGGAGATTAATCTGGTGGCGCTGGCCGCCCCGGTTATCTTGAGGTCGCTTACGCCGTCGTGGCTGCGCTGGGGCTTTTGGTCGAAGTAGCCTGAATGCGGCTGGCGCGCTCTACCGACGCCTTCAGGCGCACGGCCGCGCGCTCGACCTTGCCCGTGATCAGCCGGCGAAGTGCGCGCGCTACAAGGCGCGCCGTGGTGCCCGACACGCTTACTTCAAAAATCAGCACGCAGCCCTCGGTAATTTCGACGATGCGAATTTCCTGCACCAGCCCCAGCCACAGCAGCGGTGACGAGAGCTGAAGTTGTCGCTCGACGCACACGCTGGTGACCTCAAAGGGCGAGGCTGGTCCAGAGGCCAGATAGAACTGGCCACGGGCACCGACTGCGGCGCCACCTTTGAACTCCACCGCTTTGAGAGCAGGGTGCCAGTTGGGCCAGGTTCGGGGATTCGACACCTGCGTCCAAAGCTCGGCGGGCTGTGCGCGGACAAAAAGACAATGTTTTGCGATGATCGTGCTCATGGGTGATTTGGTCCCTTGGTAAAGAGGTTTTGATTGGGTTTGAGACGTAAGAAATGTCCTGCCCGGCACAGTTATTATGGGCAGGACATCGCTCACGTTACTCGGGGGGATCGAGGCAGCTCGAAAAGCAGTTTATATTTTTAAAAGGGTCGTCCCGAGTCGCTTGAGTCTAGCGAGGAACATTTTCGGGTCAACGACGGTTTTTTGACGGCCGGGCTTGAATCGCACGAGCACTGCGTAAAGTACGCGATAACATTCGGAAGGGATCTCTAAAAGTTTTTTTGCTATACTCCACCCATGACCATTGCTCTGCTCTTGACCCTCGCAGCGGCCCAGGCCAATGCCAACACTCAAAATCTTGCGGCAGTCCAGCCACCGGCGCACCCAGCGCCACTGCGGAGTGTGAATTTTCGCGTTAATCCCGTGGGCCTGCTCTTTGGCGTGTGGGGTGGCGACGTGGAGTTTGGCCTGCTCAAGCGGCTTACACTCGGACCTTCGGCTGCGGTGCTCAAGGGGCTTACGGGCGCCACCGATTCGACCTATTACCAGTTTGGCGCAATCGCGACGGTTTACCTCGCAAGTGAGCGCTTTACCGACTCCGTTCTGGTGCGAATGTCGGGTTATTACATTCCCATCTCGATTGCGCGGCAGAGTGCGGGCACCGTTTTTACGGGTGTGCTGCCCACGGCCTCTTTTGGCGTGAGTGGGGGCTATGAGTGGATGTTTAGCAATGGCATCAATATCAATCTTGCCGCTGGCGTCGCCTACTATCTTACCTCGCCCCGGCTTGAAACGCGCGCGGCCGACGGCGCAGCCCAAACCTTCACCACGGGCGAGGTGCAGGGGTTTCAGCCCACCCTTGAGATTAGCGTGGGCTGGGCCCTGTGAGCTATTCCAGGTCGCCCGTTTCCAGATAAATTTCCGGGCCGGCCTGAAAGCCATTAAACTCCTCGCCTTCGCGCAAGGGGCTTGAGGCCTCATGGCCAGCAATTGTGATCAGCCGCGGCCGCCGTGGGGGCGCGCCACTCACACTCAGAATCTGATCAAAGTCAGGTGCCGCCGTTATGAAATGGGCCAGAAAGGTTTCTGCTCCTTGGCCAAAGACCAGGTATTGAAGCTGCGCGGGATGGGTTGCACCCCCCTCAAACTTGCGAAAATGCACGACGTCTTTGATTTTTACCGTGAGGCCCGCGGCGATAAGCGTGCCGCCGCGCTCGAAGTGGCCCCGGTAAAGATCGGCATTAAAAGAAGTTCGCCCGGCCACCACATTGGGCAAGACGAACTGCTCGGGGCTGATCGTGTAGACGCGCGAGTGGGTCTGCACGCGATCCCTGCGATAGAGTGCGGCCGCCCGTGCTGGCAGCTGCACCTCGAGAATCGCCTGATAGTCGTGGGGGCGATGAAACATCGGCAGGTGAGACGCATAGATGGTCTTGTCACCAAAGATCAACATGCCATGGGTTGAGGGTGGGTCATCGGCCAGGCCCAGGGCAGTCTGGAAGAGGAGCAGGGAGACGGTAAACAGCTTGAGGTGTTTCATGACCGTGTTTTAACCACTGGCTTTATATTAGTAAAACAGATCAATTTAATATGTACATTAAAAATACTTATAGTAGATATAACGCATGAGTCTCTCTTCGCTGCAGCTCGATGCCTTCGCCGCGGTGGCCCGCAACTTGAGTTTTTCGCGGGCCGCGCGCGAGCTGCACGTCACGCAGTCCGCACTTTCCCAGCGCATCAAGAACCTTGAAGAAGAGCTGGGGCTGGCCCTGTTTCACCGCGATCGTGCGGGGGTGCGCCCCACCGAGCCCGGGTTAAGGCTGATTCGGTACTGCGAGTCCAGGGGCGCCCTGGAGAGTGAGCTACTTGGTGAGTTCGTGACGGGTCACCGCGATACGGTTGCCGGACGTTTGCGCGTGGCGGGCTATTCAACGGTGCTGCGCTCGCTGGTGCTGCCCCGCCTGGCTTCACTCGTCAGCGTACATCCCGGTATTCAGCTCGAGCTGCAAACGGCCGAGCTGCGCGACCTGCCCACGAAGCTCTTGAGTGGCGAAGCCGAGTTCGTGATCTTGGATCATGCGCTCGTGCGAGCGGGCGTCGAGAGTGTCGTGATTGACGAAGAGCGCTATGTGCTTGTCGAAAGTGCGGCCAGGTCCACGCGCAGCCGCGTCGTACTTGATCATGATGCCGACGATACGATGACTGAGCGGTTTTTCAGACAGCAGAATAAAGCGGCAGCAGCACTACCCACGCGCTCTTTTCTTGATGATATCTATGCCATCATGGATGGCGTACGGCTGGGGCTGGGTCGTGCGGTGGTGCCGCGCCACTTGCTTTCCAAAACCTCGGGCTGTCGCGTAGTGGCAGGTTTTCGGCCTCTGCGCGTGCCTGTGGTATTACACTATTTTACGCAGCCCTATTATTCCCGCCTGAGCCAAGGCGCCTTAAAAGCGCTTTTGAAACCGTGAAATAACGTCGGATTAGCGAGCCAGGGCCGCAGCTTTTCTGAGCTTCGAGTGCTTGCGTCCATAAGCGGCGTAAAACACCAGACCCACCGCCATCCAGCCAAACAGTCGAATAATCGTGGCCGTGGTTGCCGTGTACATCAGCAAGCCCGAGCTGAGTGCGCCGCAGATGGGCACAAAGTATGTGCCGCCCGGAACTTTAAACGAGCGTGGCAGGTCGGGGCGCTTGATTCGCAAGATCATCACGCCAAGTGAGACGAGCACAAACGCAAACAAGGTGCCGATACTGGTCAGCTCGCCTAGAATATCGATGGGCAAAAGCCCGCCTGCAATCGCGCAAACCACGCCCGTAATGATCGTCGTGACGTAGGGGGTGCCGTACTTGGGATGAATGCGCGCGGCAAATGCCGGAAAAAGACCGTCATTGGCCATCGAAAAAAAGATGCGCGGCTGGCCGAGCAGCATGACCAGCATGACCGACGACAGGCCGGCGATGGCGCCGATCTCGACCGCTTTGGTGAGCCAGCCAATACCCGTGGCCTCGATGCCAACGGCAATCGGGTGGGGAACTGAGAGCTGCGTGTAGGGCACCACGCCAGTCAGAATGGTCGACACGGCAATGTAAAGTACGGTGCAGATCGCCAGTGAGCCCAGAATACCGATAGGCAGATCTTTTTGCGGATTCTTGCACTCCTGTGCCGCGGTAGAAACCGCATCAAAGCCGATGTAAGCGAAAAACACCATGGTCGCGCCCTGAAACACGCCGCTCCAGCCAAAGCGTCCAAACGTGCCTTCGTTGGGCGGAATAAACGGATGCCAGTTGGCCGGGTGTATATATCCCGAGGCAAACGTGATGAAGAGCAAGACGACCGTAACTTTAATAAAGACGATGACCGAGTTGAAACGCGCCGATTCTTTGATGCCGAAAATCAGAATCGTGGTGACAAATAGCGTAACGAGCATGGCCGGTATATTGATAATCGCGCCGGTGGTCTGAAAGGCCTGTGCGGTCTCGTTCCATTTCACGGGGGCATTGACCCAGGCCGCCGGCAGATCCCAGCCAAACGAGTCGTGTAAAAAAGCGACAACATAACCCGACCAGCCCACGCTTACCGTGGCGGCACCCACCAGGTATTCCAAAATCAAATCCCAGCCGATGATCCACGCCACCAGCTCACCCATCGTGGCATACGAGTAGGTGTAGGCGCTGCCCGCAATGGGAATCATCGACGCCATTTCGGCGTAACAAAGGCCTGCAAACGCCGAGGCGATGCTGGCGATGATAAACGAAAGGGCCACGGCAGGCCCCGCGTTGGCGGCGGCAGCTCTGCCCGTCAGCACGAAGATACCCGTGCCGATGATGGCGCCAATGCCCAGCATCGTAAGATCCAGCGCACCCAGCGTGCGTTTCAGGCCATGGCTTTGTTCAGCGTCTGCGCGGAGCTGGTCCACGTCTTTAATCGCAAATAAAGGATTTCCCATGCATCCAAGATAGCACGGAGCAATTAGAACTTCACTTCGAGTTTGAGCTGCGCTTCGACGAACCGTCTCAGGTCGCCCACATTGCGGGAAACTCCCTGGTCGTGCGCGCGATGCCAGTCGTAGAGATCGTCTTTGCCACCGCCGCGATCGTAGTAGGCCACGACCGGCATCAGATCGAGCGAACCTTTATGATCGCGTCCGTACCAGTAAAGGTCTTTGAGGTGAAATTTGCAGTAGATTGCGCCGTAGTAACCCATGCCCGTTTCATGGCGCCCGCCGGTTTCGATTTCGGCCGTGGCATAGGCGCGAATGCCTGGCTCAATGCGACCCATGCGCCGTGAGATTTCAAAGCCCAACGTAGAGCCTAGCAGCACTTCGCCAGGCAAGTTGGCAACCTGAGCTGCGCCGGCCGCCGTGCGAATCACGGCGATTTCGCCGTACACGGGCGTAAAACGTAGCGCAATATAGGTGCCCTGACCATCCGGCTCGGGCGAGGCAAAATCATACTCTACGCCCACGCCGCCATGCACCTCGCTGTAGAGATAGGGGCCGGCGAGCGACTTGAGATTGCCCGCGCCCAGTAGCAGAAACTGAAAGTTCGAATGCCCCAGGCGTTTCGTATAGAAGTCGATGGCGTTTTCATCAGGGCCGGGGTGTTCGACGCCCTGCTGGTCGGGAATCAGGCCGCCTAAAAACTTTTGCACGATCTCGACCAAGATGCGATTGCCTTTGAGCAGCCACTCGTCGGGATTTTCTTTGGGACCGGGCGGCAGCGGTGGAAAAATCCGGGGCAGGCTTGCGGGCTCGGTGTCGGTCGAGTTGAAGATGACGTCGTCAGCGGCTAAAGCGGTGCCTGGCTGAATGGCGAACAGGGCGAAGATGATGAGCAGTTTTGCAAACATGAGATAGTGCTTGATAGCTTAAATTCATGCACTGCGTCTAAATATTTGAATGGAATCGGAAGGGGTGCTTGGTGCACTGGCGGAGTTCGGTTTAACTCGTCTGCTCCTAGACATCTTTAAGGGTAATAACTAGTAATATCAATTATTTATGGACTCACGGGTTATCACCAATCTCGCTTTGGAATTTCACCCCAGGTTGTTCCCTGCCGCCAGTTGTCTCGCGGTTAGTAATTAATCTGCACCGAAAGCGTAGCCGGCGGCGTCGTGTGCTGAGACTCGTGACTCAGCAGCGCCGTTTCAATTCCAAGCATCACCACGCCCCAAAAGTGCAGCGTGATTCCCGGGCCCAGTCGGCCATCATATTTGTGGGCCAGATAACCCAGATAAGCGCCGGCCACAGCCGCAGTGATTCGACCCGGGCCCGGACCATGCGAGAACGCAAAGGCGGCGGTGGCCAGCGGGATTGAAAAAAACGGCGAGGGCACGAGCTCGTACAGCTCGTTCTGGAGAAAGCCGCGGTAAAACATTTATTCGGGCGCGCCGCTGCCAATGGGCTGCCAGATCTCGTAGTTGACCGAGTACAAAAAGTTGGAATAGGGCGTGATGCGCGGAGTGCTGGGCAGGCCGGCATTGTGGGCTGAGAAATAATCAATCACGGTCGAGATGGCCACCGCGCCAATGGCGCCGTAAACCCAAGGGTTCGTCAGATTCTCGACGCGAAACGGATCCATGAACAGATTCCACTCCGTGCTCTGGTCAATGTGCTCAGTCACGCCCCGTCTGCGTGCGGCCTCGCGATACGAGGTGAAAACATCGACGAGATGGGCTTTGATGCCAACCTCTTGCAGCAGGTCGGCGTAGACGGCCTGATCGATGCTGACCAGACTGGCACCTCGGCGGCGGCGGCCCTGAAACACGGGCAGCGCCTCGGGTACGCCGTCCAGAGTAAGCGGCGCGCGCTTGGAAAGGCGAAAGCCCGCGTAGCCTGCGCCAACCTCTACTGCGGCTTCAACCCCGGCGCGCCCGTAGTCGCCCAGGAGCAGCTGGCCGCCACCCGGCACCAGCAGATTGAACCAGCCGGTTAGATGATAGTTGGGCGCAGCGGGTGTGGACATGGGCGCAGGCAGCGCTTGCGGCGCCGGCGCTGCTGGTGCCGCGGCTGGCGCCGTTTGATCCTGCGCAAACCCGAGTGCGCCCGGCGCCGAGCACACGAGCAGCACGGATAGAAATGCACGTCTTGAAAATTGCACTGCCCTTAGCCTAGCATTCTCCAAACTCAGGTCAATCTCAGAGGCAGTGCGAGAGGTGGATCAGACGCGTGGCGCCCGACCTGTCGGTGAGATCCGCCGTTGAGCAGTTGCCGTTAAAGGTCAAAACTTCGGTTCCCGCTTTGCTTCCCGAAATTTCAGTGGTGAGCTGGCCGGCAATCGGATGGCAACAGGCCGGTGTAAATCTGAGCTCGGCCGTGATTGTCGAAGTTCCCGTCGAGTGGTCGATGTTGTTCTGCGTCTGCATCGTGCCCGAGGTTAAAATGCGCTGGCCGTTGACCAGCTCGGAATGAATGGGACTGATCGTCGAAACGCTATGGTCGATGACGGTGGCCGTGACGTCGTTGTTCTGATGGGTTTTATGTAAGTGGGTTCCGACGTAGTGGATGCCGTTGATGACGATCGTGCGCGAAGCCGCGCCCAGGAAGTTAATCGTCGTGCCACCCGTTACGGTGCGACGCCAGCCTTTGCGATTGGCAGAGTCAAAGGTGACGCGCACGCCCTGGTCGGACAGGCGCGTAGTGCCCGGACGAAACGAACGGGTCGCACTTCCCGTCAGATAGCCGGACTGGCCACAGCGGGCGCCGTTTGTGAAGCGAATGATCTGCATCCCGTCCCAGATGGCCCGGTCAGGATTACCATCGGGGCCAGTAAACTGGCAGTGGACATACACCGACTGCAGCTCGTCGGGAGTTACACATTGCGACTCCGAAAACCGGGGACAAGCCGTGGCGGCGAAGGCCGGGGGAATCGGCGAAAGCAAGCGTTGAAGAGCCGCGAAAAGCGTGGCTAGTGGCCGGGCTTCGTGAAAGGCCGCAGAGTTGCCACCACCCACGGCCGCAACCGAACCGGAAAGCGAAGAAACTGCGATTTCGCCAAAGGGCTCGTCGGGCGTGTCGTCGCCCGGATCAACGTCCTTGGCGCAGCCGGCAGCGCCGATGGCGACGAGCAGCGCGAGCGTGAAGAGCCATGCCTTTGTCATGGGCTGAGCCTCTCTTAGCGCCCCGCTGAACGCAACTGTTTAGAAGTCGGTCTTATAATCCTGCGCCGCCTCAATATTCCACTCGACTGGGGGTTGCCTTTCCGGCAGTAACAGAGCCATGCGCGTGCAAAGGTTTTTCTTCTCAATTCTGGCTGCCATGGCCGTTTTTGGTGCGGCTCCGGCTCGGGCTGCTCTGTCTTCGATTGATGGCACGGCCGACGTTTATTTTGGTCTGGAAAATCCAACCCAAAGTCAGTGGCAGGATTGGCTCGTCGCCATGCAAACCGAGCGCGAAGCGCAGCTGGTGAAGGCCGGTTTTAAATCTGACATTTACCTGGACCCGGCAACGGCCTGGAGCACCAGCACCTTTCGCCAGTTTCATCTTTTCATGTACGATGAAAGTTTTTATGACCGCCAGCACGCGCGGTATCGCACGGCCGAGCTCGCTGACGCGTGGGCCGCCCACTTTGGACGCATTGATTCCGTGCTGCTGTGGCAGGGCTATCCGCAGATGGGTTTTGACCTGCGCAATCAGTTTGATTTTTATCACGACATGCCCGGCGGAGTGGCCAAGCTCAGGCGCGAGGTGTCTGATGTGTTGCACGCCCGCGGTGTTCGCGTGTTTGTCGATTACAATCCCTGGGAGGTGGCGGGCGACCTCGACAACCCGGCCCACCGCGCTTCGTATCAGCGGCTGGCTCAGATCGTGGCCGCACTGGATGCCGATGGCGTCATGCTCGATACGCTCACGGCCGTGCCAGCAAGTTTGAAGCGCGCCGTGGACCTGGCCCGGCCCGGCGTGGTTTTTTCGCCCGAGCGACGTCCTCCTGATTCTGACTTAAGCTCGTCTCGTCAGTCGTGGGCGCAGTGGTATGACCTGGGTGGCGACCGGCCCAGTATCTATCGCCAGAAGTGGCTCGTGCCCGGACATCAGCAGTTTGCCATTCGTCGCTGGGACCTGAGCCGCAGCGAAGATATCGGCTACTCGTTTTTTAATGGGTCGGGAATGCTGATCTGGGATAATATTTTTGGCACCTGGAATCCTTACGGCACGGACGATCGCAGGCTGCTCCTTGAAACGGGTGCCGTAATTGACAGCGTTGGCGAGCTGTTTGCACAAGGGGAGTGGACGCCACTCGTGCCCACTCATGTTGCGGGCCTGGATGCCAATCGGTGGGAAGAAAATTCTGCGAGTGGCAGACGCGTGCTGCTCACCCTGCGTAATCGCACGAGTGGCGAGCTGCAGTTTCAAATTCCCGCCGAACTTGCGCCAGAATCTGGCTCGGGACTTTTTGCGTTCTGGCCCCCCAGTCAAGGTCTTGTCGACCGCACCGTTCGTGTGCCGGCGCATGGCGTGCAAGCGCTGCTGCTCGACCGGACTGCTGCGGGGCTGGCTGCCGTGGCGCACTTTCGCCGCGTGGTGGGTGGCTATCTCAACCGACCCGCCGACTCCAAATATGATGAGCGCACGCCCACGCCCTGGCAAATCGGCGCGAATCTCAAACCAGCGTTTGGCCGCGAGAGCGCCATGGCCCTTGTTCCCGGTGGTTCGTACACGATGGTTATCGAGCACAAGCGGCGTGAAAGTGGGTGTTATCCCTTTGGTGCCGATCATGGCGCGCTCTGGGGCTGGTATTATGAAGATCTGATCACGCATAAAATTCCAGCTACCGTGGGTGCGTTTCACATGCGAAAAACCGCGGTGACCAACGCCGAGTTCTTAGAATTTATCTGGCGCAGTGGTTACGTTCCAGCCGACCAGCAGAACTTCCTCAAGCAACTGAGGCGAGATTCGCTTGGAGTGCGGGGTGCGCTGCCGCGTACTCTTCCGGCGGCAGTGGGTGAGCTGCCGGTGACCTATGTTTCTTTGAACGACGCGCGGGCTTACGCCCAGTGGAAGCATGAGCGCCTGCCAAGCGAAGCCGAATGGCAGTGGGCGGCCGAAGGCGCGGGGGCGGGTAACCGCTGGCCCTGGGGCAACGATGACGCGCGCGCCAGCAACCCAGCCGTTGTGAACACGACGGGTAAAATTTCGAAAGCTGGTTCGCATATCCATGGCGGTACGGCCCTTGGAATTCTCGGGCTCACGGGTAATACCTGGGAGCTCACCGAGAGTGAGTACACCGACGGTCACACGCGCTTTACGCTTTTGCGCGGCGGCGTTTATCTGCCACCGGGTAGTAGCGAATGGCTCACGGCAAGGGGGCCTCGGCCCAATCAGTTTCACGCGAAATATCTTCTCATGAGCGAGGGTTTGGATCGCAGTGCTTCGATTTCGTTTCGCACCGTTGCTGACTAGCTCGTAGGCACTCCCTAGTAATTCAACAACTGCAGCCTTTTAAGCAGCCGTAAAAATGCCAAGAGATCCAAAGCTTGGCCAGGCCTGCCCGTGGCACCGGGCTTGCTACTCTCATCACTAGAGAGAGAGTGTTTTGCAATGAGCCTGTTTCGACAAACCCTGATCGCGGTGCTTTTTCTGACGTGCCTGAGTGGCGCGCGGGCCGAAGCTTCGTCTGGCGCCCCGCTTGAGCAGGAGTCGATTCGCACGCTACTGAATCAGGTGATGAAGGTGATGGAGGCCGTGCACGCGCCGCTGGGTTTTTCCGAGGCGCAGTTTGAAGAGCTGCTGGCCCCCGCTGAAACTTTGACTGACCCCGCAACCCAGCTGCCCTTTCGCACACAGCGCGGGCATCCGCTGATCTATTACGTGATTGAGCCTGAGGGCGCCTGCGCGGTGGACCTCAAACGCACCGTGCTTTTCATTGGGGGCATTCATCCCGATGAGGTGTCGCCGATGTATTCGTCGTTTCACGCGCTCTACGAGCTGTTAACCAACCCCTATTCCCGCCCCGACAATACGCGTGTGATTTATGTGCCGCTCACGAATCCCGAAGGTCTCGTCGATTCCGTAAAACGAGTCAAGGTGGCCACCCGCGAGAATTCACGAGGCAAGGATTTGAATCGCGGCTTCGAAGAAACGCCGGCCAGAACTGAAGCAGAGGTGGCTTTTGTCAAAGCGCTGATCGCAAAATTCAATCCATCACACATCGTCGCGCTCCATGCCCCTTATGGCTGGGTGGACTACGACGGGCCGGCCAAGCAGCCCAAGGCCACTGACGCCGAAAAGCAGGAGGTTCAGCAGTGGGAAGAGCACGTCTCGGCTGCGGGCCTGAAGCCGTTACCCGTAGCCCGCGACTTTGGCTCTTATCACGGCTCGCTGGGCAACTACGGCGGCTACAAGCTTCACAAACATGTTTTGACTATCGAATATCCCGACACCGATGGTCGTAAAGCCGAAGGCGACTGGCAGCTCTATGGCGACACGGTGATCGAAGCCATTAATCCGCCCATGCACGAAGAGCCCACGCCACCCCTGGCTTATGATGCGGGCGGCGCAAGCGTTCATCTGCGTTCGGCCGCTCGCAAGCGTTAGAGGCGAGGCGAAGAAGTTCGTGTTCTGTTTCCGGGACGACACAGCGTGGAGCCAGGCAGCAGTCGTAGCTTTGGCATCGCTTTGCGCATCAGACGAAACTTCATGCAGGCACGGGTTGTTCGCATAATGGACCTTCCTTCGCATGGCGTCATACTGCGGGGCCAGGTGCTTGGCAAGGGGCGTTATCACATTAGTCTACGCTGGAGAGGCTACGCTGGTGTTACAATGGAATGATGAGATCAGGTTTTCTCGCCGTCCTGGCCTTTTTGGCGGTTTTGCCGGCTCAAAGCCAGGCGGGCACCGGTTTGCCGACTAAAATCCTGCGCATCCGCACGCTGGGCGATCCGCTGACCCTGGACTGGAACCGCGCCTATACGCCGGTGGAGTCCACGCTGATTCGCAGTCTTATGGAAGGGCTGGTCACGATCGGCCCCAAGATGACCGTTATTCCGGCTACCGCCTCACACTGGGAGACGAGCAAGGACGGAAAAACTTATACGTTTCACCTTCGTAAAGGCGTGGTGTGGAGTGACGGCGTGGCGCTCAAGGCGCAGCATTTTGTCGAGAGCTGGCACCGGCTGCTGAGCCCCGCCTTTAACGGCAGCTACGCCTATCTGCTCGACGGCATCGTCGGGGCCCGTGATTTTCGCGAAGGCAAGCTCAAGGACTTTGGATTAGTTGGCGTCAAGGCGCTCGACGACCTGACCCTGCAAGTCAAACTTAGCGTGCCGATCGCCTACTGGATCTGGATTCCAACGTTCTGGTCCACGTTTCCGATTCGCGCCGAGCTGATCGAAAAACTGGGCGCTGCGTGGGACAAGCCCGGCAGTCTGGTTACGCTGGGGCCCTTTCTTTACGAGTCTTATGAACCCCATCATAAAATCGTGCTGACGCGTAATCCGACCTACTACGGCCATCGCGGCAACGTGGAGCAGATTGTGGCCGCGCTGGTCGAAGAGGAAAACGCGGCCATTGGCATGTATATCGACCACCAAATCGATTTCATTACCAGGCTTGCGGTAGAGACCAAAAAACTTGCGAGCATGCCCGATTTTATCCGCTGGCCCGAAGCCCGCATCATGCATCTGGATTTTAATCCGAACCAGGGACCCACCGCGGACGTGCGCGTGCGTCGCGCCATTGCGATGGCGCTGGATCGCGGCAAGCTTGCCCGCCTGCTGGAAGGGGCTAGTGGGCCGGCCACCTCGTTTGTCACCCCAGGCATCATGGGTTACTCGCGCGACGCGGGCTTTGTGTTTGAGCCGGCACGGGCTCGTGAGCTGCTGGCCAAGACGGGGCTGGGCAATCTGGGCGAAACCGAGCTTGAGCTGGTCGTGGCCGGCTACAACGACGATGTGCTGACGGCGAACTTTATTGCTGAAGAGCTGAAAAAATATCTCGGCTTGAAGATCAAAATTCACAAGCTCGAGCCCAAGCAGTTTTACTCGCCAACCGTCACGCTCGGCGGGTTTGCCCTGCTGCTCAACCGCTGGACGGCTGACTTTCCGGATCCTGATAACTTCTACTCCATCTTTCTGAGCGGCTCGGGCAACAACCGTGTGGGATGGAAGGACGCCGACTACGATACGGCGGTAACCGCGGCGCGTACGATCATCAATCGGGGCGAGCGCGAGACCGCCTATCGCGTGATTCACAAGCGACTGGTGGAAGACAACGTCATTGCCGTGCCGTTGTATTACGGACGCAACTGCGCGCTCGTGCGTTATGGCATCAAGGGCTTTGCGCCCACGCCAACGAACTCTTATCTCTTCAAGGATTTTTCGGTTCCCTGAACTTTGGGCAGCTCATGCAGGTAACCCATAACCAGTCGCACGATCTCGTCGACGATGTCGGCGTCGGCTGCGCCCTCGGGATAGTCAAAGACCGCCGTCTGAATCACGCCCAGCGCGCCATTCATCAGCACGAACATGGTCAGCTCGGGGTTGCGCGGGCGGATGCCGTAGCTTTCCAGCAGCTTGCCCAGCAGTGAGGCGACATGATGGCGGGCTCGAAAAATATTTTGCACGCGCTCCAGACGGGGCGCCTGCTCGAACATGATGCGAAAAAGCGCGCGGTTGCCCATATACATCTCGAAGGCCATTCGAATAATGAGCCGCAGTGCCTCTTCAATGGGCTTGTCGCCAAGCCGGGCCAGCTCGCGTTCGACTTTTTTGACGTTGCCCGCGACCGTGCGGTCAATGACGGCCCCGATCAGGGCCTCCTTGTTCGGAAAATACTGATAGAGCGACCCGATGCTGACGCCCGCAATTTCGGCCACCCGGTTGGTCGTCGCGTTTTCGTACCCACTCTTGGCTAAAACGCGAGTAGTGGCCGTGATGATGGTCTCGACCAAGCCCAGCGACCTTTGCTGTTTTGGCGCTTTTCTCGGGGAAATTCGCGGTTTTTTGGCCATGGTTTTGCTCTCCGTGATGCTGGGCAACGCGAGTACAAGATACCGGCCTTCGGGCGTATATTCAATCTTAGACGCAAAGGAGGCACGCAATGCTTGCGTTACTGGATAATATTCGAATGGGACAGTCGCTGCTCAAGCTCATCAAGGATCCGAATAATACGGACGAGATATTCAAGATCGGCGAAATCGGGCTGAGCTCCAAAAATCACCGGTTTCACAAGCCCGTGGTGGACCACGCCATGGCGGACCCCGGCTTTCGCGCGCTTTTCGCAGAACAGTATCTGCAACCCAGACTGGAGCTTGAGACGCTGGCCGCACTTGCGAAAAACACGCTGGGCGAGCGCTACGCAAGTTTTCTGCTCGCACGGGGTTTTTCGCCGGAATTTTTTCCGCGCTTCGCGACCGAGGAGCCCGTGCGCTATCTTTCGATTCGCGCGCGCGAGTGTCATGATATCTGGCATGTGCTGACCGGGTTTAACTCCGGGGTAACCGGCGAGCTGGGTCTGCAGGGGTTTACCCTCGCGCAAATCCATGCCGGACTTTCGGTTTCGCTCATCGCGGCGGGGCTCTTGCACACGGTGAAGAATGATCCTTCGCGCGTCAATGAGGTGATGGAGTCGGTGGTCGAAGGCTACCAGCTGGGCAAACGGGCAAACTTTCTGCTGGGCTACAAGATTGAAGAGATGTTTGCGCTGCCCCTCGAGCAAGTTCGCGAGGAGCTGGGAATTACGGTACGGCCCCTGGAGCTAATTCCCGGCGAGCTGCGAATCAGCGGCTGAGGCGCAGCTGATTACTCGGTGGGATTGAGCGAATTTTCGAGCTGCTTGCGCTGATTGTCGCGTCTTTCGATGATCTTCTTCATGGCATCGCCCATGCCGCCTTTGGCCGGTTGGGGGAGTGCTGCTGTGGGCGCGGGAGTTGGTGTGGCCGCTGGCGCTGGCGTGACAGCTGGTACGGGCGTAACGCCTGCGACTGCTGCTGGCGTGGCCTCGGCGGCGGGCGTGGCTCCAGGCACTGGTGTGGCAGCATTGACTGGATGTGATGAGGCTTCGATCTGAGCGTTCACCTTGTCTAATAAGGTTACGTTTTTGCCGACGAAGCCCTTCTTGAGAAAGAAAAACGCGAAAAGGATCAGGGCCAGTCCGATCAGTATGGCATACGCTTTCATCATTCCTTCGCGGTTCATAATCTTGATGCTACAGGATTTTCTGAGCTAGGCAAGGCCCGGGCTGCATTTGCGCACCAGACGTCGCTGTGAATTCGCGGCTTTCCGCGTGGCTTCGCGCGGGTGTTACAATGAGCCCGTGAGGGGATGTTTGCTTGTCGTACTGCTGGTTTTTAATCAAGGCGGCCTGTCGTGGGCACGGGCGGAGTGTGACGCTATTTCCGGCGGGCCTATCGATAAGACCGCGCTGGTTGGCGCGCGGCTGCCCGCCTTTGATCCCACCCGGGTCATCGCGACATTCACGGCCCAGGGATTTACCTGCTCGGCGTTCAATCCTCGCACCGGCATCTTGTGCAAGGCTCGCGCGGGCGTGGTGCCGGGCTACTCTGAAGAGGTTGCGGTTATCATTCCAGCGCACTTTGTACCGGGTGAGCGTGCCAATATCTTTACCCACATCCACGGCGACAACAAGACGGGCATCGGCTTCGACAAGTTTCTGCAAAAGTACAAGTTCGAGGACATGCTGGCCGACAGCGGGCGCAACTCGATCATGATCGTGCCCTTCAGCCATAGTGACAAGACGAGTGGGAACCATCAAGATTTGGCTGACAGCAAAAAGTATCGAAAGTTCATGGGAGCGATTACCGGCTCGATACAAAAGGCTCAGCTGGCCCGGTATTCAACTCCGGCTGCAATCGCGATCTCAGGGCACAGCGGGGCCTTCCTTCCGATTGCCCAGATGCTCGAACATGAATGTGCGGACGCCGCCGAGGTTTGCTACAGCCGCCTGACCAACGAGTTGCATCTGCTGGACGCGACCTATGGACAATACAACGATCGCTTTGCGAAGTTTGCCCGGCGCACTCCGGCCCCGCGCTTTACCGCGCTGACCTGCGCAGCGGGCGAAACCGTGAATGGCGCCAAAGACCTGATTAAGCGTACCCGCGATCCGAGCGACGCATCTGCGCCCGCGCTGCTTGAGCCGGGAACCTCGGAAGAAACTTTTGTGACGACTAACCCGGCGGTGATGCGGACGAAGACGGGGCACGAGGCGATTGTGTCGGCGTACTTACCGCAGCTTTTGCGGGAGCGTTGACCGGGGGCGGGCGGGTTTTGCTTGGTTGTGCTTGGTTGTGCTTGGGTGTGCTGGGCTGGGCTGTACTGTACTGTACTGTACTGTACTGTACTGTACTGTACTGTGCTTGGCTGGGCCTGTACTGTGCTTGGCTCTGCTCGGCGAATACTATTTGGTCGGTGTGGGATCGGCGGGCTGGGGGGATGTGGGGGTTTCTTTTGGGGTGGTGGTTTATGCGCGGGGGTGGGGCTTTGGCTGGTTTGGTGGAGCGTGGCGCGGGGGTGTTTGCTTGGTGCGCGGGGTGGTGGCGCGTTGGTTTGTTCGTTTGGGGCTTGGCGCTGGTTGGCGTTTCGGTGGGCCGGGGGTTGGTTGCTTGTTGCGGCTTGGAG
>JBBRLF010000073.1:0-16946 GCA_038231515.1 candidate division WWE3 bacterium
CTGGGCTTGCTGCACTCGTGATCCGTTTGCAGCACCTGTGTGTTGGTGTTGAGCAAAAAGAAGCCGACACAAACGCTCAAGTCGCATGAAAAAACTCGAGCCACTCAGCCCAGAGTTTCAACTAGCCGTGGGACAAGGTCAACCTCGGAATGAAACCGCAAGATATCGTCATCTTATTAAAAATCCTGCTCTGGCAGGACCGAAAGTGGCGCCAGCTAGACATGGCCATGGAGCTAGGAATGAGTCAGACCGAGATTAACTTCGCGTTAAGTCGTCTTGTAAAGTCGGGCCTGCTCGATTCAACAAAACACAAACCAATGAAACGCGCCCTGGTTGAATTTCTTATCCACGGGCTGAAATACGTCTACCCCGCTGAACTGGGGCCGCTAGGTCGAGGTATGGCGACTGCACACTCACACGACTCTTTACTTAAGAAGCTCATGACCGACGATGACCACAAGATCGTTTGGGCTGACCCTGAGGGCAAAGAACGGGGCCAACAGCTTGAGCCCTTGTATCCATCGGTGCCCTTTGCAGCAAAGAAGGACCCCGAGCTTTACGAGTGGTTGGCTTTAATAGATGCGATTAGAATCGGTACCACACGAGTTCAGAAAATCGCAATCGCCAGGATCACGAAAAAGATTGAGGCTGCTACATGAAGCCAAACAAAAACATATTAATGCTGCAGAAAGTGGCTGGCCTAACCGAATACGCCAAGATTGAAAGCGCGCTTCGAAAGCTGGGGTTCAAAAGACCAATTGAGGAACAGGACCAAAAGATCATCTGCCGTTGGGACTATCGCGGCATCCTGGTCGACGTCATGCCGACCGATGAAAAAATTCTTGGTTTCACGAATCGCTGGTACAGCGAAGCTATCCGACAAAAGGTAGCCATCATGCGACTTTTGAAGAACCAGCACGGAGCTTTATTCCGGACGCTGCTTCAACGGCCAACTCGACCAATAAAAAAGCCCGTCACTGTTTTTGCGGTGACGGGCTTTTTTATTGGTCGGGCTAACTGGATTTGTTTCGGCCTTCGTGGCCGAAACCCGCCTTCGGCGGGCTGCGCTCGGCTTCGCCGTGCTCACGCAAAAGTCGCATCCTGCGACTTTTGAAGAACCAGCGCGGAGCTTTGCTCCGGACGCTGCTTCAACCGCCAACCCGAACCAAATAAAAAAGGCGACCACCCCTGTGGGGTGATCGCCTTTTTTATTGGTCGGGCTGACTGGATTTGAACCAGCGACCCCTTCTACCCCAAAGAAGTGCGCTACCAGGCTGCGCTACAGCCCGACCTATCTGTCTTCTAAAGACACGGGGAAGCGTCAAATTAAGCCGACGGCCCCAACCCTGTCAAGTTTGGCGATAGCTGGAAACGAAGGTCTTAGTAAGCGGCGGCGAGCAGAAGTTCGTCGTCTTCTTCGGCTTCAGCCGCTACGACTGGCTGGCCCAATTCGACGATCTTGTAGTTGGCCGGATCTTCGAGAACTTTGCGGATAAAGCCGGTGTGCAGCTCGTGGCCGGCCTTGTGCACTTCGATGTCGGCGACCAGGCCCATGCCGATCAGACCGAAGTCGCCCAGCGCGTCCAAAACTTTGTGGCGGACGAATTCGTTCTTGAAGCGCAGGCCGTCGGGGTTCAATACGCGGGCTTCGTCCAGCACGATGGCGTTGTCGAGCGAGCCGCCCAGTGCCAGGCCTTTTTTGTGCAGGTATTCCACTTCGCGCAGAAAGCCAAAGGTACGGGCCGAGGCGATTTCTTTGCGAAAGTCTTTGCCGTCGCCGAACCGAAAAACCTGTTCGCCGATGACTTTGTGGCCAAAGCTAATCGAGGCTTTGATGGAAAGCTTTTTGGCGGGCTCAGCTACGATGTATTTATCACCCAAGCGAACCGAAACTTTGCGGCGCAGCTGCAAGCACTTGCGATTTACGCCCAGCTCACGAACGCCTGCGTCATCGATGGCGTCGGCAAACTCGCGTGAGCTGCCATCCATGATGGGAAGCTCGGGGCCATTGAGCTCGATCAGGGCATTGTCCACGCCCATTCCAAACAAGGCGGCCATGAGGTGTTCGACCGTCGCGACTACCGCGCCATGTGAACCCAGGGTTGTGCTCATGTCGGTACGAATCACCTTCGAGATGTCGGCGCGAATGCGGGGCTGGCTGGTAAGGTCAGATCTCAGGAAAACGATGCCATGATTGGCAGGTGCCGGATGCAGCACACAGGTAACTTTATTACCCGCATGGAGCCCGATTCCTTTGAGACTTACTTTTCTTTTTAGAGTTGTCTGTATGCTCATCACAAGTCTACTAACGCAACGGTTGTGCCAGCCGGCGGGCCGGCTAAGCAATTTTTTACCAGTAATAGTTTCAGCAACTTACACTGAAATACCTGAGTAATCAAGTCTGAATTCCGAAAAAACCCGTGTCTGCTCAAGCACAGTGGGCTGACTCTACTGTGGCGGCCAAGACACACACCTACTCTTGACGCAATCAGTCAAACAT
Organism: candidate division WWE3 bacterium; assembly: GCA_038231515.1. Classification (GTDB taxonomy): domain Bacteria; phylum Bdellovibrionota; class UBA1018; order UBA1018; family UBA923; genus JACQAX01. Next base: position 2,501 of record JBBRLF010000073.1, read on the forward strand.
TGCGTTTCCACACTGTTTTTAGAACAGAGTTGGCAGCTCATCGGGCTGCGAAGTCACAGGCGCCGGGGTATATTTCAGGCCCAAAAGTTCGAAGCTTTTGCGGGTGGCAACCCGGCCGCGTGGGGTGCGCTGAAGGAATCCTTCTTGAAGCAAAAACGGCTCGTAAACGTCTTCGAGCGTATCGCGCTCTTCACCAATCGCGGCAGACAGCGTTTCGATGCCCACGGGCCCCCCATCAAACTTTTCGACGATCGTCGAAAGAATGCGGCGATCCATGGAGTCGAGCCCGTTCTGGTCCACTTCCAAAAGCGCCAGCGCTTCCTTGGCAACGGCTTCGTTGACCAGCCCATGAGCCTTGACCTGCGCAAAGTCACGCACGCGGCGCAAGAGCCGATTGGCGATACGAGGCGTGCCGCGGCTGCGGCGGGCGATTTCAGCCGCCCCGGCCGGATCAATCTTTACCTTCAAGATTGAAGCCGAGCGCGTGATAATCTGGCGCAGCTCTTCGGGCGAATAAAAGTCGAGGCGAAACGATACGCCGAAACGATCACGCAGCGGATTGGTGAGCAAACCGGTGCGGGTCGTGGCGCCGACTAACGTAAATGGCGGCAGATCGATACGCAGGGTCTTGGCCGCCGGGCCCTGACCAATGATGATATCCAGCTTGAAGTCTTCCATGGCGCTGTAAAGCACCTCTTCGATTACGCGGGGCAGGCGGTGAATCTCATCAATAAAAAGTACGTCTTTGGCCTGCAGGCTTGAAAGAATCGCGGCCAGGTCGCCCTTTTTGTCGAGTGCCGGCGCGGCTATGCAATGCAGCTGCGAGTTCATCTGCTTGGCCACGATATGGGCCAGCGTGGTTTTACCCAAGCCTGGCGGGCCCGAAAACAGGCAGTGGTCCAAGGCATCGCCGCGCTGATTGGCGGCCAAGATGAACATCTTTAAGTTGGAAGTGACTTTGGGCTGACCCACGTAGGTGTCGAAATCTTGAGGGCGCAGCGTGGTCTCGACGGTTGTTTCGTCGGGCAGCTGCTGCTTGTCGTGCAAGTCATCTGTATCGAAGCCGTCATCCATGATTCAGATCCCCCTCGACATGAGTTGCAGCGAAGACATGATGAGCTTTTCGAGCGAAGCGGTTTGTCCGGCCTCGGCCATCTTGCCCGAAGCAATCTTGATGGCCGCAATGGCGTCGCCTTCGCGATAGCCCAGGTTTGCGAGTGCCGCCAGCGCTTCGTTCCAAAGATCGGTCAGCTCAAGGCCGTTGGGAAGTGCGGCCGACGCGCTTGCGCCTTGCGCCGGCACACTGCCCGCACGTTTCTTCTTACCAGTTCCGCCCGAGGCTTCGGCCGTAAGCTGAGCCGCCACGGCGGCAGCTGGCACCGAGTTGGCGCCGCGGCTGGGGCGTTCGGCCAGCAGCTTGCGCGCCTTATCGGCGATTTGAATAATGAGAAGCTCGGCGGTTTTTTTGCCCACGCCTGAAACACTGGTCAACGTTGCGCGGTCTTCGCGCACGATGGCCGAAAGTACGGTTTCGGGATCCAGCCCGCCGATAACGGCAAGCGCGGTTTTGGGCCCTACCCCACTCACTGAAACCAGCGCGTGAAAAACCCGTTTTTCCCAGCTGCTCTGAAAGCCAAAAAGCTCGAGCGCGTTTTCGCGCATATTGGTGTGGATGTACAGCTCGACGGGCACGCCCGGCGTAAGGCCCAGCGCCACTTTGGGCGCGACCAGCACGCTATAGCCGACGCCAGCGACGTCGACGATAATGCTGCCGTCTTCGGCAGCCAGAAATTTACCCGAGATATATCCGATCAAATTCCAGCCTCTTTCATCGCTTTCTGAATTCGAGACGTATACGTGTATGTATGCAGATGACAGATGGCAATGGCCAGCGCGTCAGATGAGTCGGTGCTGTCAAACTCCTGCGTTCCGACCAGCCGGCAGACCATTTTTGCGACCTGCTCTTTATCGGCATGGCCGAAGCCGACCACCGATTGTTTGACCGCATTGGGGCTGTATTCGAAAAGCGGAATGGTCCTTTCGGTCACCGCGAGTATCGCTACGCCGCGGGCCTGTCCCAGCTTGAAGGACGACACGGCGTTCTTGGCGAAAAACACCTTTTCGATCGCCACATGATCGGGCTTATGAAGTTCGAGCAGCTCTTTGACTCGCTGGTAAATCTCAACCAGGCGCTCGTTGGCTTCGACCTTGGTATTGAAACGCAAAGTGCCATGGGCGTGCGCCGTCAGCTTCGTTCCGGTTTTGCTGACCACACCGAAGCCCATAAGACGCGACCCGGGATCGATTCCTAGTATCTTCAGTCCTTGCACAAGTTCAGGCTAGCAGCAGCGCTTAGCGGATCAAACCAAATTGTTTGCCCAGCTTTTTGAAGACATCGAGCACGTAGTCGAGGTCTTCGTCGGTGTGGGTGGCCATATAGCTGGTGCGAATCAGCTGCATGCCCTCGGGCACTGCCGGACGCACTACCGGCGTGGCAAACACACCGTGCTCGTACAAAGCGCGGGTGAACGTAAAGGCCTTCATGTCATCGCCAATCAGCACGGGGATAATCGGCGTCTGGCTGCCCATCGTGTCATAGCCCATGCCGCTCAGCTCACGCTTCATCTTGCGGGCGTTCTTCCACAGGCGGTCGAAAATTTCGGGCTCTTCCTGCACAACATTCAAGCACTCCTGAACGGTAGCAACCGCGGCTGGCGGCATTGCGGCGCTGAACATGAACGGACGCGCCTTGTGCTTGATGTAATGAATCGTGTCGGCGTCGCCGGCCACGAAGCCGCCAATGGACGCAAAGCTCTTCGAAAAAGTTCCCATGACCAGGTCGACTTCATCGGCCAAACCGAAATGAGCGCCCGTGCCGCGACCCTGCTCGCCCAGTACGCCCAAGCTATGGGCATCGTCGATATAGAGTTTGCAGTTGTGCTTGCTGGCAATCTTAACCAGACCTGGCAGATCGACAATTTCGCCCGACATCGAAAACACGCCGTCGGCGACGATCAACACGCCGTCATACTGCGCGCGTTTTTCGGTAAGAATACGGTCCAGGGCAACCATGTCGTTGTGCGGAAAGCGCACGGTGTCGCCGATTGCGAGGCGAGTGCCTTCGACGATGGAGGCGTGATTTTCGCGATCCGAAAAAATAGCATCGTTGCGGGCGATCAGGCACGAGAGCGCGCCCTGATTGGCCAAAAAGCCGGTGGCGAAAACCAGACAGGCTTCTTTACCGAGGAATTTTGCAAGGTCGGCTTCCAACTGCTCGTGCGAAACAAGGTTACCATTCAAAAACCGGGAACCCGTGCAGCCCGTGCCGAACTGATCAATGGCGCGCTTTGCGGCAGCCATCACGCGCGGGTGGTGAGTTAAGCCCAGGTAATTATTGGATCCAATCATGACCCGCTTGGTGCCATGGGTGACTACGCTGCTGCCCGAAGACGCTTCGATTGGTTTGAAAAACGGGTAGAGACCCGCTTCGATCAACACCTTGGCGTCCTGGAACGAACGGCACTTTTCAAAAAGATCCATCATTTGCGTAGTCCTTTCAAATGGGAATGTCGGACGGAGATACCACCCGACCCCGGGGCGTGTCAATCAAGAGATCCAAATAGCTGATAATACTAGGCAACTATTATCCCTAGTCCTTTCAGCACTTTTTTCTAAAGTTTAACCCTTAAACGCCGATAAGATTATTACCACTACTTCGTTTTGGGTAGTGGTTTACGCAGGGCTTAGGGAAGATCAGTTCACGGTAAAATAGTTCCCATTTGTCGCGCAAGGCAATTGGAGGCTGTTTGTGGCTTATACATTACAAAGAATCGGCAAATCGCTCGTAAAGTACTTCAAACCTATACGAGTGGTTCCGCCGCACGTTCCTGGGCAAAAGCCGGAAGGCGATGCTCAGGGTGAATCTCAAAAAGGCTTCCGGCTTCTTAAATTCAAGAAGCCGGCGCGCGATAAAGTTGCTGAAAGCAAAGAACTGCTTCGTTCTGGCACCGTGGTCGAAGAGACCGAGCTGGAAACCAAGCAGCCTTCGCTTCCTGAAAAAACCCCCGCTCAATGGCTTGAGATGGTGGTTTTTCTGCTCGGGGCTTGTAAACGCGTGTCTCAGAAAATGACCCGTAAGATAGGGCTGGCAAGCTATAAGCATGCGGTTCTTGGACGGGGCAGCAGCAAGATCAAGACTTTGGGGTCTATCGTGGACACCAAGGCTGAGCCGGCTGTTGATCTGGAAAAAGACGCAGCTTGATTTGGTAAGTTCCGGTTACTGGTTTCGGTAGCCGGGATTTACTCTTTTTTGAGAACGTAACCCGCGCCATAAATCGTGGCCAGAGTGTGATCAAACCCTTCAAGCTTCTTACGCAAAGAAACAATATGCGTATCCACCGTGCGATCCGATACCGCAGCGTCGCGCCAAACCGCTTCTAAAATGCGCTCGCGGCTCATGACCCGGTCTTTGTTCTGCACCAGGCATCTCAGTAAATTAAACTCCAGCACGCTCAGGTGCAGCGACCGTCCGCTGATGGACGCATCGAGCTTTTTCAAGTCCACCACGAGATTGCCAACCTCGAGAAGCTCGGACTTGCCCAGGCGCTCTTCCACCCGGCGCATCTTGGATTCCACGCGCGCAAGCAGCTCTTTGGGCCGAAACGGCTTGGGCACGAAGTCGTCGGCACCCAAGGTGAACGATTTAATGCGGCAGTCGATGTCGCTTACCGCGGTCAGCATGATGACCGGAATTTCGCGCGTGCCCTCGTGCGAACGCAGCGCCTCGCAGACCGCGATTCCATCCAGCTTTGGCATCGTGATATCGAGCAGGATAAGCTCGGGCATCATGCTTCTGGCGATGCGCAAACCCTCTTCGCCATCGGCAGCCATAAGCAATTTGTATTTATCGCCCAGGATCTGCTCAAGCAGGTCCCGGTTGTCCTGTTCGTCGTCCACGATAAGGATGGTGTGGCGTTGTTCCATGCGTTATTTTTACAATCTATGGCAAATTTGCGTTGCTGGCGACCGGAAACAACACAATTATGCCGGCACCCTTGCCATTTGCGGCCGGCGACACGGCAATCGCGTACGCGACGACATAGCCGCGCGGGTCCTTGATGGGAAACGTGATGGGCTGTCCAAAAGCGGGTAACGGCAGCGGAATGAACAGCCCAAAGACGTCGGCTGCGACATAAAGGCGCAAATTGAGCTTATCGACGGCAAAATCAAACGACGGCAGCGCGCTTTGAGTGGTGCCATAGAGCGGCCGGCCATCAGGAAGTCCGCGCACCGGCATCGAACCGTCAATGACCGCATCGGCAATCGAGCTGAGCGGGGTGATAAAATGAAGCAACGAGCCCTTGGAGTTGTTCGGGTCGGCGCCTATCCCAATGTAAGCATCTTTTAGCTTGGGAACGGGCAGCGTGACTTCCACATTTGCCTGATATTTGGTGAGCTGAAGGCTGGCGGTCAGATTTTTGCCAGAAACGTCCACCTTGAAGTCGCCAATGCCGGCTACTTTTTTTGCAGGGCCACAGCCGGTCTGAAGCATGACCAACGTCGTCATTAAAATAGTGAATAAAACTGGTTGAGAGGTCGCACGCATTGACCCCAGTCTAACCCGGGCTAAGCGGCTTTGGGAAGGTGGCCGCGGTATCTAATGTAGAACAATCCGCCTACCAGGCTGAGCAGAATCTGAAAGGTGATGTAGGCCGTGAAAAGATCAGCACCGCCCTGAGCCCCCACCAGCTTGAAAAGCTCAAGAAAGGCGACGTGCCCGGTACCCAGCCCTGCCGGGGCAATCGGAATCGCGGTTACCAGAAAGGCAAAAGGCACGAGAAAGAAGAACTTGCTGAGCGGCACGTTTTCAAAGCCGCCCAGGGTGTGCGCCAGCAAAACCACCACACCGATCAGCGTACAATGAACGGCCACCGAGATGGCCAGCCCCTTATAAATATAGTGCCGGCAGTTCTCATAGGTTTTTACGGCTTCAAAGAGCTTTACCAGATAATCGCCGGCCGGAAGCTTGCCAAGAATTCCGCTAAGCTTTTTTGAGAACGGCCATTCGATCAAAACGAAAGCGTAAAATCCGACGACGCCCAGCCAGAGCAGCGTAACTATGCCCGCCAAAGGCCGCAGGCCGGGATTAGCCAGCACCTGACCAACATTGAAAATCATCGCGGCAAACGAAACACAGATCAGCGCGCTCAGACCCAGCAGCCGATCGAGCAGCAGCGTCGTAAAAGCCTTGATGCGTCCGCGGCCGTCGTCTTGCTGGCGGACGACGTAATAGCCCTTCACCAGATCGCCACTGACTGCGCCGGGAATGGCCGTATTGAAGAAAACGCCGATCATCGAAAGCTCAAAGGTCTCAAACTTATTTACCCGCAACTTCTGCCCCAGCAGCAGCAGCCACCAACGAAATGTGGCGCCCACGCAACACGAGCTTAGCAGGAACAGCGAAACCAGAAAGACCATGGGGTTGGTCAAAACGGTTCGGACTTTGGTGAAGTCGAGCAGTCCCCGGTTATACAGATAGACGAGAATGCCCAACGTAATGCCCGCCTTGATGGCGTTCAAGAGCAGCTTCTTGGCTAGGGCCACAGCGCGATTCTCACTTCCCGTTTCCCCGTTGTCGGAGGAAATTGCTAAAGATTGTTTTTGCGACATGTTCTGAAAAAACAGATCCTGCCTTCCCGTCGCCAAAAATGCAATCCTTGGAAACAGGCGGCTTCGTCAACTTTTTCGAATCGATGGACAGCTGTCCCTCGGTCGCGTTGCGCTCGGGGTGAAACTGCACGCCGTAAACTGGCTTGCCGTCGACATAATAAGCCTGAATGGCGCACCGAGGGGACGTGGCCGTCACCACGAACCCGGGCGGCGCTTTTTGCACCTCTTCGAAATGCGACTGAAACGAGTAAAACTTCTTCGGCAGACCTTCTAAAATCGGGTTCGGCGCATTCTGTTCAATCTCAACCCAGCCAAACTCAGGGGTCGGCGAGATGCGAACAGCTGGATCACCGCCAAAACTGCGTGCAATAATCTGATGGCCGTAACACACGCCAAGAATTGGCGTGCCCGCGTCAATAATCTTGCGTACAAGCCCCATCAGCTCGCCAACCCAGGGCGAGGAATCGAGGATGCAGGTGCGACTGCCCGACAAGATAACGTGGGTATAAGGCTCCAGATTCAATGGCAGGTCGCCCTGCGGAGCACGACGCACCACGGTCTGACCCTCGAGATAGCGACGAAAATCGCCGCATAATCCCCAAGGCTGGTCGATATTATTGTCGAGAATCAGTATTTTCATAAGGCACGGCAACCTGTTTGCGGTTCATCTCAAGCAAATAAGCGTACTTGAGAAACATGCTGTGAGCCGCATTTACCGATATTATAAACCCTGGAAGGCCATCGAGGAACCCGGCCTTGAGAAAATACGTTTCAAAGAACTTGCCGAACGGCTTGGCCATGAGCCGAAAGTAGCTGGGCGGAGCACCTCGGGTTTTTAAATCCAAGGCCCCCTGGCGAGCATAACGAACGTTGGTGCCCACCTGGTCGGCGATATCGCTGAAAGTATAGTGCAGCATCGGATTGCTCAGTTCCCGACATTCGCCCTCAACTCGCAGCTCCTCGTGCACATTGGGCTCGGTCCAGGCGCCATGTCCTTTGCGTACCAGGCGCGTGACATAGTTGGGATACCAGCCACCATGGCGTATCCAGCGACCCATGTAGAAGGTTTTACGCGCAACAGCATATCCCACTGCAGCCTGCGCAGACCGAACTTCGGCCAAAATCTCTTCACGCAGCTCGGGGGTAATCACCTCATCGGCGTCGACATTGAGTATCCAGGTTCCCACGGCCTGCGCCTGGGCAAAGTTTTTCTGAGCGCCGTAGCCGCGCCATGGCTCGACGACCACCCTGGCGCCGCCTTTGCGGGCCACTGCGACGGTAGCGTCGGTGCTGCCGCTGTCGATGACGATGATTTCGTCACAAAACCGCAGCGAATCAAGACAACGCGGCAAATCACGCTCCTCGTTGAGCGCAATAACCGTGGCCGAGATCGTTTGACTTATTTGGGGCAGCGCCATAATTTCTAAATCTACTTTAAAATGAGGGAATGAAAATGAGGATCTGCGTTTTAGGCACAGGATACGTCGGTTTGGTCGCTGGTACCTGTTTTGCCGAAAACGGCAACGAGGTCACCTGCGTTGATCTGAACAAGGAAAAGATCGAAGCCCTGAATAAGGGTCAGATTCCCATTTATGAGCCAGGCTTGACTGATCTGGTCATTCGGAACCAAAAAGAAGGGCGCCTGCTCTTTTCGACCGATGGCCCCGCCTCGATTCAAAAGGCCGAGGTCATCTTCATCGCGGTAGGCACCCCTTCGTCAACAGATGGCTCGGCCGACCTCGAGCTCTTCATGAAGGCGGCCGAAACGATCGCCGATAACCTCAATGGTTACAAGATCGTTGTAAATAAATCCACCGTGCCTGTCGGCACGGCGGCCAAGGTCGAAAAGCTGATTCGCTCACGCACTCAGGTCGAATTTGACGTGGTCTCGAACCCCGAGTTTCTCAAAGAGGGTACGGCCATTGACGACTTTCTCAAGCCCGATCGCGTCGTGATTGGAACCGCCAAAGAAAGCGCATACAAAACCATGGCCCAGCTCTATGCGCCGTTCGTGCGCCAGGGCAATCCTATCTTGTGGATGAGCAATGTCTCGGCCGAGATGACCAAGTACGCTGCCAACTCATTTCTGGCGACGAAGATCTCTTTTATCAACGAGATCGCGAATCTTTGCGAAGTCGTTGGCGCCGACATCGAAAGCGTACGCAAGGGCATCACGACCGACGTTCGCATTGGCAAACATTTCCTGTATGCCGGCGTGGGCTATGGCGGCTCGTGTTTTCCCAAAGACGTCAAAGCGCTGCTCAAGACGGGGCGCGACCACGGGCAGCCGATGGAAATCATCGCGGCCGCCGAGTCGGCGAATCAGACGCAAAAAGAGCTGCTTTTTCGCAAGATCGACCGTCATTTTGACAAGAATATCAAAGGCAAAACTTTTGCGATCTGGGGCCTTTCGTTCAAGCCCAATACCGACGACATGCGTGACGCCCCAAGCCTGGTGGTCATCGAACACCTCACCAAAGCCGGAGCCCGTGTTCAAGCCTACGATCCGGTGGCGGCAAAAGAGGCGAGCAAACACTTTTCAAAAAATGCGGACGTCGTGTGCGTAGCCTCGGCCTATGATGCGCTTAAAGGTGCCGATGCGCTGGTGGTGATTACGGAGTGGAATGAGTTTCGTAATCCCGATTTCGCCCGTATTAAGTCGTCACTCAAGACGCCGGTTATTTTCGACGGCCGAAACATCTATTCGCCTGAGACGATGGCCGATCTGGGCTTTTCGTATCAGTCGATTGGGCGCGTGGGCGGACAGCCCGATCGCCGGAGCCGTTAATGCTCGTAGCCGCAGTTCAGCTCACGTCCAAGGCGAACAAAAAGAAAAATCTCGCCGTGGCGACCGCGCTGATGCTGCGAGCCGTCAGGCAAGGCGCTGAGCTGATTGCCCTGCCGGAATATTTTTCGTTTATCGGCACGAAGGCCGAGATGTTCAAAGAGGCTGAGCGTTCCAAAGACGGCGTGGCTTACCGCATGGTGCGCGAGTTCGCCAAAACCCACGGCGTTTACATTTTGGCCGGCAGCATCCCGACGCTTAACGAAAAAAAATCCGACCGCCTGCTGAATCGGTCGATCCTCTTCGGCCCCGATGGCCATGAGATCGTTTCGTACGACAAGATTCATCTCTTTGACAGCGACCTCGAAGAAACGCGGGCTTACCGCGAATCCGAAACTTTCAAGCCTGGCACCCAGCTGCGCGTCGTCGACACGCCTTTTGGCAAGGTTGGTCTTACTGTTTGCTATGACCTGCGTTTTCCCGAGCTTTACCGCAGCCTGACCTTCAACGGCGCACGTATTATATTCGTGCCGGCCGCCTTTACCGAATACACCGGCAAAGACCACTGGCTGGCCCTGCTTAAAGCCCGTGCGATTGAAAATCAGGTCTACATCATCGCACCCGCGCAAATTGGCAAGCATGCCGAGAAGAAGTCGTCGTACGGAAAATCCTGCGTGATCGACCCTTGGGGCAATATCATCGCGCTGGCGCCCGACTGCGAAACGGTGATCGTGGCGGATATTGACTTCAAGTTTCTGGCCAAGGTACGCAAAGAGCTGCCCGTGCTGAAACACTATCGCAAAGACCTGTTCTCACTTTGATCTGACGCCGGCCTTGGCCCCAAAACCCACGGCAACCGAGCGTGGGTACGTGTCGCTGGGATGATTCACCAGTCTGCCTTCATAAATCATCGTCGAAGAGCCGCCCCCATCCAAATTCAGAGCCCAAACCGCGCCGATGCTTTGATGCAAAAATTCCCAGCCGGCGACAAGCGAAACACCCTTGCTTGTTTGGCGACGGCCATCGAATACCGCCACCCAGGGCCGGCCTTCTTTATCGGCCCCCACCATGGTGCGCGGCTGCCGCGTACCGGGCCAGGAATGCGTAATCGCGGGAACGGTTTTTCCGGTCGTCAGAATATGGCTGCCCGATACGGCTTCGGTGACCTTTTGCCATTTGTCGCCGAACTGCTGACCATGCAGCCCGATATTCAAACTCAGCATCCCGGTTTTCGCCCCCCGCGCGTTGGGGCCACGCCACTGCACCGCCCAGGTACCGCGCGGACCGATCTTGAACTGCGATTTTCCGAGCGGCAAGCCGCCCACCGGACCCGAAAAATACGAGGCGTTCTTCAACTCTTTTGGCGCCCGCGTCCAGAGCGCGACGCAGTCGTCAGAGCTTGGTGCTGCGTTAATGCGACAGATGTTTTGTCCGGCGGCCTGTGCGCGCAGCTCAACCTGGTCCCAATGCAGGGCCCCTTCCAGCATTCCCACGCTGGGATAGCTGCGGTTTGGAAATGCGAGGATCTTACCCTGGTGTAGCACCAGACCGATGGGTTCTTGATTGCCCGGTGTGTCTTCGCGATAAAAGTTCGCGTTGACCGCCATGGCCGCACCCACCCGTGAAGCCATCTCAGGCAAGCTCAAGCCGGGATTGGGATAGGAACCCGCACCCAGGCTTTGCCAGGCCGAATGGGGTTCGCGCTCGTCTTCACGCGCGACAAAAACCTCAACTGGTTCACCCTCAATACTTTTTTCAAACTTTTGAAAGCGCAGCCCACCGTAAACCGGAAACGAGACAGCAACGGCAACCGCAATGGAAACCGAAACCGCTTCCCACCTCACGTATGCTTCACAAGCCCATTTTTGCAAATCGGATTGGCCTGCGTCGAGATGGTCTTGAGCTTGCGCTTGTTGTTCTCGCTCTCGGGTAACCGGTCGTGCCAGACGTGATACTGAATCGCAAGGCCTTTGAGTGATTTGATCTTCAGCCCCAGATACTGCAGCCGCAGCTCCAGATCGGTGTCTTCGCGGGCATAGCCTTCGTAGTCCTCGTCAAAGCCGTTGATCTTGAAAAGCGATTCGCGATCGACCGAAAAGTTGCAGCCCTTCATGTCATCGACCATTTCCATCTTGAGCATCTTGCGCAGCGTGGAGTTGTATACCGGAAGGCTGCGATGAAAATACTCACTGTCTTTTTTGAGACAGCTCATCATAAGACCCAGGTTCGGACGGTTCAGCGCGCCACGCAAAACCATCTCGGCCGTAAGCCGCTTGCTGTAATCGGGGCCCAGCTCGACGCGACGGCCAGCCAGGTAGTAACCTTTTTGACGAAACTTGAGATGATTGGCCACGAAATCTTTATGACAGACGCAGTCGCCGTCGATGAAGATGTAGTAATCGGCTTTGGCCTTGCGAATGGACTCGTTGAGAATCTTGGTCTTGCGGTATCCCAGATCCTGCTGCCAGGAATAAACCACCGGAAACGGCGCACGCTGCATGAACTGCTCAACCACGTCGGACGTCTCAGAGGTGCTGCCGTCGTCGGCGATATGCAGCTCGAAATTTGTCTCGGTCTGAATCTGCAGCCCCGACAACGCCAGCTCCAGATGTCTGGGCGAGTTGTAGGTCGTCATGATGATGCTGGCGAGCGGTTTGGTTATCTTCATTAGGGTTTTATCAACTTATAGTTCCGGTACTCAAACGGTCGAATTCCAATGGTCTTTTCTATCAAGCCTGAAAGCAATTTCCAGCTATCTTTTACATGAAATACCTTTGGAGCCGCAGAAAAATCAAAAACCGGGGCATTCTGCGCCCGCTCGCGCATGACATTAGGATGCGTCCCTTCGAAGGGTTTTAGTCCGACGATACGCTTATAAACATAGTTGTCGCCCGTGGCTGGTTTTTCGGCGGTGGCATTGGGATGATAAAGCGTATCCATGAAGCCGGTTTTTTCGCGCATGACTGCCGGGGGTCGTACCCAGCCGTAGTGAAACACCCTGGCCGAGCTCAAAGCCGCATTCAGCTTGCGTCCGTCGCCATGGCGAAAGCTCTGGGCATCGCCGGTTGAGCGAATGCCAAGACCGTTGCGGACCACGCGAATCTCGCGACGATAAGACGAGCGCGAGGTCTGGATAACCGAGTAGCTGCCATAGAAATGCACGTACTCCAGAACAACCGCTTCGATCTTCTGATTGTCGCGCCACTCAGAAAGCTGCTCGTGAATCACGGGCAAATCTTCCTCGTGCAAAACCTCGTCGGCCTGAAGATACAGGCACCAGGTGTTTTTACAATGCCCCAGCGCGAGATTGGTCTGGTCGGCCAGAATCTGGCCGCCCTGGCGCTTGGCCGGATCGTTGAGCGGCCATTCTGTTTCGATGATTTTAATTTTGGCGGCCTCGGCCTGCGGCAACCGCAAACTCAGCTGCTCGATGGACTGGCGAGTGGCGTCTTCAGACGCGCCAACGTTGATGATAAATTCGTCGCAGATCGGCAAGGCGCTGCGAATGCTTTCGGTAAAAGGGAAATCGAATTTCAGGCCGTTGCGGATGATCGTAAAGCCGCTGATCATGGTATTTGCTTCCCCAGAAGTTCCTCAATATCGCCCCAGACCTGGTCTGGCGCCAGATTCTGCATACACTTGTGCCCATGCTGGTTGCAAACCGGAATGGCACACCAATGTTTTCCAGATTCGATACGACAGGGCATGTTTTCGAGATACGCGTACCGATGCGACTTGGTCTCGTAGGGATGCCACTCCAGCGGCGCCTCGGGGCCAAAAAAGGTGAACGTGCGCAGCCCCAGGGCTACTGCCAGATGCTTGAGCCCGGAGTCGTTTCCCACGTAAACTTCGCATTGAGACATGATCTTCGCGGTCTGGCGCAACGAGGCGGATGAAAAATGCCGTACCCTGCCTTCGAGCAGAGAATCACGTTGAAGAAGTGGCCAAAAGCCGTCAAGCCAGTGCCGGTCGGTTGCGACGGTCGAAAGCACGAAACGCGCATCCTGATCTTTGGCCAGATGATGAATAAGGGTTGCGTAGTGATGGGCCGGCCAGCGTTTGGTCTCGCGGCTTCCGCCGATTCCGAGAAAAATTCTATTTCGGTGGCCTTTGGTGTCGCCCATGAATAAAGCGGCGGCTTCGGCAAGTTCGGTTGGCGACAGCACAATTTCGGGCATGGCGTCACTGACGTTTGCGTCAATTCCGATTGCGCGCAGCACATCAAGGTCGCGGTCGATGATCGACTTCACCGCACCCCGCCCCGGCACGTTCAGATCAGAAAACCAGTTGCGCCCCTTGAGCTCGTGGTGATTGGCGATGCATTTGTCCGTGCGCAAAAGCTTAGCGATAAGCGAGGTGCGAAAGGAGGCGTGAAAATTCAGCACCATTTCATAGCGTTGGGCCCGCAGTCGCCTAACCAGGCGCATCCAGTAGGCGACACGCTCGATCCTTTCTTTGGGTTCGAGCGCCGAAATGATGCGGTCGACATACGGCAGGCCCTCAAGCAGCTCACCGGCAGGCGAACGAACCATGACGTGAATCTGATGCTGCGGAAAATGTCGCCGCAGCAGGCGCAGCGGCCCGGTGGTCAATATCGTATCGCCGATGGCCCTGTTCTTGATGACAAGAATTCGGCGCACTTTGGCCTGGAAACTCATACTTCCAAACGTACACCAAGCACGCTACTGTTGAAATCTTATGTTGCTCAGCGGTTTTACGTTCATTCGGAATGCCTTGAAGTACGATTTTCCGATAACAGAGTGCGTCGAATCGATGTTGCCACTCGTGGATGAGCTCGTCATCAACGTCGGAAAATCGGAAGATGGCACCGAAGAGCTTATCGCGCGGTTACAATCCCCGAAAATTCGCATCATCCATTCGGTTTGGGATGACTCCAAAACCGATCGGGGCCTGGTGCTGAGCGAACAGACCAATATCGCCCTCGAGGCCTGCCGTGGCCGCTGGGCGCTGTATCTGCAAGCCGACGAAGCC
>JBBRLF010000074.1:0-16914 GCA_038231515.1 candidate division WWE3 bacterium
GGATATTCAATGCCCCTCACCTGACTCTGGTGCCGGCCGACCCCACTCTCTTCGCTTCAGATTATCACATGGATATAGGTACCAACCGGTTTTTCGGGCTTGATAGGCGGGGGCGATGAGCGCGCTACGCGCGCCGAGCGCTGGCCTTGATTGTTGGCATGAGCGCGGCCCTGCTTTGTATCTTGTTGAATCACTTCAAGCTGGGTTCGGCGTTTCAGACCCAGGTACGCAATACACTTTCTGTGCTGGGCGCGCGTCGTTCGCATATCTTTCTGCCCTTTGCGATCGAGGGGCTGATCGAAGGCGCGCTGGGCGGCTTGCTGGCCGCAGCTTTACTGCTGGCCTATGGGCATCTTTTTGAGTCGCAGCTCAACGAGCTGTTTGCCGCGATTGGTTACCATCCGTATCATTTTGAATTATTGGGGCTGGCGTTGGTACTGGCGGCAGTGGGAACTTTGGCGGGCATGACAGGGAGTTTATGGGCGGCTGTACGAATCGCAAAACGTTAATCGGAGTTTTGCTGGCCGCGTGCCTGATGGCGGGCACCCCTGCGTCCGCGGCTCGTCCACATCCCGTGGCCAATATCGAAGCCGTGCGTGGCGAGATCAATAATATTGAGCGCGATCTGCTGCTGGGCCGCGAGAACCAGATTTCGGCCGCCAATCAGCTCAAGAAAATCCGACGGCTGGTGCTGCTGCAGCAGAAGGAAGTCGAAATTTCGAAAAAGCGCATCAGCGAGCTGGGAATGAGCCTCGATGATCTGGCAGCCCAGAAGAAGGTGCTGTATTCGAATATCGAGCAGCAGAAGATCGAGCTGCGGGCAAGACTGCGCGAGCTGACCCGGCTTACCGAAAGCGAAGCGCTGGATGCGAGCTGGCTGCGCGACGTCGAAAGCGAGAACCAGAAGTCTTATTTTCTGGCCAAGACGCTGGGCAAGGAGCTTTCAAATGTCGCACGCCTGCGCGAAAACGTAGTGCAGGCACAGAATCTCGAGCTGCGCATTCTGGAAGAGAAAAACCGGCTCGACTATTACGTGCAGGAGATGCACAGCGAGATCATGCTGATGAGCGCCAACGAAGACGTGCAGAAAGAAATTATCCGCACCAATCGCACCAGCCGGCTCGAGGCCTTGAGCCGGGTGCGGTCGCTGCGCGAAAGCGAACATGAGCTCGAGCAGGTGCTGGCAAGGTTCAAGCCGCAGCTGCGAGCCGACTCTAAGCCGCAGCCATATCCGCAGCCGCTGGCGGTAAGTTCGGCGATTCAAAAGCCGCTTTCGTCGGCAAATATCCTGGGCCTCGACCTTGCGGCGCTGCGCGGGAAGTTACCTTTTCCGGTGCAGGGCCGGGTAGTCAGCACCTTTGGCAAGTCGTATAACCCCAAAACGAATCTGCTGACCTTTCAGAAAGGCATCACCATCGAGGCGGCGCCGATGGTTGAGGTAAAAGCGGTTTCTGACGGCAAGGTTGTTTTTGCCGGTCCCCTCAAAAATTATGGCCTAATCGCTATCGTTGAACACCCCGGACAGTATTACACTCTATATGGACAGATGGGCAGCGTCGCGAAAACAGAGGGTGCCGAAGTCAAGCAGGGCCACGTGCTGGGCAAGACTTCGGGAGAGCCCCTTTATTTTGAGATCCGAAACAGGAACGTCGCGATAAATCCGATGCAATGGCTTCTGAATGGCTCTATAACTTTGAGTAAACAATAGCAGAGGGATTTCAAAATGCGCAGACAGCTGGTTGCGATTTTACTCGTATTCACCGCCTTTGGCAGCGCGAGTTTCGCCAAGGAGTCGCCTAAAGAGGCGACGCCCGAAAAGAATGCCAAGGATGCCGCCGCCGCCAAAGAGGCCAATGGCGACCGTTACGAGAACCTGGGTCTGTTTCAGAAAGTTTTATATTTCATCGAGCAGAACTACGTCGAAGAGGTGAAGAACAAGGATCTGATCTACGGCGCCATCAAGGGCATGATGGATACGCTCGATCCGCACTCGAATTTTTTGCCGCCGGAAATTTTCAAGGACATGAAGACCGATACGTCGGGCAAGTTTGGCGGCGTTGGCATCGAGATCGGACTGAAAGACTCGATTCTTACCGTGGTCACGCCCATCGACGACACGCCGGCCTACAAGGCGGGACTTAAAGCCGGCGACAAGATTTTGAAAATCAATGGCGAGAGCACCAAAGGCATGAGCCTTTCTGAAGCGGTGGCGAAGATGCGCGGCAAGCGGGGCAGCGATGTTGTCATGTCGATCTGGCGGGATGGCCTGGAAAAGCCCAAGGAATATCGCGTCACACGGGCGGAAATCAAAATTCAGACTACTAAATCCGAAACACTCGAGCCCGGCTTTCTTTATCTGCGTCTGACCAACTTTAACGAACAGTCCACTGACACCATGAGGCACGCGATGTCGGAGTTCGAAAAGAAGGGACCTATTCGCGGCCTGGTCTTCGACCTGCGCAATAACCCGGGCGGCCTGCTCGATCAGGCGGTTTCCGTGAGCAGCCTGTTCATTGATGAAGGCGTCGTGGTTTCCACGAAAACTCGAAACAAGGAAACGGATATTCAGCAGGCCAAGAAGGGCATGGCGCGCAAGGATTTTCCAGTCGCGGTGCTCGTCAATGGCGCCAGCGCCTCGGCCAGCGAAATCGTGGCCGGCGCTTTGCAAGACCATAAACGTGCCGTCATCATGGGCCAGCCTACTTTTGGCAAGGGCTCGGTGCAGACCGTTATTGAGCTGCAGCCCGAGGTGGGTCTGAAGCTCACCATTGCCCGCTACTACACGCCCAGCGGCCGCTCGATTCAGCTCAAAGGCATTCAGCCTGATATTCTGCTCGATGATTTCGACCAGAAGACGCTCGACGAGGCCCTGCGCAAAGGCAGCTTCATTCGCGAGCGCGATCTGAAACATCATATGACCAACGAACTCAGCGACGAGAAGGATTTTCGTCCGGACGAGTACATGGTCAAAGATGCGGACAAGACGGCTGATGATAAAAAGAAGGATAAGGCCAAAGAGGAGTTCAAGCCCTTTGTCGCCAAGGACGATTATCAGGTTAAACAGGCGCTGAACTACATCAAGAGCTATCAGATTTTCAAGGCCGCGGGCGTGGACGTACCGACGACCGGCGTAAAGACCGCCACTGATAAAAAACGCAAGTGAGCGAGCAGTTTCAGATTCAGTTTGATGCGCCCAAGTCGTCAAGGCCGAGTCTTACCGTCACGCAGGTAACCGCCAAAATCAAAGGCCTACTCGAGTCTGAGGTGGGCGAGGTTTGGGTAAAGGGCGAGATTACGGGCTTCAAGCCATCCGCCGCCGGGCATATCTATTTCAGCCTGAAAGATTCCGGCGCGGTGCTTTCGTGCGCCATGTTTGGCGCAAAGGGTAAGCTGAAATTCGCCGTCACCGACGGCATCGAGGTGCTCGCGCATGGCCGCATCTCGGTCTATGCGCCTCGTGGCAACTATCAGCTTATCGTCGACGGCGTGGAGCCGGTGGGGCACGGCGCGCTCACGCTGGCGTTTGAGCAGCTTAAGGCCAAGCTGCTCAAAGAAGGGCTGTTTAAACCCGAGCGCAAGAGGCCGATTCCCCCGCATCCCAGGCGCGTGGCGATCGTAACCTCGCCTACGGGCGCGGCACTTCAAGATATGTTGAACGTGCTGGGCCGCCGCAATGCCGGCATTTCGATTCTGGTCGTGCCGTCAGTGGTACAGGGCGACGCGGCACCCGAGCAGCTCGTTCGGGCGGTCGAAGTTATCAACAAGTACAAGCTGGCCGACGTGCTCGTCATGGCACGTGGTGGTGGCTCGATGGAAGACCTCTGGTGTTTTAACGACGAAAGAGTAGTGCGTGCCGTAGCCGCAAGCTCCATTCCGGTGATCTCAGCGGTGGGCCACGAGGTTGATTTTACGCTGTGCGACTTTGCCGCCGATCTGCGTGCGCCTACGCCTTCGGCCGCTGCCGAACTCGTATCTCGCAACCGGCTTGAGCTCGTTGAATCTCTTATTTCCTCAGAGCGCCGATTGGCGCTGGCCATGTCGGGAAGGCTAGCCAGAGCGAAGTCGTCCCTATTGATGCTCGAAAACCGGCTCGTGAGCCCCTCGGAACGGCTGGCACGACTTAAAAACACCCTTACCGAGCTCGAACTGCACCTTTCCTACTCGATTGAGGGCAAGGTTTCAGAGCGACGCCGGCAGCTCGAGGCTTTATCGGGACGCATGGAAGCCCTTTCTCCTTTAAAAGTTCTGGGGCGGGGTTATACTTTAGTACAAGACCCCGTTACGTCAGAGCTGGTGAAATCCACTAAGGATGCGAAAACCGGCCGCGAGGTGGCGTTGGTCTTTCACGATGGAAAGACTCGCGCGCGTATTCTCTAAACGACTTCCCATTTTGCTTTTCACGGTCACGACGATGGCCTGCGCGGGCTCGCCCCCGAAAACTGAGCCACCGCCCACTCGCACGACCAGCGGCAGGGTTGAAGTTGAAGTCCCTTCTGAAACTTTGACTGAAGGCGGAGTTTTTTATGCGTCCGTCGAGTCGCAAGGCGAAATTCAGGATGCTACGGGTCTTTTTCAGGGCCACGTTATAGATTTTTTCCCCGATGGCGAGCCGTCAGCCGGGGGCGCCTTCCATAAATATTCAGCGATTGTCGGCATCGAATATGGCACGAAGCCTGGCGCCGTCAATCTCAGCATCAAGACCAAGGTCGCCGGTGAATTCATCGAAAGTCACACGAGCGTCGCGGTCAAAAGTGGTACCTATCCGAGCGAAAGGCTGCGCGTGCCGCCGCGCACGATTCGTCCTTCGAAAAAAGATCAGAAGCTGATCGCCAAGGACCGGATCATTCTTGGGCGCGCCTATGCGACCAAGACGCTTACGAAGTTCTGGGATCCCCCTGTGCTCATGCCCATCGCAAGCGCGATTACCTCGGCCTTTGGCAGCGCGCGTGTTTACAATGGCAAAAAGCAAAGCGTGCATTTCGGAACCGATCTGCGCGCGCCCATGGGTACGCAGATCGCGGCACCCCTTGCCGGCCAGGTGGCCATTGCGCGTCTGCTTTTTTACACGGGCAATACGGTGATTCTTGATCATGGTTTTGGAATGTTCACGATCTATGGACACATGTCGAAGTTACTCGTCAAAGAGGGCGACATCGTGAAAAAGGGGCAGGTCATGGGCTTAAGCGGCATGACCGGTCGAGCCAGCGGGCCACATTTACACTGGGGCGTGAACCTGCACGGAACGAAGATCGATCCGATGGTCCTGGTTCAGGCCCTCAAGAGACAGGGATGAAGAGCATTGCGCAATAGCCTGGCAGTACTTTTCGCCGCAGCCATACTAAGTATCCTGGCGGGCCCCGCCCGGGCAGCCCAGGATTCCACCATCGTGGTCGACAATGCGCCCATCCGGCTCGAACCCCGCTCGAATGCCAAGGTGCTGGAGTACCTGGCAGTCGGTACCGAAGTTCGCATTTCGAGTTACCCCATGCCCGGTGGCTGGTACAAAATCCGCTCCAAGACCGGAGCGTATGGCTGGCTGAGTGAAACTTTCCTGTCGGTCTACAAGCCCAAAGACGATAGTCTTGTGTCGAAGGACGATGTGCCTCAGGGACCCAAGCCCGAGCGCGATCGCAAGTTCTTCATTCGCGGTCTGGGCGGCTTCGATTTTTTTCGTCCCGATGAGCTGAACTTTCTTTTCGATTTTCAGGATCTCAACACCGGTTACTACGTCGGCGGCGAGTTCGGGGTTTTTATCAGCGAACGCGTTGCCATGGAGTTTCGTTCCGAGGCGATGGTCAAAGACATCGTCGCCAAGGAAAATTCGTCAGGCGTAAACTTCAATCTCTCGATTCGTTCGTATCCTACCATGTTGGGTTTTGATTTCTATATCGCCAAGCTGCCCGCGATGCGATTGAGCTTCGGTATTTTTGGTGGCGTGGCGCTGTCGACGACGTTTGCCGCCGAAGCCTCGGCGCTGCCCCAGCCCAACATCATCGTCTTGCAACGTCAGCCGTTTACGACGCTGGCACGGCTGAATCTCACACGCCCCCTGGGCCGTATTATTTCGGTATTCATGGAACTGGGCTACCGGTACCTGCGCACAGAGGATATCGATACGTCGGTTGCGGCGCCGATTTCGGGGGGCTCAGAGGTATTCGCCAGGACGGGCGTTTTCGTGCCGCGCGCCATCGACTTGTCCGGCGTCGTTCTGGGTGTCGGCCTGGGCATTCATTTCTAAAATTGCTTGTTCGACGCCAGATGTCCGAAACCCGAACCAGGCTGGAGTCTGAGTTAGTTCAGTCCAGCCAGGTGGAATAGATCAAAAAGTCGAGTCGCTAAAGTCTGTTGCCGGATTTTGGCACGGGGTGCTTCGTAGGCATGGGCAGAAAGTTCAAAGACCATGACCGAGGCGGCGATGGCCAGATTGTACTGGTAGCGGAGCTGGTCTTTGACTTCCTGATGCTTGAGTATCCCGCTGCAATGATTGGCGGTGAACTCGCGGCCGTCAGGCAGCACCGTGCCCAGGTCATCGACAGAGTGGCGCGGGTCGCCCCAGGCCCAGCGCGCGCTTTCAAAGGCGATACCACGTAGTCGCTCGCCTACCGGCGTATTGCTGTTGGGATTCAGCGCGGGAACCGTTGCGAAGGCACGGGCGATGAGCTTCTCGTCGTAAAGCGCGTGGCACTGGCTGTAAGCATTGCCGCCGAAGTTGCCCTGATTGTAGGGCGTAATGTCGATGTGACCGGTGGTGCCGCACTCCATGCTGTCTGCCAGGTCTTCCAGCTCTTGATGACACCAGTCGGTGGTTCCCAAGGCGTGCTGGGGTACGGTTACATCTTGCGCCATGTGCAACGTGATTCCAAGCAGGTCCAGGCCCCGGGGCAGCCCCGAGACTTCGCCGCGCCAGTAGTGGCGCGAGAGGTGGCCCGTCGAGAAGATTCCAGTGACGAGTGGCAGAGTTTCAGTCCAGCTGTTGGTGATGTCAGCCGTGTTGCGCTCCGAGCGCAGCATTGCATCGAAGGCTGCCTGTGCCGGCACATTAGCTGGTGGAAAAACCGCGTCGTCGGCATCGTTGTCACCAAAGAACATCTCGTGCCAGTCGCGGGGCCGGCCCTCGAAACCTTCATTATAGGTGCCCAGATCGATACCATGCTGCGGAAAGGCCGGGTTATTGCCGCCCAGGGCGCGCGACAGCTTGCCCACAACCGTGCAGCTTGGCGTGGCCAGATAGGCATCGTTATCATCATGTGAGCCATGCCGGTAGGCGTAGCCATCGCTTTGCCAGAAGTCGCCGTGCTGCTTGACGACAATGAAGTGCAGCATGCGCGTGAACATCGCGAAGCTCGAGCTGGTTTGCGCGCCCGTGAACGGTTTGTGAAACCAGCCGCCCAGCCACACATCTGATTTGAAATCGGCATCAACAGTCGCGCGCACCAGCGTCTCTTCGAGCAGGCCTGAGTGCTGCCCCGCCTGGTTCATCCACTGATCGGTTTCAGCAAAGACGTGGGGATGACTTCGCAGGTAGGTGAACGCGCCCCGCGTGATCTGCTCGTGCGAGAACGCATTGTAGGCGTTCGCATCGCGAACGAAGAACATCAGTAACAGCGGAAATGCCGCGATTAGCGCGATTTCCAAAAACAGCCGGGACCAAGAACGCGAGAAATCCATCTCTCACTCGGGGGCAGTACTTCCTGTTTTGCCCCCGCTCCTTGTCTCTGAGTGTACTCAGAAAATCGTCGAAAAGTTGGACAGGCGGCAATTTAGGATATCCGAGCGGGTATATTCTGCCCACCTAAGAGCCGCTCTGGTCGCGGACTGGCCTGAACCCTGAGCTGGTCCATTCTGGCACTGCGAGATGTTTTTCAGAGGGCTTTCTTGTGGTTGGCGCGAATGACCGTCTTAATGTTGCCGCGCACATTGAAGTCGCCCACGACGTCGATTTCAAAGGGCTCGAGCAGCTTCACCATGTCGTCCATGATGATGTTAACCACGTCTTCGTGATAAACGCCCATGTCACGGTACTTGTTGATGTAGAGCTTCAGGCTCTTGAGCTCGACGCAGTATTGATCGGGCACGTAGTTGATCTGAATCGTGGCGAAGTCAGGAAAGCCTGTTTTAGGACAAACGCACGTGAATTCGGGACACGTGAACTCCACCGTATAGCGGCGATGCCGGGTACGATTTTCGAACCGTTCCAGCTCGGCTTCGCGAATCATCCTGGTGCCATGCTTCTCGTCAGACTTTTTCAAATCACTCATGACGCGACCTATAGCATTACGGCCCAGTATTGTCATTTCGAGATGAGTTGGCTAGCTTTTGGCCATGGCAAAAATTTATACCAAGGTTGGAGATAAGGGCCGCACTGGTCTGGTTGGTGGGCAGAAGATCTCGAAAGCCGATGTTCGCCTGGACGCTTACGGCACCGTCGATGAGCTCAACTGTGTGCTGGGAATGGCCCGCGTGGTGATCGAGCAGGTGACGCAAACCAAGGCGCCAGGCGATGGTCGGGTCATCGACCGCGCTTTCGATTCGCTTCTGAATCTGAATGGCGATCTTGAAACCATTCAGCACTGGCTCTTTGATCTGGGGGGGCTACTGGCCTCATTGCCGGAAGACCGCGAAAAGATGGGGCTGGAGCCCCTGACCGAGGAACATGTGCGCTGGCTCGAAGTTCGTATCGATGGCGCCACGGGCATGCTCAAACCCCTGCGTAATTTTATTTTGCCTGGTGGCAGCGAATGCGCAGCGCACCTGCACATCGCGCGCACGGTTGCTCGTCGCGCGGAACGGCACATGGTGGCCATGAAAGACGATTGCCCCGAGAATGCCATTCCGTTCATCAATCGACTGTCCGATTATTTTTTTACGATGGCCCGCCTCTGCAACTATCTGTTGGCTGTGGAAGACGTGATCTGGAAGAAGACGTCGCCACCGGTTGAAAGTTAATCAACTAGATGAAATTAAAGTACAAAGCATTACCATACTAGTTTAATCAACTATTGACGCAATGCGTGGTTTACGATATATTGCGCCAGCAATGAAAAAACTATTCTTACTCCTGTATCTTGCGACCAGCCTCGCGGCCCTTGCTGACGACAGCAGCCTGCCGACGATTGACGGAAACATGTCTGACATCGTTCCACCGGTCGAAAATACGGCGAAAGCCCTGGTGGCGGCCACGTTTGAAAATGGCGAGATCCAGAAAGAGCTTGGCGAGCAGATGAAGCTGATGCTCGATAGGGACAAACCATTTCGAGAAACCCACCGAGAAGGCATCGACTTTCGGATATCCTTGCCCGAAGGCCCTGGCGTGGCTTTCAGCTACAGCCCGGCAGCGCCCATCACGGCTGCGATTTCAGTGAACAGCCTGGCTGGAGCGACTGTCTCGGTAAGTGCCGAAGCCACGTTCAACACCATGTGGTGGTATGAGCCACTTTGGCGCAAGGGCTTTACACCGGTGATTACCGTGAAATTTTCAAATATTCATTTCACTGGCGCGCTGGTCGACAGCGCCGTCAATCAACAGCTGAAGCAGCTTTATGGCGACCAGTTTACAGTAAAGATGGCTGGACGCTGGCTAAACATGGGGTCGGCCATGGCTGGATTTGACTGGATACACTCCAGTGGGCTGCACCTCATGCTCAAAGGTGGGGTCGTGGGGCAGATCGGCGAAAGCGGTGGTGGCGACAACAGCCAGGGCGACATCAAGCTCAAGGGCTGGTGGGGCCCGGCCGCGGAATTCGGAATCGGAGGAACTTTCAAATGGTTCTGACACGTGAAAAAAGTTTGCTAGTTGCCTTTCTCGCGCTTACCGCGATCTTCGCTCAAGGTTGCTATCAGGGCGAAATTGACGGCAGCAACTTCAAGTTTGTGATCGAACCTCAGACCATTCCCGGTGCGGGCCCTTTTGGTGGCGTGCTTTCGACGCTGGGTCTGGATCTGCCTTTTTCTTCGGCGATTCCCGCGTCGGCCGCAACGGACAAGCAGGTGACGGAAGTTTATCTGAATACGATTGCCCTGCGTACGACCATCAGCTCCGACAGCGACCGCGATGGTAAAGCGATCAAGGAACGCATGGAAGACGATAGTCTCATCGGTCCCTGCGAGCCTGGACAAGCGAAAGTGGACTTCTTGAAAACGCTCGAGATTCTTATTCAGGGCAGCGCGGCTGGCAGCAAGAAGACCAGGCTTGCTCATTTCACGAACACCGGTCCGGGTTCTTGCGGCTTTTTCATGACTATCGATATCGATCCGGCTTCGGGCATGCCTTACAATCTCAAGAAATTCCTGCCCAACTACACCATCACCACTTCGGCTACCGGCAGCTCTCCAGCAACCGAAGTAAAGCTGGGCGGCTACGTCGGAATGGATTTCACGATGCCCAATGTAAAAGCGCCTCAGGACCCACAGCAGCAGTAAATAAAGGGTGTTCAATTTCTAGGCACTCGTCGAGCCCTGCTGTGTCATCTCTGGAGTTAACTATCGACGCGCTTGTTATTGGGCCGGCACTATAGTGTGGGTTTTCCATTTATAATCAGGCGGATCGGCTGGGGGCTTCGACAGCCCATTCTCTGGCACCTCACTTGCTCTATTCAGCTCACAAGAGAAGAAAGAGGAGTAGAGTACCAATGAAAAGATTCATTTTGATTTCGACCATTGCGGCGGGCCTTTCCATCGCACCCCACGCTTTCGGGCAGCAGGCTGCACCGGAAGCTGAGGGCATTTCAAAGAAAGATCATGACACCACTGAAATGCACGCCAGCGGCATTGACGGCAGCTACGGCAAGTTTCAGGGCACGACCCAGTCCGGCGTAGGCCTGCAGGGCATGTCGGTAACCATCACGAACGCGCCCGGTGCCACGAATACCTATGGCGCCGGACACGGCAGCCTTGACCTCAGTCTTACGCCCGGAGCATCCGGCTTTGCGTTGAATGCTGAAGAGAAAAGCGGCGTGAATCTTTGGACTCGCAAAAGTAACGAAGCAGTTATTCCCTTAATCGGACTCGAGCCATTAAATCTTATGTTTGGCACCAGCGTCGGCTTTGATAAGAAGACGACGACCCATACCGGCGTGTTGGGACAAACCTACACGACTCAGGATTCCGATCCGCATCGCATTCAGGGCCGCGAACCCAACATCGAATGGAGTCCCATGGCTTCGGCAGGTGTTCAGCTATTCAGCGATACGTGTAAAGCGACGCTGCTTATTCGCGGCGGTGCCTCAATCGGTACGCTCGGTGATGGCGGCGTTCGTCCGGCCTATGGCGCGGGAGTCACGGCGGTTTGTAAAGACTTGCTGCAGTTCAGCGCCGACGTCATGCGTATTCCGACCAAGACTGTCGATGTCGACATGGCCAGCCTGCGCGCTTTCGTACTGATTCCCGGCCAAAAGTTTGGAGTCGGAACGGTATTCGATGCTCGCGATGCCAAAGACGTGAGCCAGTCCTCGGCGGTGTACTCCCTGCCTACGCCAGCAAGCGCGACTGGCGAGTTCGTGGGTAAGGTCGTAATCGGCGGCAAGTTCTAACTGAGTTTCAGGGGGCGGACGATTCGGGTCGTCCGCTCTGCCCTTGTCGTACCGCATTGTATCGAGTCTTGAAAGACTAGCCCGCGTTGATCAGTGCGAGCAGATCATCTTCGGAATATTCAAATGAGGTTGCGCAGAAATCGCAGTGCACGTGCGCGCCCTTGTCCTTGGTGATCATGTCTTCGATTTCCACTCGTCCCAGAAGCCGCAGCGCGCGGCTGACGCGTTCCTTGGAACAGGTGCACTCGAACTGCAGCGGACGTTCGTCAAGAATCGTGAAGGTCATATCGTTGAAGATATGCGCGAGTAAAAGAGTGGGATTGGAGTCGTGCGCTATTTTTGCGGCCAGGCCGTCAAGGTGATTGATGTTGTCTTCGACGAGCGCGATTTCTTTTTTTGAAGCCCCGGGCATGACCTGCACTAGAAACGCGCCAGCCGAGGCCACGCTGCCGTCTTTTGCCAGATTTACCGCCAGGCCGACGGCCGACGGAATTTGCTCGGACTGCGTCAGGTAGAAGGTGATGTCTTTTGCCAGGTAGCCGGTCAAGATAGGCACGGTGCCGACGTAAGGCTCTTTTTCATTGAGCTTCAGGCGCACGACTGACAGCAAGCCGTGCTGCCAGGGTCCCATCTCAATGTCGATGTCTTCGGTTAGCTCTTTGGCAATGACAAAGCCGCGGACCGTGCCGTTCGGATTTGCATCAGCAATGCATTGTTTTAGAAATCTGTCGCCCTTGATGGACAGGCTAACGCGTTCGCCCGCTCGACAGGTCGAGGCCAGCAGCAGCGAGGCCATGAGTGCTTCGCCCAGCGCGCGGGTTTCGGTCGAACCCAGCTTGTGACGCTTGCGCGCGTCTTCTATCAAAGCCGGTGCATAGATGGTCGTGGCCATCATATTACCGCCTACCGCAATACTTTTGATCCACTTGTCTTCAGTCACTCTGAGCTCCGCTCATCTTCATTGTAAGGTGACGTACCTAGAATTTCAAATGTCAGCGCGCGGCCTCGGTCGAAATGACCAGAGTAGCTTTTTCTGCCACCCGTCGTGCCTCGTCCCAGATGGTGTACCCGCAGCGCGGGCGTGGCAGCAAGGCGAACGCCTGCCTGCTTGCAGCGCCAGCTCAGCTCTACGTCCTCCCAGTAGCAGAAGTAGCGCTCGTTAAACCCGCTCAGGCGCTCAAAAGCAGCGCGGTTCCAAAGGGTTGCGGCCGCGGGGTAGTAGTCGGGAAAGGTGATCTCGGTTAGCGCGGCATCGAAATGGTGGGAAAGCGCTCCGGTAGCCTGTTCCAAGCGTCCATGGGTGTAGGCCGCCTTGGTACGGTCGGCGAGAAAGTATACGGACGGGCACCAGATGGTAGGACTGGCTGTAACCGGAAGCCGTTCGAGCATTTCAAAAAAATCGATTCCCAGTTCGATGTCGTTGGAAAGCAGGAGCACCAGATGGGTGGAGGGGTCTGTAAAAGCGGCTCTGAGGCCAGCGTTCATGCCACGGGCAAATCCCAGATTGGAATCGAGGCGAACGATCTTTGCGGGGCCCACGTGGGGAACGACCGAACCGTTGTCCACCAGAAGCAGCTGGTGCCGGCTGGGCGTGAGGTGAGCGGCCGCTTGAGTCACGCTTGCAATGCAGCGAGTAGTCATCGCCGGTTTATTGAAAAATAAGATGACCGTGGTGATACGTGCTTTCATTCGTGCTTTCACTGGGAGTGGTAACCCCTTCCCATATTCAGACCTAAAAAACAAATTCGAGCCAGATTTCTTTGACGGAATGGGCGAGTGCCGTGAAAATGGTTCAACATGCTTATTTCACAAATATTTGCGCCCGTCGCTCTGAAGAACGGCTCAAGAGTCGCTTTCAAATATCTGGACAATGGATTCAGCTACAAGGATTTCTGGGACACCTCGAGCCGGTTTTCCTACTATCTGCAAAAGGAGATAGGCCATGGGCTGCGTGTCGGTCTGTGGATGTCGAGCTGTCCGCAGCTTGCGTGCAGCATTATCGCGCTGACGAACACCAAGAGCTGCGTCGTGCCCCTGAATCCGGCAGCCACGCCGGCCGAAAATATTTACAAAATTAAAGACTCCGGAATAACCGTGATTCTTTGCACGAGCGATTACTTCAAGTCCCTGAGCACGCTGCTGCGCGAGAACGGTCTTTCGGCGGTCAAAGTGATCGACATGGAAAACAAACGCTGCGCCGAATACGACACGACCTATTCGCCGCCGGCGGCCCACGTGCCAATCGAGAAAGACGAGATATTGCTTCTCTATACGCCAGGCACTTCGGGAAAGATGAAGGGGTGCCTGTTTACCCATACCGCCGTAATCCAAGCCGTAAATTCGGTAAAGCTCGCCGCCAAGCTGAGTCTCACAGACGTGGTATTTACCCAGTACCCATACTGCGATTCTTTCAACCTGATTCACTTTTTGCTCGCGCCACTGGCCGCTGGCGCCACGATTCTGCTGGGCGATCACACCGAGCCGCCCGCCGTGCTGAGCCAGCTTGTCGAACATCGTGTTACCCGCATGGCGCCGCTGGTGCGCGAGCTTGAGGGCTTGCTGCTTTTTTCGGTAGAAAACAAAATCCCCATCGTGCCCCTGAAGTTTTTTTGCATCGACAATCAGCTGCCGTTTGAAAAACCTTTCTGGGATTTGTTGAAACGCACCTGCAAAGTGGGCGTGCTTAACTCGTACGGGCTCACGGAATATCTGGGAACGGTCGCCATGAGCGCACCTGACGGGCCGGTCGATCCCGGCAAGCCGGGCTTTTTAGGTCCGTCGGTCACCGCGGCAAAGCTGCGGCTAGTGGACGACGGCAACGACGAGCTTGATAAGAAAAAGCAACAGCTCGGGCATCTGCTGGTCATGGGGCCGCAGCTCATGAGCAAGTACCTGAATCTGGCCGAAGAGCAGAAGTTCGCCGTGCGCGGAACCTGGTTGCACACGGGTGATGTCGTCGAGTTGGATAAAGACGGCAAGGTCACCTTTCACGACCGCAAGGCCGACATGATCTTGGTTGGCGGCAAAAAAATAAAGCCTCGCGAGGTCGAGCCGGTGGTGCGGCAGATGACGCAGGTTCAGGAATGCGCCTTTATCGGCACGCGTGATCGCCTGGGCAAGCCCGTGGTCGCGATCGTCATTGAACGCAAGCCCCAGGCAAAGCTCAACGAGGTTGAGGTGCGGGAATATCTCAAGACGAGGCTTCCGGTGCAGAAGATGCCCGGGGCCGTATTTTTTACGGACGTCATGCCACGCACGCCCAATGGCGTGATTAATCGGGGTAAGCTGCGTTCGCTGTTTGACGGGGCTTGAGCGAGCGCTTATCGGGCCGTCGCACTGCCATAGCCGAAACAACCAGGGGGCAGTGTCGTTTCAGGACTCGGTGCGGTTTTTGGGGTGCTTTCGGCTTCAACTTTGCGTGGGTCAATCAAGTCGTCACCGGTGTCGTGGCAGATCGAGGGCAGTGAGTCGCGCAGGTACTGCTCTTCGCTTTTCTCGGGGAACTGCGCCAACTTGCGCGCTTCGCGCTCAACAGCCTTGCGATAGTCGGTTTCGACGTAAAGATCGAAGCTGATGCAGGCGTACCTCGTCGCACAGACTTGGAGCAAAACACTGGTTTTACTATCGAGCCGTCTCTCATATGCGGACAGGCTAAATGGATAGGAGCCGGCATCAAGGCTGCCCACAGCCCGCAGGTCTTCGAGGGCGGGCTCGCTCACTTCATTGTTGAGGGCCGCACTTAATCGTGATCCGTCGAGCTGCCCAGCCTTGGCCGCGGCGATGTAATTCAGATGTTCCGGCGTCAAGCGAACGGCGAAAAGATTTCCCGTTCTGATGATGGTCTGGATCATGGGGGTTCTCAGGTTCCTGTTCGCTGCGGCCAGCTTTTCGCGGTACTCTTTTTTTGCGAGGTGTTTGAGTGAGTCGCATACGGCAATTTGATCGGCATGGGCCGATGCCAGGGAAAAGGTTGCGGCCAATATGCAAACACCACCGAGCTTCGACATAATTGATTTCATCGTTAGATCCTCTTAAGCATCAATAGAGCAAGACCGGGGCCAGAGCGACATGCGCGTCCCGGGAAAAATCTGCGCTCAACCCGCTGAAACCAAGTTGTATTTATAATGGGTCTTCTGGTGAGATGACTATCGGTGGTGGGCTGGATAACGCCTCGGTCAGTTAGCTTTTAAACATCAAATGCTTAGAGCTTGGACAGCTGAAGTGGCAGCAAGGGCGCAGGCCCGATATTGAGCCAGCAGGTAAATAATACAGGGGTGTCGCGCAGCTCGACGGGTTTTGGGTATTTTTTCAGCCCGGAAAACCTGATTTCAATGACTTAATCGCAGAGGCACACCGGTTGCACAATGGGCGGGTGCACCGGAGGTTTTTTTATGATTGTTGCCAAGTGGGTCATCGTTGCGTTTTTAGGCTTCACCGCGATTTTCGCGAGTGATCTGCGGGCCCAGGGGAACTCACCGCGGAGAGCATCAGCCGATCAGCTGCTGGCCTCAGGCAAGCTTTCAGACTCCATGGCTGAACATGTTGCGGCGATCACGCAGACCCTTGGCGTGGATCTCGATATCTCAGGCTGGGTTCTCAAGGAACGCAAAGCCGATGTCGAACGTACACTGACGGCACTCGATAGCGCCGCATTTTACAGCAGCTTTCCCCAGCTGCTCGAAAAGTGCTCGATTGCTATAAATAAAATAGATTTAAGTACCTCGCTGCTGACCTCGTCGGGCACTCTGCTTGTCGATACTTTTGACCCCGCCATTCTGGCAAAGATCACCAGCCTGCCCCTGCGCTGTGAGCAGATTGCGATCGCGGTACAGGATGCCAGCGCCAACGCAGCCCCTTATAAAGTCAGCATCAATACTGACGATATTTTCAATGGTCGCATGACCGCGGCCATGATGGGCCAGTGGGCCTCGGCTATCAAGAGTACGAAATTTATTTCAGTGCTGAGCGACTATGTGCGCGAATGTCGTACGCCCGTTACTGATATTCGTGTCGGTTCGTATTCGAGCTATTCGCGCTCAGATAAGCAGCAGATCTTCGACGCTCGCGACGGCGCAGCCGAAGCGACTAAGCGTCTCGGCGATGCCGCCGCCGCTTGCGTCAAGATAGTGCCAGCGCTTACTGATCTGAATGTAAAATACTCGATTCTCGATCACGGCGTCACTTTCGCAATCGAAGGTCAGGATATCTATCAAAAACAGTACAGCGCCGCGCAGTTGCTGGCGTGGATAAAGTATTTCGAAGCCGACTCCGCCCGCATCGGTCAGCTCAAGGCCTCAATTCTCAAGGCTTCCAAGCCGTTTGACTTTGGCGAGCTGAAGCGTTGTCTGGCCAATCCCGCCAAGGGCGAGGCAGCCTGCAACAAGTA
>JBBRLF010000075.1:0-16820 GCA_038231515.1 candidate division WWE3 bacterium
ATACTGATAAAGACTCGTGCATTCATAGCTGCGAAAAGTTTTCTGCGCATCGAGCGTCTGTAAGATATCGAGCAGCTCGCCCACGCAAGTCCGATAGCGCCCCGCCACCTCAAGCGCTTTATGATGAACTTCGTGATCGTTTAAATAATTGCGATTGATGCTTTTGTAATTCATGACAAACGAGTAACACGGTAAATCAGCCCCTCTGTAAACGCGCAGGACCGGCTCAGGATCGACCAGAAAAGTGGAGCAGGTGGCAAATCAGCAAAACATCTAAAACAATTGAATACAGGAGTTTCAGAGCCAATTTAAAGGCATTCTAGAGGCATCTAATTATTTAAAATCAGATGCCGCCGAAAACATGTCAAACTATTTTAAAAAAATAATCACCCAGGAAGGTTCGGGCCGAGCACATAGGTAACAAATCCGACTGCACCAAAAAAATAAATCCCAAGCCTTCCACTCCACCACGCCAAAGAAAGGAAAGCAGCCAGTGGCATACACCGCACTTCGAAACGAGCTCAAACGCCTGCTCCCAGGAGACACCGAACGTCGCCCCCGCTCGGTACCCACAAACTCAGGCTCCACCAGACCCCGCACCAAGCAAGAGCACCCGAATCAGGAACCACCGGGCCAGCCGCAAGCCAACGCCAGCGCACAACTACGGCCCGCACCGCAAGCCCCGGTATTCACCCAGCCAGCCTCTTCTGCCTTAGCCCCCGAAGATCCAAGCTCCACAACAATTGCAGCCGCCATTCCTCCACGGGCTTGATCAAGCTGTTGCAGGAATGCCGTCGCAGTACCCCGCGCCAGCGTCCTCAACCTGTTTTAAGCATCTTATTCTTAGTCTCAATCACAGCCATTTCAGCAGCCGCGATATAGTCTTCGCCGCCACCCTTCTTAAGCCAGGTCATGACCTTCTTGAAAATATCCGGATTGAAGTATTCCGGAAATGAAGTGGTCCGTTCGATCTGCGCTACCACGTGCAGCGCATCGCCGAGAACCCGCACTGTTCCATCGTATTTTCCGCGCATGATCGTGTCGATCAGATCAGCGATCGAGATAAGCTGCGCAATTTCGTCGACCCGGAAAGATTCGAGATGCGCGGGATAACCCGTGCCGTTGAATTTCTCGTGATGCTGCGACAGCAGCGTGATAACCCGTTTGTTCGGAAAATAATCAATATCTTGCAGCAGCGACAGGCCGTACATGACGTGCGTGTCGTAGACGACCATTTGCGCGGGTGAGAGCTTGGTGCGCGGCGTGCTGAGTACCACGGGGTTCATCTGCGTAA
Source organism: candidate division WWE3 bacterium (assembly GCA_038231515.1). Lineage (GTDB taxonomy): Bacteria > Bdellovibrionota > UBA1018 > UBA1018 > UBA923 > JACQAX01. The sequence goes on from JBBRLF010000075.1 coordinate 1,295, forward strand.
AGCCGATGTCGTGCATCAGGCTGGCGATGATGATGTCTTGCAGCAGCTGCTGATCCGTTTTTTTCAGGCCCATGGCGAAAAGGGTAGAGTAGATCGCCACCGAGGTGGCGTGTTCAGTGTCGGGATTGTCGACGATGTCACTCACGTCTGAGCTGGCGCCCGAGGCTTTGAGAATGTTTTTGACCAGCTCCTTGGCGTCTTCGCGTGATTTGATATTTTCGGGCGCTTCGGCCAGCAAGCCGCTCATGAGCTGTTCGGCTGACTTGTCGGGAATATATTCCTTGCCGGGTGGGGGAGTTTCGGGCGCTTTTTTATCGAGCGCAGCCGCGGTTTCGGCGTTGAGGCGCTCAATGTCGGCGAGGTTCTTTTTCTTTTGTTCGTCAGTAAGCGCCGCGGCCTCGTCTTCAATTTTTGTTTTGGCGCGCTCATTGGGGTCGGCCGAAAGGTCTTCGATTGACAGCTCTTTGAGCTGACGCGCGGGCAGCTCGATGCTGCCTTCCACGACTTCTGCTCGAGGCTGTGCGGTCGCTGCATTGGGGGTAGCGGTCGTATCCGGCAGCTCGCCGCGCAGATAGGCTTCGTAAGCCGGACGGTCGGCTTCGTGCAACTGAAAGTCTTTGAGTCCTTTGCCAACCATCGCTTGAATTTTGGCGAGCTCTTCGATGGTCGTGCCCGAGCGTTTGAAAACGATGATGCGCTGATTGAGCTCGAGATAAATAAGCACATCAAAGGTTAGAGTGCGGCCCTCCACCAGTGTCATCGGATCGATGCTGAAGTACTTCTCTTTATCTATTTTTGCCATCTATTTGGACAGGCAGCAAACAGCGCAACCTATCACTTTCTCTTCGGAATCCAAATGCTTGCATTTGAGCTGGGACAGGGCGAAAGTAGCGGTCATGATGACGAAGAACGACCTTTTGAAAGCTGCCCAGGACATTCTTGCCGCGTCTCCATTTAAAGAGACCGAAATATCCGTCACAGCGGCAGAATCTGCACTGACGCGTTACGGGGACAGTAAGATAACGCAGAATGTCAACCAGGAGAAGACGTCCGTCAGTTTGCGTGGAATTGTGCGAACCGCAAAGGGTGCCCGCACTGCCCGAGTCGAGACCGATCAGCTGGATTCCAAAAGCGTGAATCGCGCGTATGAACGACTTTCGAAAATTCTGGATGTCATTCCCGATGCGGATGAGGTTGCGGGCCTGCATCCCGCTGGTGATCGTTATGCCGTGCCCGTGCATCAGAGCCATGATGTTGCCGAGCCCGAACTCGCGGCCGCAGCCGTGCAAATCGCGTCAAAGGCAACCAAAGAAAATGGCTTTCAGTCGTCGGGAACGTTCAGCTCCGATCGTCAGATTCAGGTCTATGCCAACTCAACCGGCTTGCGACTTGCCAACGAAATTTCAGACAGTGAATTTGCCTGCACGATCGAAGGCAAGGGCGGAGCAGGACGCGGTTTTTCGAATCAAGCCAATGCCAAAGAGCTGAAAGTCGAGGCGTCGGTGTCGCGGGCTTTGGAGAAATGCGTGTTTTCGGCAAGTGGCCTGGAGTCGGTGGCGCCCGGAAATTATGACGTCGTGCTGGAGCCGGCCGCTCTGGCCGAGCTACTGGTATTTTTCGGGTGGATTGGTCTTTCGGCCAAGGGCTATCTCGAAGATCGTGTTTTCTGCAAGGGCAAGCTGGGCGAGAAAATTTTCAACGAGCGCGTGACGTTGTTTGATGATCCGCTGAATCCCGAAATCGGGGGTTCGTACTTTGACGGGCAGGGCGTGGCCAAGCACAAGGTGACGTTTGTGCAGAACGGCATCCTTAAAGAGTTGGCCAATGATCTGAAAACCGCGGCCAAGCTCAAACGCGGGCCCACCGGGCACGGCATCGAAGAGCCCAACGCCTCAGATCCGATTCCGTGGAATATCGGGCTGGAGTGGGACGGCGACAAGGCGGCCAATACCGGTGAGCTGGTCAGCCGGGTAAAGCGCGGCATTCTGGTGACGCAGTTTCATTACACCAATCTGGTCGATGTCATGATTCCGTCGCTCACGGGTATGACCCGCAACGGAACCTTTCTCATCGAAGACGGCAAGGTTACCAAGCCGATTCGCAATATGCGTTTTACGCAGTCGATGACCGAGTTTTTCAACAACCTCGAGGCAATCAGCCGCGATCACGAACGGGTAAGTACTTTTTTTGGCGGTGCTTCGCTGAGCCCCAGCGCGTTGGTGCGTGGCTTTCACTTTTCTTCCGGCACGGAGTTTTGACATGTTCGCAACTGAGATGAAAAAACTGGCGTTAAGGGCAATCGATACCGCCAAGCAGCAGGGCGCAAGCTACGCCGACATTCGAATCATTTATACACAGCACGAGTCGGTGGAAACCGAAAACGGCCGGGTTGTCGAGGTGTCGCGCGACGAGTCGTGGGGCTTTGGCATTCGGGTCGTGGCCCAGGGTGCCTGGGGTTTTGCCTCGAGCAATGACCTGAATCCAGATACTGTGGACCGTCTGGCCGCGCGCGCCGTACGCATTGCCAAGGCAAGCAGCAGCGTGATGCGCGAGCCGGTGCGTCTGGCACCCGAGCCCGTGGTCAACACGCGCTGGCAAACACCGTGCGAGATCGACCCGTTCGGAGTGCCGGTCGAAGCCAAGGTTAAGCTTTTGCTGGATGTGGATAAGATTCTGCGCCAGAAGCCCGAGATTGTGCGGGCCAGCGGAAATTTATCATTTACCAAAGAACGCCAGTGGATGGCCACCACCGATGGCAGCTTCATCGATCAGGAGCTGGTGCGATCAGGGGGCGGTTTTACCGCAACGGCGTCGGGCAATAACGACACCCAGGACCGCAGCTATCCGGCCGGGCACGGTGGAAACTTTCGCAGCGCAGGCTACGAGTTTATCAACTCACTCGATTTCGTCAGTCATGCCGCGCAGACGCGCGACGAGGCGGTGGCCCTGCTTACGGCGGAGGTTTGTCCCACTGGGGTGAAAGACCTGATTCTGGAAGGCCACCAGCTGGCGCTGCAGATTCACGAGTCGGTAGGGCATCCCTTGGAGTTGGACCGGGTGCTGGGCATGGAAGCCAGCTTTGCCGGTCGCAGCTTCATGACCACCGAAAAACTCAAAGGCTTTGAATACGGCTCGTCCATCGTCAATCTGGTGGCGGACACCACGCTGCCAGGTGGTCTGGGCACCTGTGGCTTCGATGACGACGGCGTGGCCGCGCAGCGCTGGCACGTCGTGCAGGACGGCCAGTTCAAGGCGTACTTCACGAACCGCGAATTTGCGCACGAGGTGGGCGAGACGCGCTCGCGCGGCTGCAATCGCACCTGGGGCTTTAGCCACATTCCAATTGTCCGCATTCCGAACTTGGGTCTTTTGCCGGGTGATTGGAAATATGAAGATTTGATTAGGGACACCGAAGACGGCATTCTCATGGCCACGAACAAAAGCTGGAGCATCGATCAGATGCGGTTGAATTTCCAGTTCGGTACCGAAATCGCCTGGGAAATAAAAAAAGGCAAGCTTGGCAAGATGTACAAAAACCCAAACTATCAGGGCATCACTCCTGAGTTCTGGCGTTCCTGCGATGCCATATGCGACAATGATTCGTGGATGCTGTGGGGTGTGCACAACTGTGGCAAGGGCGAGCCGATGCAGGTTGCCGAGATGAGCCACGCGAACAGTCCCGCAAGATTCAAGAAAGTGAAAGTCGGCATCCGGTAACGGAAGCAGGTTCCGGAGCAGGTACAGTAACAGTTAATAGAGCCATTCGTAGAATGGCAGTTAACGGGTCACCGGTTACCGGCGACTTAAATAGAGACGGGTTGCACTTTGTCAATTTATCGCAACATACCGCAGAAGCGCCCTTTCGGCTGGCCGGACGTTCTTGTCCTGGCGGGTGTTTCGACGATGATTTATGGGTTGGTGGGCCTGGCACACCATTGGACGGGCTCGGCGCAGCTTTATGAGCCGGTGAATCTGTCGCCCGCATCTTTGCCCCGTTACAGCTTCTATTCGCTGATGCGCGCGGTTACGGCTTACTTTCTGAGTTTGGTTTTTTCGCTGCTCTATGGCTATACCGCCGCCAAGTTCAAGCGGGCCGAACGCATCATGATTCCTATGCTCGACATCTTGCAGAGTATTCCGGTGCTGGGCTTTTTGCCCGGGCTGGTGCTGGGGCTGGTTGCGGTTTTTCCGCACAGCAATGTCGGCCTTGAGCTGGCTTGCATCATCATGATCTTTACAGGGCAAGCCTGGAACATGACCTTTGGCTTTTATACCTCGCTGCGCAGCGTGCCTGCCGACCTGCACGAGGTTTCGCGCATCATTCGCCTGAGCTGGTTTCAGAAAGTAAAACAGATCGAGCTGCCTTTTTCCGCCATCAGTCTGGCCTGGAACAGCTTGATGTCCATGGCCGGCGGCTGGTTCTTTTTGACCGTTTGCGAATCCTTCACTCTGGGGTCGAAGCGGTTTCAACTACCGGGAATCGGCTCGTATATGGCTACCGCAATCGAAGCCAAAGATCGGCGCGCGATGATTTACGGCGTGATTGCCATGTGCACGATCATCATTTTCGTCGATTTCGTCATCTGGCGCCCGGTAATGGCCTGGGTGCGAAAATTTCAGATGGAAGAGATTCAAGGGGACATTGCCGAGCTGCCGTTCGTGACCCAGTTTCTGCGCGAGTCGTGGCTGATTCGTCGCATAAAAGTTATTGTCAAACGTTGGGAGCGCCGCAAGCAGGTGGGCGATCCGGTGGCGGCACCGAGCACGCCGATGAGCTCGACTGAGCGGCTGACCATGGAAATTCGCGATCGTATCCGCAAACAAAAAATCTGGAAACCCGAAGTTCTTTTGCGGCTGACCACTCCGGCCCTGATTGTCATTTCTCTTTGGGGTGGTACCCGCCTTTGGGAAAGTATTCGAACGCTGACGCCGCACGACTGGAAGGTCATCTGGGGCAGCGTGGGGCTGACCTTCGTGCGCGTCGTGATCGCATTGGCGTTTGGTTCTTTTTGGGCGATACCCGCCGGCATTCTTATTGGGCTTTCGCCGCGGCTTACGCGATTTTTTCAACCCGTCATTCAAATCGCGGCCTCGTTTCCGGCGCCCATGCTGTATCCCTTGGTCGTTGGCCTGCTGCTGCGTTTTGGGGTTGGGCTGCACTGGGGATCTGCGCTTCTGATGATGCTGGGGGCGCAGTGGTACATCTTGTTTAACGTGCTGGCCGGCGCCATGGGTATTACGCGCGACCTGAAAGACTCCTTGACGATGATCGGCACCAGCCGCTGGACGCGCTGGTGGAAGCTTTATCTGCCTTCGGCTTTTCCGTCGATGCTGACCGGGTGGATTACGGCCAGTGGCGGCGCCTGGAATGCCAGCATTGTGGCCGAGTATATGAATTACGGTGGCAGCACGCTGATTGCGCCCGGCATCGGCTCGATGATCAGCCGCGCCACCGACGCCGGAAATTTTCCGATGCTGGCGGGCTGCCTGGCCGCAATGGTCATTACCGTGGTTGGCTTAAATCGCACCGTGTGGCATTGGTTGAACGATCTTGCCGAAACCCGCTTCCGCTTTGAAAGGTGATCATGATTACTCCCGATAAACCGATTGCTGAGCTCAAAGACGTAAATCACACCTTCACGATGGGGCTGGGCCAGAAGCTGAAGGTTTTGAAGAACATCGATTTCAGCCTTTATCCCGATGAAATTGTCGCGCTGCTCGGCCCCAGCGGCTCGGGCAAGTCCACCTGTCTTCGTGTCCTGGCCGGGCTGCTCAAACCCACGGACGGCGAGGTCTTTGTCGATGGCAAACGGCTCGAGGGCGCGAATCCCTGGGTGTCGATGGTGTTTCAATCCTACGCACTTTTACCTTGGCTGACGGTTTTCGAAAACGTGGCGCTGGGCCTGGAGCCGCATGGCCTGAGTAAAGCCGAGGTGCGCACGCGCGTGAAGCGCGCAATTGATCTGGTTGGTCTGGAAGGTTTTGAAGAAGCTTATCCGAAGGAGCTTTCGGGCGGCATGAAGCAGCGAGTGGGCGTGGCCCGCGCGCTGGTGATGGAGCGTCCGATCATCTGTCTGGATGAGCCCTTCAGCGCGCTGGACGTGCTGTCGGCCGAAACGCTGCGCACTGAAATTCTGAACATCTGGATTTCGAAAAAGACGCAAACCAAGTCGATGGTGATCGTCACGCACAATATTACCGAGGCGGCCTGGTTCGCCAAACGCATTCTGGTGATGGGCACCAATCCCGGCCACATTCGGGTTTCGATCAAGAATGATTTGCCGTATCCGCGTGATGAGCGATCATCTGGATTCAAGAGTCTGGTGAATAATATTCACGACGTCATCACGCAGGCGATTATTCCGGATACGCCAGAATGGGTTCCGCCCGCGCTGGCCGGCACGTCCATTGAGACGCTGCCGCAGGTGCACCTCAATGAGCTGATCGGGTTGCTCGAGTTCATCGCGGCCCGCGGCGGCCAGGGCGATAGCTTTGCCATCTCCAAAGAATTGGGAAAAGATTTCGGGCAGGTGCTTTTTCTGGCCAAGGCAGCTGAGCTTTTGGATTTCGTCGATACGCCAAAAAACGCGATTGTGCTTACCGACTTTGGTAAGCGCTTTATTCAGGGCGACGTTAACGTGCGCAAGCGGGTGCTGCATGAGGCTTTGAAGCAGCTGAAGCTGGCGCAGCTTTTGGAGCAGAAGCTGCGCGAGGCAGATCACTTCACGCTCTCGATCGAAGTCGTGCTTTCGTACATGCACGAATGGCTGCCGAACGAGAACGCGCAGGGCGTGTTGGATACGTTGATTCAGTGGGGTCGTTATGGCGAGCTGTTCGGTTATAACGATGACACCAAGGAAATCTACCTCGACGTGGGCCAGGAACACGCCTAGCGCTATCCTTGCAAAGGCATCGCTTTCTGGTCTTGAGCGGCACTAGTTGGAATAGACGGGCAACCAGTTTGTCGCGCAGCCCTGTACCGACGGATAGTACCCTGGTGGACTGCTGCAGTAGTAGAAGATCTGCTGCGGACCGCTTCCATTTGGAATCCAGGAGATTCCGCCCGGTGCTTGCACCGGCGCGGCTGCCGGGGTGGCTGTTTGTGGCAGCGCAGGCTGCGTGGGAAAAGGTACCACCTGATTGGTTGGAGCAGGGTTGCTGAGTGCCTGGTTAGTCGCGGCGGGTTGGGTTAGCGCCTGATTGGTCGCAGCCGGGTTGGTCAGTGCTTGATTGGAACCTGGCTGTAGCGTGGCCGACGGGACCGAGCTCAAGAGGGAAACCGATCCAATGGCCAGAGTATTTCCTCCAAGGGCGATCAGAGTCAGAATCCGAATGAAATATGTAGATTGTTTTCCGGGACCCATACCGTCGTGGAAGTGCACTGTTCATGCCACGTCGCCACGTTGGAAAATTCGAGATTATTCATAGTCGCGGGCAAACCTTGCGCTGGGCAATGCCCCGAGAATGGGGGGATTTGCCTCAGGTTATTGATCTGAACCCAGGACTGAGTCACAAATCTTGCGTTCCTTTTGCTCGAATATTTTTCGGTAGAGCGCATCACCCAGAACCGCAACCAGGTTATCCGGGCTGTTTCGCAGATAGTCCAGGGGATAGCTCTTTTTCTGATAGTGAATCAATACCCCGCTGCCCTGACTTCCCGGTGCCACCACAATACGCAGGTCACGCGCCGTGATTACTGTTTCACGCACGCCGCTGGTGGCCGCGGTGGGCAGGGCTTTGAGCTGTCTGACAGGGCCGAAGTAGAGTTGAAAGCGGGGATAGCCTTGTCCAATACGGGTTGCCTCGACATAGAGAAAAAGCTGAGTGCCGCTCAGTAAGCCAAGCAGCACCGGTTTTGCGGGACTGGTGGCGGGCTGAAAATGGCTGTGGGCGCGCATGTAAAGCGCTTCGTGGCTGGTGAGTTCGGTGTAGACCCGGGATTTCTGGGCACACGTCAGTACTGGCTTTGCCGACGTCACATCGAAGTTCCCGCTTTCGTCATCGAAGCTGAAATGCAAGAACGTGGGCGTGGCTTTGAATTTTCCGGTGGGCAGCGGATGAAAAATCTTGCCGTCGCCCCAGGCCACGCTATTGCCGTGCACCGTGATGAAGTTGCCCCGGTGATCGTGGAACGCGCGAAAATATTCCGCCGCAAAACTCGAGACGCTGCAGAAGAGCAGGAGCAAGGCCGCTGGCTGCACCATCTTTTTTCAGCGATCCTGTACGATGCCGCTGTCGTCAACAGCGCCAGGTTTGACAGGAGTGATGGTGGCAGGTTTTGGCGCCGCTACCGCAGGGGCTTGAGTTTTTGGCACGGCAGCCGGAGCGTCCTGATTGATGCCATCAACGACATTCGGATCAAGGGTAGGCGGCGCGGTGGGAGCATCTTGCACAATGCCGTCCACGACAGTGGGGTCGGCCTTACTGGTTTCGCTACCGAATTTTACCTTGTCGGCGCCCTTTGCACCGCCCGCTGCCGTGACAGGGCGCATGGGAGCGGACCGGCGTGGCTGGGCTGCGCCCGCCTGCAGTTGCTCGGGCGTTTTGACGGCGTCGGCAGCCTGGCCGCCCTTGAGCATATTGAGTATGGAGTTGTTAAAACGGTTGAGTGCGGCTTTGGCTGAGTTCGTATATTTGTTGTAAGTGCGGTTGAACTCAGCGTGAAAGGTTTCGGTTGCCTGTGCGTAGTCATGGTCGCGCGCAGCGTTGATTTGCGCGGCCGAGGCACTGGGGCCCAGCTGCCTGCCGGATTCAAACTGAGCGTCATGAGCGCGGCCATAAGCTTGCAGTACACTTTGCGCGTGCGCGACGACCGGCACGCTGCCCAGGAAAAAGACGACACCAAATCCAAATCGTGCTGCACTGGAAAATCGGCTCATTGGCTTCCTATTATACAGGACGATGTTACCATTTAGCTATCATGTCACTACTGGTACCGATCTGCCTGGTTTGGCTGGGTTCTCTACCCTCGGCCCGGGCTGAGTCCTTTGACGAGATTAAGGCAAGAGTCACCCGTACGGGCGCGGTTACCGTTCCCTGTCGCGAGGGTACGTCCACGGTTCTTAAAAACCTTCCCTGCGAGGGGCCCGGCGAAACCCTGCTTGGTCAGGTTAAAGCCGAGTTCAACAAGCGCTTTGAGCTCGAGGCCGCCTGGTTTTACCGGGGCCGCAAGATTCTGTGGTCCACGGGCGAGCTGGTCACCTTTCCCAAACCGGTTTGCAACCTCAACGCGGGCGAAGTCGATCGCAACTCGCTGGCCGGCGACTCGTCGTGCGGGGAATATTGCAAGCTTCGGGTGAGTAAGAGCCTGACTGGCGCGTCGGTGAAAGTGCTGACCGATACCACGGGGCGCAGCTGCATTCGCGAAACGGCCTGGTATAACGGCGCCTGGCTGCAGGCCAAAAACTTTTATCGCAAGCAGGTGCTGGCCGAGTGGGCCACCAAGCGCGTGACGCTGGTGGATTTCGACGGCACGCGGCCTTCGGCCAGTGTGGCGGCGGCGGCGGTGGACATCACCAATATGTCCAATGGCTTCATTGCGGACTGGAGCAAGACCCAGGGCGCTGACCAGGTTGCGCAGATCAAGTGCGTGGGTAACGACGATCAGGCCGCGGCGTCGCAGGCCGGCTGTCGTATGGAAATGCTGAGCCGGCGCCTGGTTACGGGCTGGGTCCTGCTGCTGGGCCACGAGATGAATCTGCGCACGCAGAAAGATTTCATCAATCGCTTCAAAGATCAGAACAGCATGATGGACGGCGCTCAGAGTGCGATTGGAGATGCGTGTCAGAGCGAATGTACCTGCATCACCTGCTCGGACAACGAGCTGAGCAACTGTGCCAACCGGTGTTATCAGCGTGAGATCGTAAAATATCTGCGGGGACATCTGACTTACTGGGATACGGGGGGTGATTATCCGCGCGCGGGTGCGCAGCCCAAGGACCCACTTGCGGCTACAAAGGGTGGTGGCTCATGAGCAGAATCGTTGTTTTACTCGTGGCAAGTGCGCTGCTGGTTTTTGCGGGATGTTCGTGCGACCCCGATGCGGCCGGCCCCAAACCACCTTGTGCAGATAAAGATCCTAAAGATGCTAAAGGCAAAGACGACCCCAGCTGCCATCCCGCTGACAAGGCCAATGGCGACAATGCGATCGTGGCGGGAGCCAACCATTCGGGGGCAGTCGACGACGCCAAAGATATCAAGGCGCTGAGCGGCGGTACGCCGACTGCGGCGAGTGGTGCGCCTGCTGGTGGCGGTGGTGGGATTCACGCCGGAAAAGGTGGCGGTGCCGCGACTGCGATCACTCGCGATACTGGTGGTCCGGGGCCGGCTAAAGCTGGGACAAGTTTAAGCGGAGGCGGCGGCCCGGGTGGCGGCGCCGGGCACCAAAATCCCAATGGCGATTTGGGCGGTGGCGCGGCGACTGCCGGTGGTGCGCTGGGCGCGGGTGGCGGTTATGGTGGGAGCGGCGACGGTGGCGGCGCAAAAAAAGATGTGGCCACGGGCAAAGGTGCCGCGGTTGCCGAAACCGGCGGCTTCAGTAGCAGTGGCTCGGGGGGCGATGGCGCCCGGGCAGAAGGACGCGGCGGTGGCGGTGGTGGTACGGGCATGGGCGCCGCCTCCGGTGGCAATGCCGGTGACTTCGGAATTAATAACGCCGGCCCGCAGACGATTTTCGAAATCGTAAATGGCCACTATGCCACGCACATGGAAGAGTACACGGAAAGCAAGTGAGTCGTTAGTGAGTGGGCAAGACTGACGCCGGCGTGCGTGTCGTGAGCTCGCTCTTGGGCGAAATGTCGTGGAAAGAGAACAGACTCAGGCCCAGCACCAGCAGGGTGCAGAGTAGAAAAGTTTTTAGCACTTGAGTCTGACGATGTGCAGTCATGACTCAATTATAGCAAACTCCCGGGCAGTTGCTGAGGGCGGCGGATGTGCTTGCTCTTAAAGGGTTTTTTACGTAGCAATGTCATTGCCAGTGCAGGAATCCGCGATTACTATCGCTCGTAACCCATATGGCAGCGAACAAAACGAAACCCTTTTATATTACCACCGCGATCGCTTATCCCAACTCCAGGATGCATGTTGGCTTTGGCTGGGAGGTTATCGGCTCGGACATGGTTGCTCGCTTCCACCGAATGGCGGGCCGGGACGTTTTTTTGTGCACGGGAACTGACGAGCACAGCCAAAACGTGGAGAAAGCCGCGCAAAAAGCTGGTCTTACCGCTCTGGCCTACTGCGATCAGATGGCCACCGAGATCAAGCAATCCATGGATCGCATGGATATCGCTTATGACCGCTTCATTCGCACGTCTGATCCGGATCACGAAAAAGTTTGTCAGTATCTGATCGAAAAGGCCTTCAAGTCGGGCGATGTTTACAAGCAGAAGTACGAGGGCCTCTACTGCGAAAGCTGCGAGGTGTTTTACACTGAAAAGGAAACCCACGCTGGCGCGGCCGGCCCCGAGTGCGTCACTCACAAGATCGCGCTAAAGCGGGTGGCCGAAGAAAATTACTTTTTCAAGCTCAGCAAGTATGAGTCCCAGCTCAAGGAATATTTCAAAGAGCATCCTGGCTTTCTGGCGCCTGACTACCGGCGCAACGAGGTCACCTCGTTCATTGAGCAGGGACTTAAAGATTTTTCTGTTTCACGCACCAGCTTTAAATGGGGCATTCCGTTGCCGTTTGATCCGCAGCACATCATTTACGTCTGGTACGATGCCCTGATCAACTATCTGAGTGCCGTCAAATTTCCGGTGCCCGGCCAGGGTGACGCTGAGTTTTTCAAAAAGTACTGGCCTTGCGACATCCATGTTATCGGCAAAGACATCACGCGTTTTCATGCCATCTACTGGCCCGCCATGTTGTGGAGCGCCGGCATTGAGCTGCCCAAGACGGTCTGGGCCCATGGCTTCATCAATCTGAACGGCGAGAAGATGAGCAAGACGCGCGGCAATATCGTGACGCCCGACGAGGTCGTGGCGGATTTCGGCACCAACTCGCTGCGCTGGTATCTGCTTGCCGCCAACAGCTTCAATGGCGATGGCAACTACGCGGATCAGGACATTGTGCTGAAGTGCAACGCCGACCTTTCCAATAATATCGGCAATCTGGTGAATCGCGTGGTCAGCATGACGCTGAAGTATTTTGACAAGGCCTCGCCGCTGGATCACGGAAAATTACCGGCCGGCGTCGAAGGCGTGGCCAGGCGTTTTCAGACTCATCTGGGCGAAGGTGGCAGCAGGCTGAGCGACGCTATTGGCACGATGGACCTGAGCGGGTACTGCGCGCGTATCGTGGAATTTTCGATGTCGCTCAACAAATTTATCGATGAAACCAAACCGTGGTCACTGGCCAAGGCCATGCAAAAGACCGAGTCGCTGGGCGAAGACCGCGCGATGCTCGAAACGGTGCTGGCGCAGCTGCTCGAAGGGATTCGCAATCTTGCGCTGGCCATGTGGCCCGTCATTCCTCAGGCGGCAGAGGGAATTCTGGCCCAGCTGGGCATGGACCCGGTTGCGGGCACTGACGCAGGCGATTTTGAAGTGCAGCGTCTGCATACGGGCAAGGCGATTGCGGTGCCGCATTGGGCTAAGCTGTTTTATGATCCCAAGCGCCAGTTCGTGCTGACGCCACCCAAGCCTCTTTTTCCGCGTCTTGAAACCAAAGAATAACTGACTATTCCGGGTATTAAATGGGCAGAATCTGCCGGCTTGCGCGGTCTAAGTCTGCATTGTCAGAAGAAATTATCACGTAATATCAGATAATTATCGCTGAATTGACTTGTCCTCTACCGATAATTTATAATTCCAAACAGTTATCCGATAGGCATAGTGATTACTTTTAGTTGAGTACACTGGTCGTCTTTTGGATAGGGGATTATAACTTGGGAAATCGGGGTAGCGGTTTGAAAGCACACAACACGGAAGTCGGGTTTGCGGCGATCTGTCTGGTACTGAGCTTGGCGCTTGGAACGACTGGGTGCAAGGCAAACGGCGATGGCCTGAAGAGCGGTTCCTCTTCTTCGGCCTCTTCCAGTGGCATTACGCCAGTAGGGGTTGTGTCGCAATCTGCCTTTTATGTGCAAGCGATCCCGACCAATGTGAACAACATCACCAGCTTTTTTCACGAACAGTCCTCGCTTGCCAGCGCCTGCCAGGTAACGGCCGCGCAAGCCCAAACCGCGAATGCCGAAATTTATTGCATCCTTGATGCAGCAGAGCTTGATCTTTACACCACCAAGTTTGATTTGAATTTCAATGCTCCCGGCGGAATGTGTGCTTACACCAGTGTAAGGCCCTATGCGTTCTATTATAATGAACCGGGCGACCTTGGCGCGTTCACGATGACCATGACCGTAGATGGGACGACTGGTGCGGTTTCAGGGTGTAGCACCAACCCTGTTTCACTGGCGGGCGCTTCGTGTACTGTCGGCGGCACTGGTCCTATCGGGCTGGCTGGCGCAGCACCGGTCTGCCAATACAATTATAACTCCTTGAATCCAGCGGGGCCAAACTGCTGCAGTGCCAATATCACTCTTACCACCAATCACATTAATCCTGCAGCGGCGCCGACTACCGGGCTTGTAAGTATTGGCGGCAAGCCTTCCAACTGCCTGGTGGGCCCCGGCAAGGACGTTAATCCGGGTGTTGATTCAAACGGCAATCCGCTTGATTTTCTCTTTTTCACAAAAAATTCTGGTGTGAACATGAGCTATAAGATCGGAGCTCCGATCGATTTAGCGCATGACATTCTCTACAACACGAACTTCTGGGATCCGTCGCGCGTGCCTGCCGCCAGCGGGAATACTACTTTCTCGGAAACCTGGCTGCCAACAATTGTGCATACCACCCTTGGCGATGGCATTCCACAAGCGATGAATCCCTTTTACGCCTCGGCCGCAACAGGCATCAAGAGTCAGACCCATGCCTCGCCATTTTATGAGTTCGAGTGCCTCGATGAAGCGGCCGATACGATCGCCAGAATTCGCGTACTGGTTCGTGCCTGGGATCAGATGGCGTTTTTCGGTACGTTGAGCAGCGGCGGCCTGATCGTACCTTCCGCTGCCGCTCCCTATAATAACGGAACTTTCGAGCAGTTTCCATTCAATGACGCTACTCATCCAAATCACGACAAAAGTGTCTGGCAAGACCTGAACAACGTCTATGGGGATCCTTTCTTCCGGCCCCTTAAAACGGCATTCTAAGGGTAGTTTGGCGAGCTTGTCGCCTGCGCGGATTCAGGCTAAAATTCAGGCATGCAGGGAAGCGTCTCCAGACAGCGCATCGGATCGCGCGTAGTTGGTGGAATTATCATGATGATCGGGGCCGTGACTGCGGTGTCGATCTACACCTTCTGGCGCGTGGACCGCGTGCAGGAGAACGTTGAGCTCGTCAACCAGTTCTACGTACCCGTGCTCAAGCACCTGAATCTGCTGGGCGGCAAATGGTCGTCCTACCAGCGCACCTTCGAGCAGAGCGTGAACTTTCGCAAGTGGGGGGCACTCACGCATGACTCCGGGCACACCGAGTTCAACATCCGCCTGAAAAAGCTGGTCGAAGCGAATCTTCTGGAACTGGGCCGGCGTGCCGGCGGGCGCAATGTGCCCGAGGCCGGGCCGCTGCGCGCGTGGATTGATCGCCTTTCTGAGCTGGCCGATCGGGAGCCGGCAACCCTCGCCGAAATCGAAAGCTTTCTCAAAACCAAGCATTACACCGAAGCCGCCGCCACCTACGCGCGCGCGCGTCAGGACCATCTGGTGATCTCGCAGGATCTGGCGCAGCTGAGCCGCGAGGTTGAAAACCATCTGGCCCTGCTGCAGCTTTCCACCGAGCAGGAGCTGCGGCGTTCGCAGAGCATCATGCTGCTGCTGCTGGGCGCCAGTCTTTTGTTCTCGCTCGTCGTGCTGTTTCGCCTGCGACGCTGGCTTTCGCCCATTGTGGAGTGGACGCGCGTGGCTCAGGAAATCGCGCTCAAGGGCATTCACCGCGACGTGAAATTTCCTCAAGTTCGCAGCGGCATGCCGCCCGAGATTTCGCTGCTGACGCGCGAGTTCACGCGCATGGGTACGACCGTGCTGGAACGCGAACGCACGATTCATCTGCAGAAACAAAAGCTCGAAACGTTGAACGATCATCTTAAAGAGCAAAACGGCATGCTGCGCAAGCTGGGGGGCTTGAACGAACGCATTCTCAACAGCATGTCGCCAGGCTTGCTGGTGATCAACGCCGAGGGGCTCATTGAGCAGTTCAATGAGCGGTACTGCGACCTCTTCGCCGTGGAACGCTCCAAGGTGCTGGGACAGCACGCGACCACCACGCTGGTGGCCTGGCCAGCCGAGCTGGCCACGGAATGGCTGCGCACGGAAATTCCGCTGCATCTCACCCGCCTGCAGTTTGGTCGTCGGGTGTTTGACGTGCGCGTGCAGCTGCTGCATGCCGATGCCGGCCGCCTGCTGCTGTTCGAAGACGTGAGTCATATGGTCGAGGCCGAAGAAAAACTCGAGCACGCCCGCAAGCTGGCGTTGGCC
>JBBRLF010000076.1:0-16783 GCA_038231515.1 candidate division WWE3 bacterium
AAGGCGTTCTCTAGAATTCCCATGCTCTTCCTTGTCCCTGATCCAGCTCAAATCGCCCTTCATCCATGCGTAAGCGAGTGCGACTGAAAGCGTTCCCAGAAAAATGCCGACTGCAGCCAGTGCGGCAACCCCATGACCATCTTCCAGCCATTGGCGAAAGCTCGCCACAGCCGGGTAAAGCAGAAGCACTCCCAGAAAAAACATTGTCGCCGCTGCCAGCAGTACCTGGTAACGAGCTGAAATCCTGATCCAGGGGCTTTCGGTTGAACGCTCACCTGAATTGAACCCACCACGAGCCGCCTCACTTGGACGATTGGGGCGCACCAACCTGCTCAACGCAAGCAGCATGATGAAAAACCCCATGGCCCAGAGGCCGGCTAGCAGATTAGGTACGTGTTTTTCCAAGCGTACTGTTTCCTTTATAGATTCAAATGAATAAACTATATTGCGCCTATATAAATGTCTACCCTTCTTGGTCAGGAAATCACGGATCGCTGGAATCCCGGCACACAGAAAATCGAGCTCAGCGGTTTGCATCCCTCCGCGCGCGCTTATGTGATTGCTGATTTGCTCGTCCGAAGCAATAGACGCATTGCGCTGGTTTGCGCCACGGCCGACGAAGCCACGCGAATGCATCAGGATGTGAAGACGTTTCTCACGCTCCTGGGGCGGCCCGATCTTGCAGCGACTTTTGATTTTTTTCCGGGCTGGGAGCATTCACCGTACCACGCGTTCAATCCCTCGATAAAGGCTCGCATCAGGCGACTACGAACGCTTCAGCGTGTGCGCGCCGGCGAAGTTTGCGGACTGGTTACAGATGTTGAGGCCCTGGCGCAACGCTGCCCGTCGCTCGCTTCACTTGAGCAACGGACGTTTCGCCTGCATCCCGGCGATACGATTTCGCGCGAAGAGCTGACGGCAAAGCTTGAGCTGGCCGGCTATACCCGCAACGATCCGGTCGAAGACCCAGGCAGCTATACGGTGCGCGGAAGTCTTTGTGATGTTTTTACCTCGGCCGGCAAGCGGCCATTCCGGTTGGATTTTTTTGACGACCAGCTCGAAACCATACGCACCTATGATGCGTTATCTCAGCGCAGCGACACCGAGACGTATCCGGACGTTACTGTTGTGCCGGTCACGGAATGGGCCTTCACCCCCGACTCGGTTACCAGGGCCAAGCGGGCCATCAAAGCATTCTGTGATGAATTTGGCGTACCCAAACAGGCGCGCGATCTTTTCTGTGAAAAGCTCGACGCCGGCATTCGTGATCCGGCCCTGGACTACCTCGCGCCATTTTTCACCGGCGAAACAGGTGGCTGGCTTTCTGACTTTTTTACCGAGGAATGGCGGGTCGCCATCAGCGATTCCCTGGGCCTCGAAAGCTCATACGACGAGCTGCTGGGCGAACTCAAAAGCGGCTTCGAGCAGGCCATGACCAACGGAAAGATAGCGGCGCCCTGGCAAAGCCTTTACGTGGGGCCCGACCTTTTCATGGCAGCCTTGAAAAACGGCGTCTCGCTGCAGATGGACGACGTCATGCTGGGCGTTCCCGAAGAAGATCTGCGCAGTGACGAAGAGGCCGCCGCCGCCATTGGCGAAGAGCATTGGACAGGCAAACTTCGCGTCAAAGTGATCCGAAACATCGATCTCTATCCCGGCGATGGACATAAAGTAGCCTTTGAGGCGATTCAGAAGCGGGCTCGCATCTGGGCTGATCGTGGCTATGTTCGCATCTTTCTGGCATCCACGTCCAGCCAGGCCGAACGCCTGCGCTTTCTGCTTTCACAAAAAGACATCGCCTGTCATGTCGTCGAAAAAGTCGACTGGCAGAACGTCACCTCGATTCAGATCACCGAAGGCTCGCTAAGCTCGGGCTTTCGCTTGCCCAAGAATCGCCTGGCCATCGTCACCGATTCTGAAATTTTTGGACCAAAAAAGCAGCGTACCACCATTACCAGGGGCTCCACCCCCGATGTCGGGATGGGAAGCTTCGTTCCCACGCTTGAAGATCTGAACTCTGACGACCTCATTGTTCACCACCACCATGGCATTGGACGCTATAGGGGCCTGACCAAGCTTGAGCTCGATCGGGTGCCGCAAGACTTTCTGCTCATCGAGTACGCGGGCGCCGACAAGCTTTATCTGCCCGTATACCGCCTCGATCAAGTGCAGCGTTATGTCGGCGCGCAAGAAGGCATCAGCCTGGACAAGCTGGGCAGCAACCACTTTGAAAAAACCAAAGAAAAGGTCAAGGCCGAGCTGCAAGATCTGGCCAACCAGCTGCTGAGCCTGTACGCAAAGCGTGCGAGCCGCGAAGGCTTCTCCTTTTCGCCGCCCGATGAGAGTTACCGGGAGTTCGAAGCGAAATTTCCTTACGCCGAAACACCCGACCAGCTGCGCGCCATCGAAAATGTCGCCGACGACATGGAGAGCTCGAAGATCATGGACCGGCTGGTTTGCGGCGACGTCGGGTACGGCAAAACCGAAGTCGCGATGCGCGCGGCTTATCGCGCTGTCATGGACGGAAAACAGGTAGCCGTGCTGGTGCCCACTACGGTGCTGGCGCTGCAACACGAGCGTTCGTTCCGCGAACGCTTTAAAGACGCGCCCCTGGTGAATATCGGTGCGCTCTCGCGCTTCAAGTCGGCGAAAGAGATCAAGGACGTACTTGCCGGCGCGCGGGAAGGAAAGATCGACATTGTCATTGGTACGCACCGGCTGCTTTCCAAGGACGTCTTGTTTCGCGACCTGGGTCTGATTGTCGTCGATGAAGAGCAGCGGTTTGGGGTCGAACATAAAGAGCGCCTTAAAAGCTTGAGGGTAAACACGGATGTCTTGACCCTTACCGCCACGCCGATTCCGCGCACCCTGCAGTTTTCACTGATGGGACTGCGCGACATCAGCGTGATCAACACGCCGCCGGTCGATCGGTTGAGCGTACGAACCTATGTCGCCCGCTTCGACGAAGACATCATCCGCAAAGCCATTCAGCACGAAATCGCCCGAGGGGGGCAGGTCTTTTTCCTGCACAACCGCGTGCAAAGCATTGCGGCCATGGCCGATCGCCTTCAAGCCATGATGCCAGAGGCCAAAATCATCGTCGCACACGGCCAGCTCGAAGAGCGGGCGCTCGAAGAACGAATGCTCGAGTTCTATAATAAAAAGGGCAACGTACTGCTTTGCTCGACGATCATCGAGTCGGGCCTGGACATTCCCAGTGCAAACACGATGATCATCAACCGAGCCGACATGTTTGGCCTATCGCAGCTCTATCAGCTGCGTGGCCGCGTGGGCCGCTCCCAGGTTCGCGCTTACTGTTATCTGATGCTGCCCGAGGAAGGGGCCGTCAGCGACGACGCCAAAAAACGCCTCGACATCATTCAGCGATTCGTCGATCTGGGCTCGGGTTTCAAAATCGCGTCGCACGATCTTGAGCTTCGCGGTGGCGGCGATATTCTGGGACGTTCGCAGTCAGGCCAGATCGCCGCGGTGGGATTTGAGCTCTATACGGACCTTCTTGAAGAGACGATTCACGAACTTAAGGGCCAGCCCATAGAAGATCATTTTGATCCGGAAATTAAATTTCCCGTGGCAGCCCTGCTTCCCGAAACTTACGTGCCCGATGTTCAGCAGCGCCTGGGCCTGTACAAGCGGATTTCGCAGGCCGCCACGCAAGAGGCATTACATGATCTTGAGCTCGAGCTTCAAGACCGCTTCGGCAAGCCGACGAGCGAGGTGCAAAACTTAATGTGGCTCATTCGAATCAAGCAGCTTTTGCGCAGGTACCACATCAAGAGTCTGGTTGCAGGTCGCGAACGCACCTCGCTTGACGCCAGCGATGGAGCAAAACTCTCAGCCACCAAGACGATGGCGCTGGCCCAGGAGCAGCCAAAGTTGTTTTCGCTGACGCCAGACTCGAAAATTATCTTAAAGCGACCATTTCAGTCGGCACAGCAACTCTTCCACGATGTTGAGAAATTACTGAGTCAAGTTGCAGACCAATAGGGTGCATGTTAGACTTTTTTCGTTGGACATGTTTTTTTCGAATGAGAGGGAGATTCCGTATGCGCAAGACGCTCATCACCATGACACTTATCGTCGGAGCCTGTATCGCGATCACGGCCTACGCCGCGACAGAGCTTGCGAAGATCAACTCTGATGTCATTACGCTCGAAGAATTCAACAGCAAGTACAAGGAAAACATGAAGTTTTTCCGGTACAAAACGCCGACAAAGAAAAATGTCCTCGAAGATATGATCAAGCGCGATCTTGGTATTCAGGAAGCACGGCGCCTGGGTCTGGACAAAGACCCTGAGGTCATCGAGCGCGTCAATACCGTGCTCTATCATTCATTGCTCGATAAAAAGCTGGCCACTCAGTTCGACACGATCCAGATCAGCAATGAAGAAATCGAAGAATATTACAAAAACAACCCTGAGATCCGTACCTCGCACGTCTTCGTGCAGGTCCGGTTTGACGCAACGCCCGCTCAGGAGAAAGTCGCTCTTGAAAAGATGCGGAAACTCCAGGCGCTGTTGAATGATTCTCTCAAGAGCGGCAAACACACCTTTGCCGAAATCGCCCACACCTATTCAGAAGGTGTCGCGGCGGCGGCTGGCGGTGATATCGACTACCAGACCAAGGACAAGCTTGATCCGGCTTACTACGCGGCGGCAGTGGCGCTGAAGAAGGCTGGCAACATCAGCCCCATCGTCCGCTCGCAGTTCGGCTACCACATCATCAAGCTCACGGGCCTCAAGGAATTCAAAGACGTTGATCGCGGTCAGTACAAGCGGATTATCTTCGACGAAAAGCGGGCGAAGATCTTTGACGCGTACATGGACGACCTCAAGAAAAAGGCGAAGGTCTCGGTGCGTTACGACTTGTTGAAAGAATGATTCCGGGCTAGTTTGCGCGTATGAGTATCCAGACGTCACTGATTGGCCTGGTCTTGCTTTTCTCCATTGGCGCGTCCGCACACGCAACCCTGATCGATAAGATTTCAGGCGTGGTAAACGGTGACGTGATTTTGCTGTCAGACATCGAGCGCTTTGAACGCACGATCACGTTACGCAAGGAGCTTGACCCGCTCTTCGGTTTCAGCGACGCGCTCGAAGGCGCCAAAGCCACTCGCGAAAAAATTCTCGACTTCCTGGTCCAGGAAAAACTCATCAACCAGACTTTTAGAATCGCCGATGCGGAGGTCGATCAGGAGGTTCAGGGCGTACAGCGCTCCAACAACCTGGACCGCGACCAGCTGCTCGACTTTCTCAAAACCAAGGGCTTTACGTTCGCCGAATACTTCGAGCTAATGCGTGTCGGCCTGGCCAAGCGAAATCTGCTTGATCGTGAAATTCGCACCCGCGTGAATGTCAGCGACGACGATGTGCGGAATTATTTTTTCAACAACACTCTCAAAAACTCCAAGGTTCCCCTCGAGTACTCGCTACAGCTGATCATGATCGGCTTCAAGACGTTCAAAACGCCGGCAGCTGCCGAAGACGCCGCCGAAAGCGCCTTGCGCGCAATCAAACAGGGCGAGTCCTTTGCCGAAGTCGCCAAGCGTGTTTCCGACGACCCGTCAGCCCAGAATGGCGGCGAGATTGGCTTTTTTTCCACCGAAACGCTGGCCGAGCCGCTGCGCTCTGCCGTACACAAGCTGCAGATTGGCAATGTCAGCGAAGTCTTAAAAGGGCCGAATGGCTACATGATCGTAAAACTGATCGATGCGCGCTCAACCGAAACCGAAAAACTTAAGGCCGAAAAAGAACAGATTCGCGAGAAGCTCGCCAAGGAAGAATACAAGAAGCAGCTCTTCCTCTGGGCCGAACGTGCGCGCAATACCGCTTACGTGCACATCAATTGAATGAAGCGTAAAACGCCGGCTCGCCGACGAATCGTTCCAATCGCCATCACTACCGGCGATCATAAAGGAATCGGCCCCGAGGTCATATCAAAGGGGCTCAAGCGTCTCTCGCGCACCATGCGTCCGCACGATGTGGTGATTTTCGGCATTCCTGAGCTCTATCGACCTTTCAAAAGATTTTTGCCGAAAAAATGGCAGCTCTGGACCGAAGCCGAAGCGCTCAGCCCGGACTGGCCGGGGCCGGCGCTTAACCACCTGAATTTTGTCGTACCTCGCACGAACCACCTGGATGCCGCCAAGCGTGACGCCTTCTGCTGCGGGCGCTATATCGAGCTGGCAACTCAGGGAACGCTGCAGGGCCGTTTTTCAGCCATCACCACCGGGCCCATCGACAAAAATGAGCTGCATCGGGGTGGCTTCAATTACGACGGCCATACCGAAATGCTGCGCGACCTGTGCCGGGCACCAAGCGTTACCATGATGCTGGCATCGCCAAAGATGCGCACTTCGCTGGTAACCACGCACGAGGCGCTGCGCGATGTCGCAGCCAAGCTGACCAGCGAGCGGGTCAACACCTGCGCCGAAAATACGATCGTAGGCCTGGTGCGTGATTTTGGGATTAAGCGACCCAAAATCGCAGTGCTGGGACTCAACCCCCATGCCGGCGACAACGGGCTGTTCGGTGACGAGGAAAAGACCAGAATCACGCCAGCCATCGAGACGCTGCGGGAACGGTTTCCGAATGTAACCATTGAAGGTCCGTTTCCGCCTGATGGCTTTTTTGCTCAATGGCGAACAAGGCACTCGAAGGTTTTCGACGCGATCGTTTGCATGTATCATGACCAGGGGCTCATACCGATCAAGCTCCTGGACTTCGAAAACACGGTAAACGTCAGCCTGGGTTTGCCGATCGTCCGGACGTCCGTGGATCACGGGGTGGGTTACGACATCGCCGGCCAGAACAAGGCCGATCCCGCGAGTTTCTGCGCCGCTTTAAGAATGGCCGCAAGCATGGTGCGCCGGCGTTCGGCGCAAGGGAGAACGAAATGAGTTTTCAAAAAAAGATTTTTCGGGAATATGACATCCGCGGTATTTTTGGCGACGACTACACCGCCGACTTCGCGGGCATTCTGGCGCGTGCCGTAGCCGCGTATTTACGTGAGAACATGAAGCCCGGCAAGGGGCGCGCGGCCTATCGCTTTGCCGTCGGCCACGATGTGCGCCCTTCCGGCGAACAGCTGGCCCCGCGCTTCATCGATGCGCTTGTGGCAGAGGGCTTCGAGGTCATCGATATCGGCGTAGTCGCCTCGCCCCTGGTTTATTTTTCGACTTTTCACCTCGACATCGATGGGGCGGTTTCAATTACGGGCAGCCACAACCCCTCTGAGTACAATGGCTTTAAAATCTGCTTCGGCACCTCGACGCTGCATGGTGCGCAAATTCAGGCCTTGCTCAAGCTTTGCGAAAGTTTCAAAAACCAGCCCCCAAAGCCGGCGGGCAAAAAAGGTTCGGTCACGAAGGCTGACGTCTCTGACGCCTATATCGACGATCTCAAGGCGCGCGTTAAAATCGAACGTAAAATCAAGGTCGTAGTCGATGCCGGCAATGCCACCGCCTGCATCGTCGCGCCAAAGCTTCTCACGGCCCTGGGCTGTGAGGTAATTCCGCTTTTCTGCGACATCGACGGCACGTTTCCCAATCATCATCCCGATCCCACGGTAGTCGAGAATCTGGTCGATCTGCAAAAGGCCGTGGCCGAGCATAAGGCCGACCTGGGTATCGCCTACGATGGCGACTCTGACCGCATTGGCGCCGTCGACGAAAATGGCCGCCCGATATTCGGCGACGAGCTGATGGTGCTCTTTGCTCGCGAAATTTTGGCCCGTAAGCCAGGCGCCACAATCATTTCGGAAGTGAAGAGCAGCCACCGGCTCTATCAGGACATAGCCAAACATGGCGGCAGGCCAATCATGTGGAAGACCGGCCACTCGCTTATCAAGGCAAAGATGAAGGAAGAGAAGGCCGAGCTTGCCGGCGAGATGAGCGGACATATGTTTTTTGCCGATCGCTATTATGGCTATGACGACGCCATTTATGCTTCAATTCGACTGCTTGAAATTTTGAGCCGCACCAGCAAGCCCTTTTCCTCGTTGCTGGCCGACCTGCCGGCAACCGTAAATACCCCTGAAATTCGCATCGACTGCCCCGACGAAATCAAGTTCGAGGTGGTGCGCCGCGTTCGCGATGAATTGAGCAAGCGGTTTAAGATCAATGATGTCGACGGCGTACGTATCGACACCGAGGTGGGTTGGGGGCTTTTGCGTGCATCCAACACCCAGCCTGTGGTAGTCATGCGCTTTGAAGCCAACACGGAAAAAGAAATGTCCGTCATTCGAAAGATTGTGGAAGATGCCTTCGAAACCGCAACCAAAGCAGTCAAAGCAGCCCGCCATCAATGACGACTTCATTGTCGTCAAAGGCGCCAAAGAACATAATCTCAAAAATATCGACATCTCGATTCCGCGCGAAACCTTAACTGTCATCACCGGCTTAAGCGGCTCGGGCAAATCGTCGTTGGCCTTTGATACGATTTTCGCCGAAGGACAGCGCCGTTATGTCGAATCGCTGTCTACCTATGCGCGGCAGTTTCTAGAAACTCTCGATAAGCCCGACGTCGAAAGCATTGACGGCCTTTCGCCCACTATTTCCATTCAACAGAAAACGACTTCGCACAATCCGCGCTCGACCGTGGGCACCGTCACCGAAGTTTACGATTATATGCGCCTGCTTTTCGCGCGCGTCGCCAAACCTTTCTGCCACTCGTGCGGCCAGCCAATTTCAAGCCAGACCGCCCAGCAAATCGTCGATCGCATTATCGAGCTGCCTGAAGGCACCAAGATAAACATCCTGGCGCCCATTATCCGCGGGCGCAAAGGCGAATACGGCAAGGAGCTCGTGGCCATGCGCCAGAAGGGCTTTTCGCGCGTGCGTATTGACGGCGAGGTTCTCGATCTGGGTCACGACATCTCGCTCGACAAGCAAAAGAAGCACGACATCGACATCTATGTCGATCGCCTGATTATTCGCCCGGCGCCCGCCGGGTCAAAAGGTTTTGATCCCATGCGCGGCCGTCTGCAAGAGTCGATTGAAACCGCGCTTAAGCTTGCCGAGGGTCTGGTTAAGATTGAGCAGCCTGATATAAAAGAGAACAACGAAACGCTTTACTCCGAAAAGTTCGCCTGCATGGACTGCGGCGTTTCTTATCCTGCGCCAGAGCCACGAACATTTTCGTTCAACTCACCCATGGGCGCCTGTCCCGAATGCAATGGGCTTGGATATTTCGTGGCCGAGCATGCGGAAGACGCCGAGGCAGATGAGGCCGCGGGCCCAGTTACTGCGGCCATTGACGTTTGGACAACCTGCGCTGAATGCCACGGAACGCGCCTTAAGCCAGAGTCACTTTTTTTCAAGCTGCAGGGGCGCAACATCGCCGAGCTAAGCAAGCTCTCGATCGGTCGCCTTGCCGAGTATTTTGCCAGCGTGGAACTGACACCGCGCGAGCTGCTGATCTCGGAGCGAATTCTAAAAGAGATCAAAGACCGGCTGCAGTTTCTGCTGCACGTGGGTGTCGCCTATATCTCGCTGGAACGTCCGGCCCAGACCCTTTCGGGCGGCGAAAGCCAACGTATTCGACTTGCCACTCAGATTGGCTCGTCGCTCGTGGGCGTGATTTATGTTTTGGACGAGCCCAGCATTGGCCTACATCAGCGCGACAACGACCGCCTGCTTGAAACACTCGAGCGGCTGCGCGACATGGGCAATACCGTGTTGGTCGTCGAGCACGACAAAGATACGATCGAACGCGCAGATCACGTCATCGATCTGGGTCCCCGCGCTGGCACCCATGGCGGCGAGCTGGTTGCGCAGGGAACCGTTCATGAGATCTGCGCGAACCCGCGATCCTTGACCGGCCAATATCTCACGGGAAAGCTGCGCGTTGAGGTGCCCACCAGTCGACGCCCCGTCAATCTTCTGAATTCAATCCGGCTCAAGGGCGTGACCCAAAACAATCTCAAGAATGTGGACGCCGCCTTTCCGCTAGGCGCGTTTACCTGCGTTACCGGCGTTTCCGGTTCGGGTAAGTCAACGCTGGTCATCGACACGCTTTATGCTTTGCTGATGAACTCGCTCTATAAGACCAAGATTCCCGAGCTGAGTTTCAAATCAGTCGAAGGTATTGAGCTTATCGACAAGGTCATCGACATTGATCAGTCGCCCATTGGGCGAACCCCGCGCAGTAATCCCGCAACCTATACCGGTACCTTCAGCATGATTCGCGATATCTTCGCGCAGCTGCCCGAAAGCCGCATGCGTGGGTTCAAGCCCGGGCGCTTCTCTTTCAATGTAAAAGGTGGGCGCTGCGAGCGCTGCCAGGGCGACGGCCTGGTGCGCGTCGACATGCATTTTCTGGCCGACACCTACGTCACCTGTGATGAGTGCGATGGAAAACGCTATAACGACGAAACTCTTACGATCAAATTCAAAGGCAAGTCGATCGCCGAGGTGCTGCGCATGACCATCGATGACGCCTCGACCTATTTTGAAAACGTACCCACTCTTTCCATCAAGTTGCGCACATTGGCCGACGTGGGCCTGGGCTACATTACGCTGGGCCAAAGTGCGACGACCTTGTCAGGTGGCGAAGCTCAGCGCATGAAGCTCGCCAAAGAGCTCTCGCGTCGTGCGACTGGTAAAACTCTTTATATTCTTGATGAGCCTTCAACGGGCCTGCACTTCGACGATGTGCGCAAGCTCAATATCGTGCTGCACCGTCTGGTTGACCAGGGCAATACCGTCATTGTCATCGAACACAATCTTGAGATCATCAAAACGGCTGACTATCTGCTCGATCTCGGACCCGAGGGCGGCGAGGGCGGCGGCGAGATCATTGGCCAGGGCACGCCCGAAGAGCTCGTTCGCGTCAAGGGCTCTCACACCGGCGCCTATCTCGCGCCTTATCTGGGCTAAGAAAAAAAGCCCTGATCTCGCGGTTGAATGCGAAATCAGGGCCTTTATACTTTCAGAACTTTTACGTTCTTAGAACTAGAGCTTAACGAAGCAAACCAGCCACGCCAAGATGACGAGTGATTCGATCAGCGCCAAACCAAGAATCATAGGAACGAACAGCTTTCCAGCAGCAGCTGGATTGCGAGCGATACCTTCCAGAGCAGCAGCGGCCGTACGGCCCTGTCCAAGCGCGCCACCCAATGCCGCGATACCGATGCCGATACCAGCTGCGAGTGCTGCGTAGCCCTCGGTCTTAACAGCTCCGCCTTCAGCTGCGAAAGCCATGCTCGAAATCAAAAACGTGGCGACCGCCACCAACAAAAATTTTACGTTGCCCTTCATAATCCCTCGATCTCCTTTCAAAATGAACCCATTTTAATGGGCGTCGTGCGTAGTTGACAGGCTGATATACACCATCGTGAGCAGGCAAAATACGAACGCCTGAACGAATGATACAAACACGCCCATTGCATAGAAAATTACTGGCACCCCATAGGGCACCAGGTGATGAAACGTTTCGAGCACCAGATGGTCGCCCATGATGTTACCCTTTAACCGCAAGGCCAAAGTCATTGGACGAAAAAGGTGCGACATCAGCTCGACCACAAGCAAGAGGGGGGCAAGGTACCAGACCGGACCCAGAAAATGCTTGAGATAGCCAAAGCCATGAACTCGGAAGCCGTGAAAGTTGTAATAGAGGAAAACGAAGACGCCGGCGGACAGCGTAACATTGATGTTTTCAGTCGGTGGCACGAAGCCGGGAATCAGACCGATGATGTTGCAGCCGAAAACAAAGATGAAGAGCGTCGCGCAAAGAGGAAAATACTCTTCCGCGGCGTGAACGCCCATCACCTGTTCGGTAAGACCATAAAGTTTTTCGGCCAAGATCTCAAAAAAGTTGCGGTAGGTAAGGGTGCCGTCAGGAACTGTGGAATCGGCCACCGCATTTAACTTCAACGTGGCCACCGAGCAAGCGACCAAAATCAGTACCGCCACCAGCAGCGCCATTACGACGTGCGAGGGGTATTGTTCCAGCGCTGGAATCATTGAGAGCCAGGTAAACGCTTCTTTTTGGGCTTCACTGTGCATAAATTAACTCTTTCATTCCCAGGCTGCCGCACGCAACCAGTAATGTGACGGTTCCAAGAACAAATGGAATGCCCTGGACCCAGGTCGCCGTCAGGAGCACCGCCAATACCGCGCCCCAAAACACGAATTTACCGAGAAGAAACACATAAAACATCGGCTTTACACTGCCGCCCTCATAGACTTCAAAAAGGGCGCTACCAATCTTCTTCAGCAATTCCAGATTCAACACCATGATTAACCAGCCGGCCACAAAAGACTTCCAGGCACCGGGCACGCTAACTACAGTGAGCAGAACCAGTCCAACGGCGCCATAAAGCAGATTGGCGTAATTGAGCCAGTTAAGCTGATTTGTCACTTTTGCCGGAACCATCATCCTGCTTCATCACCTTATACAAACGGTAGAATCCGCCGCCGAACCCAACCAAAGTAAACAAAACGGAGAACCACGGAGTCGTGTTTATCCAACGATCCAGATAGTATCCCGCCGCGAAGCCGGCCACCACGTAAACGATGACCTCAGAAACGGCAGCAAAGCCTTTCATCGCCCTACGGAGGGAGTCCTGATCTAAATCCACTTTCGTGCAGTAGTAGTCCGGCCAATGCTCTCTGTCAACGGCTATGGTAGCTTAATGGCTACGGTTTTTTCGTTCCTTAAGCCGCCGGATCTTGGATTCAACCACTGCCCGGGCCGGATGCTTGTCGAGAACTTTCTGGTAGATATCGAGGGCCTCGTCAAACTTGTCCTTTTCCTCGTAACAGTTTCCTATCCCGAACTGCGCAAAGGCGGCCTGCTGCGTGTTGGGGTAGTAGAGTACGACGTCTTGAAACGCCTCGATGGCCGCGTCGACATCCCCTTTGGTGTAATACGTATTGCCCACCTGATACAGCGCCTCGGGCGCCAGGGCGCTCTTGGGAAACCGTTTGCCGATATCGCGATAGACCTCGATGGCGTGTTTAAAATCCAGACTGCCATAATAAGACTTGGCCATACGCAGCAAGAAAAAGTCCTTTTCCGGGGAGTCCGGGTACTTATCCAGCAGGCGTTTGTATTGCTCGACGGCGAGCTTATATTCTTCAAGCTTGGTAAAATAGATCTCGCCGATGCTTTTTTCGGCCTGATACACAAGCTCGGTATCCGGCGACTGCGCAATGAACTGCCTAAAACTCTTGATGGAGTCCGGATAGGCCTCAAGATAAAGGTACTGCAGCGTACCAATACGAAAGAGCGCCTTCTGGGCCAGGCTGCCCCTTGGATCGCCGTCGACGAGTTTTTTGAACTCCTCCACGGCTGCCGCGTATTTGTGGTCGTTAAAAAGCCGTTCCGCCAGAATGTAGTGGCTCTTGCCGGCGGGTGAATTACAACCCGCCAGCGCCACAAACAGAACGAGCTTAGTGAATCGCGCCAGGATCAGACGTACCGCTCGGGGTGGTCGCTGAACCAGCCGCCGGACTCGCTGCTCCGCCCTCTCCGGTTTCATCTTCTTCCTTGTCCGCCAGATGTTCTATGCCGACGACACTTTCGCCATCGTTCATGTTAATAAGACGCACGCCCTGGGTGTTTCGTCCCATAGAGCGAATCTCGGACATGTTGATGCGAATAGTCTGTCCCCGGTTGGTGATGACCATCAGATCGTCTTTATCCGTAACGGATTTGGTGCCCATAACGAGGCCCGTTTTATCGGTGCTCTTCATGGTGATAATGCCTTTGCCGCCACGGGACTGGATTCGGTATTCTTCCAGCTCAGTGCGCTTGCCGTAGCCGTGATCGGTTACGGTAAGAATGGTCGAGGTCTTGTCGGCCGGGTCAAGCGCTTCGACGCCGACAACGATATCGCCTTCGTCGAGTTCCATGCCCTTTACGCCGCGTGCGCCACGTCCCATCGGCCTGACGTCGTCTTCGCCAAAACGAATGCTCATGCCGCCCTTGGAGCACAAGAAGACGTGCTGCTTGCCGTTGGTCAGCTTGGCCGCCGCCAGCTCGTCGCCCTCGTCGATTGAGAGTGCGATAATGCCATTGGTGCGAACGTTCGAAAACTGGCTGAGTTCGGTCTTCTTGATCGTGCCCTTCTTGGTGACCATGATGACGAACTGGCCTTCGCTGAAAGCCCGAACAGGTAGTATCGCGCGAATATGTTCGTGCGGCTCAAGGCTGACAAGGTTGACGATGGCCTTGCCCTTGGAGGTGCGCGTTCCTTCTGGAATCTTGTACACCTTAAGCCAGTGCAATCTGCCCTTGTCGGTAAAGCAAAGCAGGTAGCTGAGCGACGTCGTCTTGAACATGTTCGAAACGAAATCCTCTTCACCCGTCGTAATGCCGCGCACGCCCTTACCGCCGCGCCGCTGGCTGCGATAGATGGACGGGCTCGAACGCTTCACATAACCGGTATGAGTGATCGCAACGATCATCTCTTCGTCCGAGATCATGTCTTCCGCATTGATGTCAGCACCGGCCGCTTCGATGATTTCGGTGCGGCGCTTGTCGCCGTACGTTTCTTTGATCTCGGTGAGCTCTTCGGTAACGATATCGAGCACCGGCTGATCTGCGGCCAGAATAGCCTTCAGGCGCGCAATCACGCCCAGAACTTCCTGGTATTCGGCCATGATCTTGTCGCGCTCAAGGCCGGTCAGGCGTTGCAGGCGCATGTCCAGAATGGCCTGGCTCTGCAGCTCAGAGAACGCGTACTTGCGTATCAGGCCGTTTTTCGCCTCTTCGGGGCTGCGAGCTGCCTTGATTAGGGCAATGACCTCGTCAATATTTTCGACGGCCTTTTTCAAGCCTTCCAAAATATGTGCGCGTGCTTCGGCTTTTTTGAGGTCGAAGATCGTACGGCGCACGATGATTTCGCGGCGATGCTCGATAAAGGCCTGGAGCATTTCCTTGATATTGAAGATCTTGGGCTGGCCGTGATGCAGTGCCAGCATGATGATGCCGAAGCTATACTGCATTTGTGTCAGCTTGTGAAGGCGATTGAGGATGATCTCGGAATTCTCGCCCTTCTTAAGCTCGATCACGATGCGCATGCCGGTACGATCAGACTCATCGCGCAGATCCGAAATGCCTTCAATGCGTTTGTCGCGAACAAGGTCGGCAATCTTTTCGACAAGCTTGGCCTTATTGACCTGATAGGGCAGCTCAGTAACGATAATCGCTTCCTTGTCGCCCTTTTTG
This sequence comes from candidate division WWE3 bacterium, assembly GCA_038231515.1. Classification (GTDB taxonomy): domain Bacteria; phylum Bdellovibrionota; class UBA1018; order UBA1018; family UBA923; genus JACQAX01. The sequence continues at coordinate 15,192 of JBBRLF010000076.1, forward strand.
GTACTCTCGATTTTGTGTTTGGCGCGCATCTGGATGACGCCCTTGCCGGTACGATAGGCCGAGCGCACGCCGTCCATGCCGCAGATGTATCCAGCGGTTGGAAAGTCTGGCCCCTTGATGAACTCGCAGATCTCTTCGATCGTAAGCTTTGGGTTTTTTACCAGCGCCAGCAATGCGTCGCAAACCTCGGTAAGGTTATGCGGCGGAATATTGGTCGCCATGCCGACTGCAATGCCGGTGGTGCCGTTGATGATCAGGTTTGGAAACTTCGACGGCATGACCAGCGGCTCGCGCAAGGAGTCGTCGTAGTTTGGGCCGAAGTCGACGGTTTCCTTGTCGATATCACCAAGCATTTCGTCGGTGATGCGGGCCATACGGATTTCGGTGTAACGCATTGCTGCCGGGCTGTCGCCGTCGACGGAACCGAAGTTGCCCTGTCCATCAATGAGCGGGTAGCGCAGTGAGAAGTCCTGGGCCATGCGCACGATCGTGTCGTAAACGGCCGTGTCGCCATGCGGGTGATATTTACCGATGACGTCCCCGACCACGCGGGCCGACTTTTTATACGCCTTGTTATACGAATTTCCGAGGTCGTACATCGCGTAAAGCGCGCGACGATGGACTGGCTTCAGGCCGTCCCTTACGTCTGGAAGTGCGCGGCCCACGATAACGCTCATCGCGTAATCGAGGTATGCTCCACGCATCTCGTCTTCAATATTTACCATTACATTATTTTTTTCGACGACAGGCTGATCCATGACTTACAAAGTCCCTTCCTGAAATCTTACCAACGTACCAGGGCCGAGCCCCACGTGAAGCCGCTGCCAAAAGCCACCATTGCGACTAACATTCCCGGCTTTAGTTTTCCTTGAGCCACCGCCTCCGAGAGTCCGATTGGAATCGTCGCGGCAGTCGTGTTTCCGAAGCGTTGAATCGTATTGAAGACCTTGTCTTCGGGCAGGCCCAGGCCCTTTGCGACTGCTTCGTTAATTCTTAGATTTGCCTGATGCGGTACAAGCAGATCGAGATCTGATAATTTTTTACCCGCGGCGGCCAGGGTTTCGGCCAGCACTTCGGGCATGCGTCTTACGGCATTGACGAAAACCGTCTTGCCGTTCATCTGCGGATAGATCGAGCCGTTGTCGATCATCTCGTGGGTCATGCGAGCCGGCGAAAACGCGCAGCCCGGGGCTTCAAGCCACAGCTCTTTGGCAAACGCGCCATCGGCATGCAGCTTTACCGAGAGTATGCCGCTTTCGTCACCAGCCGGCGCAACGCCCACTACGGCAGCGCCCGCGCCGTCACCGAACAGCACGGTAACGTCACGTCCGCGCGTGCTCAGATCAAGGCCGCGAGAATGCATTTCGGAGCCGATAACGAGAATATTTTTATATTGCCCCGTGCGCACCAACGCATCGGCCATTGAAATGCCGTACAAAAACCCCGTGCACTGGTTGCGAATGTCCATCGCCGGCACGCCGGGTAGGCCCATCTTTGCCTGAAAAAAACAGCCGGTGCCTGGAAACTCATGGTCCTGGCTCAAGGTTGCATAAAGAATGAAGTCGATGTCTTCCTTGCGAACTCCAGCCGCT
>JBBRLF010000077.1:0-16503 GCA_038231515.1 candidate division WWE3 bacterium
CCGTCTGGGCATTCCACCGGAATATTACACCTCGTCAACTTCGAGCGCCGCCGCCTCGCACGCGTGAAAATCTGTCTGGCCACTATTGGCCGCTTCAAGTCGGCAGAGTGCGAAGCGCTGGTGGGCAACTATCTGAAGTTGGCCGGCAAATTTGCGCAGCTCGAGGTGCTGCATCTGGCCGCTCCCAAGGGCGTGCCCGAAAACAAGGCTCCGGACGAAGCCCTGACCCGGCTACTGGAAAAGCGTGGCGTCCGTGCGTTTCTTACCTTGCTCGACGAACGGGGCCGGACATTTACGAGCCGGGAGTTTGCCAAGCGCGTCGAAAAAATCAAGGATGGCTCACATTCTGAGTGGATCATCGCGGTGGGCGGTGCCCACGGCTACAGCGAAGTACTAAAGTCCCGCGCGCAACTCCTGTGGTCGCTCTCACCTCTCACGTTTCCCCATGAGCTTGCCGCAGCGGTTGCGGCAGAACAGGTTTTTCGGGCGCTTTCGATTCTGAACAACCATCCGTACCATAACGACTGACCCATGTTAGGATTTTGAAATGGCGCAGCTTTCGGTCGTTTTCAAGATTTCTCTGGTGCTGATTGGAATTGGAATTATCTTTATTTTCATTGCGCAGTTTACAACGGTTTCTGTGCTCGATCCCGAGCTGTTTACCAAAAAGGGCGAACCTCGTTTGCGGCGCTACAATCAGTTTCTTACCCTGGCCGCTGGATTTCTAGCTCTGGGTACGGCGGGCATGGTCATCTGGAAACTCGTCTTAAACGGCTCCCTGCCAGACTAACGGACGTCGGGGTCAATAACGCTAAGCGCAGTTGATAAACCGCACTTAATGCGGTCTATTCAAGCTGCATGTCAGACGCGTCAAAGTTTCCAAAAGTATTTCTCATCGTGCTCGATGGTTTTGGCGACGGCAAGAGCTCGCCCTTTAACGCCATCGAAAAAGCACACATGCCGTTTTACCAGGGTCTCACCCGGACGTTTCCACGCGCACAGCTGATTACGTGCGGTGAGGCCGTGGGGCTGCCCTCTGGCGTGATGGGCAATAGCGAAGTCGGCCATATGAATATGGGTGCCGGACGCATTGTTTATCAGGAGCTGACTCGCATCAATAAAGCGATTCGCGATGGCGAGTTCGCGCGCAACAAGGAAATCAACGCCGCAATCGACGCCGCCGCCAAGGCGGGAGGGCGCGTGCACATCATGGGCTTGCTGTCTGACGCCGGCGTGCATGCTACGATGGAACACATTAAGACGCTTGTCGATCTGGCCAGTGCGAAGGTTCCGGTAACCGTACATGCGTTTACCGACGGACGCGACACGCCGCCCTCGTCAGGCGTAAATTACATGAAAGAGCTGGGCGAGTTTTTGCGCAAGCACCCGGCTGCCGTCGTGGGCTCGGTGTGCGGCCGCTACTATGCCATGGACCGCGACAACCGCTGGGACCGCGTGGAAAAGGCGTGGAAAGCGCTGACTGGTCAAATGGATGCGTATCCCTATCGCCAAGGCAATGGCGTGGGCGCAGCCGTCAAGGTGATAGAAGAAAACTACGCCAAGGAAATCGGCGACGAGTTCATTGCGCCTACGCGTTTTGAGCCCGAAGCCGGACGCGGCCACATTGCCGATGGTGACGCCGTGATCTTCGCCAACTTTCGCTCGGACCGCGCGCGCGAGCTGACTCGGGCTTTTACCGAAAAGGACTTTAAAGAGTTCGACACCGGTGTGCGGCCAAAGCTTTCCTACTACCTGTGCCTGACTCAGTACGATAAAACGTTTGGCTTACCGGTGGCTTATCCGCCGCAAAATCTGACCCAAATTCTGCCCGATGTGCTGGCCGAACATCATCTGAAGCAGCTGCGCATCGCGGAAACCGAAAAGTACGCGCACGTCACTTTCTTTTTCAACGGCGGGCGCGAGAAACCCTATGCCGACGAAAGTCGCGTGCTGGTGCCCTCGCCCAAAGACGTGGCCACCTACGATCTCAAACCTGAGATGAGCGCCTTCGAGCTCACCGATCGGGTTGTCGAGCAGCTGGCCCGCGGCGACCTGGGCTTCGTACTGCTCAACTTTGCCAATGCCGACATGGTCGGCCATACCGGCAATTACGAAGCTGCGATCAAAGCCCTCGACTGCCTGGACAAGTGTTTGAATAAAGCCGTCACGGCGGCGCTCAAGGCGGACTACAATATTTTCATCACGGCAGACCACGGCAACATCGAAGAGATGTGCGATGACCACGACCATCCCCACACGTCGCATACGCTGAACCCGGTACCACTGCTCCTGGTTTCGAAGCAGTTCAAATACCGGCTAAATGACGGTATTCTGGCCAACCTGGCACCGACGATTCTTGAACTCATGGGAATTCCCAAACCACCAGAGATGACTCAAAACTCGCTATTGACCGGGAGCCGTACGTGACCAAAAAGCCCAGACAGATTAAATCTATCGCCGTTCTTTGCAGTGGCGGTGACGCGCCGGGAATGAATGCGGCTCTGCGGGCAGTGGTGCGAGCCGGAATTTATCATGGCCTTGAAGTTTATGGTGTCTACAAGGGATACAGCGGCCTGCTCGAGGGCAATATCGAGCACATGCAGCTACGCTCGGTGGCCAACATCATTCAACGCGGTGGCACTATTTTGAAAACCGACCGCTGCAAGGCGTTCATGAAAAAATCGGTGCGCGCCGAAGCCGTCAACATCTTGCGTCGCAAGAAAATTGACGCCTTGGTGGTCATTGGCGGCGAGGGCTCGTTTACCGGTGGCCATCTGATGGGGCGTGAAAACGATTTTCCGGTTGTTGGCCTGCCCGGCACAATCGACAATGATGTTTATGGCTCGGAATACACCATCGGTTTCGATACGGCGGTGAATACGGCCGTCGAAGCGATCGACAAAATTCGCGATACGGCCAGCTCACATGATCGGGTCTTTCTGGTCGAGGTCATGGGACGCACAAGCTCGGAGATCGCCATTCGAGTGGGCGTCAGCGGCGGCGCCGAGACAATCATCATTCCGGATAAGACCGCGGCCAAATCACTCGACGACCTAATCAAATCGCTCAAACGCAGCGCAGCCCAGGGCAAGAGCAGCAGCATCGTCATCGTGGCCGAAGGCGAAAGATCAGGCTCGGTTTATCGCATGGCCAACGAGCTCAAAGAGCGCGCCAAGATCGACGCCCGCGTGGCCATCCTGGGGCACGTGCAGCGTGGGGGCAGCCCCTCGGCCATGGACCGCTACATGGCCTCGCTGATGGGCGCCGAGGCGGTCAACGCCGTTCGCGAAGGCAAATTCGATCTGGCCATTGGCCAGGTCAACGGGCGCATCGCGCGCATTCCGTTCAAAAACATTATCGGCAAACACAAAAAGCCCGACCGCGAGATGCTGCGGCTGGCAGAAATTCTTGCGTCGTAAGAGACTGGCCGCCCTGGCTTGTCATTCGGCCAAGCATCGGTTACACGCAGGGCATGACTCCACCCCTGTTTTTCGCCGCTCTGGCAACCACTCTCCAGCTTCTTTCCACCAGCCCCAGTAGCCCGGTCCACTGGACCTGCGACAGCGCCAAATGGGTCGAGGCACCGGTGCTTCAAAATGGGATTTTTTCGGGTGAGCTGATTACGGAATGCCTGATCATGGATGCCAACGGCCAAGGGCTCAAATCACTCAACACCAGTCTGATGCTGGGAGCGGTGCGCGACGTGGAAGTGCACGAGGGCCCAGTGGCCGAACTCTATCGCGAGCTACCCGGCTTTCGTTTTGACGTCACCGAGAAGATGGGCAAAGGTGGCGATGCCCTGGTCGTGCGCCAGACCATTCATGTGGCCACCGACGAGCACACCCGCCTCTATTATGCGACGAACTCGGCCAGCATTACCGCCTCTGGCTTTGCGGGATACCTGCGCAAGATGGATACGTTGCTGGAGGTTATACCGGCTGACGCGCATGGCTCGTATAAGCTGAAACTTTCGAGTGGCATCGCCATTGCGCGCCCGTGGTATGCGCCCCATGGAATTTTCAAGTCGAAGGCCGAAGCGATCACCCTCTCGAAGTTTCAAGAAGCCCGTGAAATGCTGATACCCAAGCTGGTCGGCGCGCTCTGAGCTGGCTGATTTTTAGCCGCGGCTAAACCCTGACGACCGAAATTCTCGGATAGAACCGCCGTATCAAGGCCGGCTGTCCCAGTGAGGTTCCTTCGGTGGCCGCCGTTGCGGCACCCGCGGCTACGCCCCAGCGAAAAACTTCAAGTAGCCGCTTCTCATCTGCCTGCTCAATCTGCCCGGGCTGAGTCAGGCCCTGACGCGCCAGGCACGAGGCCATGGCGCCGACCATCGAGTCACCTGCTCCGACCGTTCCTTTGGCCTTGAAGCGAGGAGCCCGAGCAAACCACACCTTGCCAGCGGCCGCAAAGACGGCTCCGCGCTGGGCCAGCGACACACAAACTATCGCCGACCTTCGAGTCAATTTCAGGGCAGCCTTCGCAATTGCGCGATCGGATCGTAACTTTGCACCAAGCAGCGCCTCCAGCTCGACCTGATTTGGCTTAATGAGAGTCAGCCTTGGAGACGAGGTACTGAAAATTGTTTTAAGATAGGGCGCGGGAACATCGACCACGATGCCCAGTGCGCGCCGCGAAGCCGCCGCGATCAGCTCGAGATAAAATTTTTGGGAGCAACCCAGCGGCACGCTGCCCCCCAGTAGAATCAGGCCGGGGGCCTTAAATCGCGACACCTGCTTTTTCAGACGATGTATCTCGCTTGCGCTGACCTTCGGCCCTGGAAAGGTTAAACGAGTCTGTCGGTGATCATGATCGTTGGTCACGGTCACATTCGTGCGCGTGGTGCCTGCGATATTCGTAAACTGATGCTGCAGACCCTCGGCATCAAGCAGCTGCTGCAGCTGCAAGCCCGCGCCGCCACCAATAAAGCCCAGAAGTAGCGGCTCGGCGCCCAGCCTTTTCACGATCCGGGCTGCATTGATGCCGTTGCCCCCGGGGTCTAACCTGGCGCGGTTTACGTAATTCTTTTCGTTTGGAACGATCTGACTGACGTGACCGGAATGATCGAGCGCGGGATTGGGAGTTAACGCATAGATTTTCATTTTAGCAGGAATACCAAGGGAACCAACCCAAGGACAGCCAAAACCAATAGCAGCCCCAGGCTCTGTCGACCCGCCGGGCCACGCGCGAACAGATAAGCATAGATGCCTTTGACCACATTGTTGCTTGCGGCCGCGATCAGGATTCCGGCCGCTGCCACCAATGTGGGCGTGTTGCCGCCAGCCGACTGCGCCAGCCCCAGAATGAACGGGTCGACGTCGGTCACGCCGGTAATAAGGGCCAGCGAGTAAACCCCCAAGCTTCCCAGCTGGGTCAGCACCACATTGGTCAATATCAGCATGGTCACGAACAGAAATGCGAAGAAAAGGGCCGAGGTCAGCTCCAGCGGATTTCGGGGCTGGTAGTCCTCCTTCACAGCCGCTTTCTTGCCGTCAGGCCGTCGTGACCAGAGCAATCCCACTAAAGTCGCAAGGGCGGCCAGCACGAATAGAATCAGACTGAGCTGCTTGCGCAGCTCGGCGCTGAAGATCAAAAGCAGCACGCCCAGCCGAAAGTACATCATGCCCGATGCCGCCAGAATGCCGCCGGCGAAAAGGTGAGGACGATTTTCCGTCTTCGAACGTTTGGCCAGTACGATGGTGGTTACCGTAGACGAATACGCGCCGCCCAGAATCGCTGAGAGTAAAATTCCGCTGCGGCTGCCGATGATTCTTTGCAAAATATAGCTGCCATAAGAAAGCGCGCTGATGGCGACCACGACCAGCCAGGCTTTAAACGGGTTGATGTGAAAGCGAGTGAACTCCGAATCAGGCAGCGTCGGAAGAATGACCGCCGATAACAGCAGAAATTTTGTAAAAGTCAGGATCTCGTCTCGGGGAATTTTTTTCGCCAGGCCTTCGAGTCCCGTCTTGAGTTCGAGCAGCAGCACGCCGCTGACGACCAGCGCGGTTGAGACCCAGAAATGTCCGTTATAGACCAGCGCACCCACGAGATAGATGAAAAGCCCCGAGATCTCAGAGGTCAGACCGGATTTTTTGAACTCCGTGAGCTTGTGATAAAAAGACAAAAGCATGAAGGCGCCGACAACCATGAAGCCCAGCAGCAAGGCTATCGGATTGCTTTGGGTAAGCATGGCCACGGCAAAGCCCACCAGTCCAATCAGCGGAAACGTGCGCACGCCGCCAAACGAGTAGCCGAGCGTGGAAGCCTCTTTGTGCTCCTCACGCTCGAGCCCGATCAGAAAAGACAGTAGCAAGACCAGCAGCAGCTTCTGCGCATCAAGAGATACGATTAGCGGTATCTGCTCCGACATCGTAGGTGTCAGTCGCCCTGCAAGGGTTCGAGATCGCCAAAGGCCGCGTCGAGCTGTGTGGAAACAGCGTCATCGGAGGTATGCGCAAAGTCTCGATTCAGTGAGCCCACGACCAGCTTGGCCGACTCCGGAGTAAGAGCCGCCCGCAGTTCGCCCAGAAAGCGCGGCTCCGCCACCAGAACAAGGCGGTTGAAAACCTTGCCTTGGCGCGCGGTTTCGATGGCGTCCGCGAGTTCTGCGGCAAACTTCACACCGGCCAGCTCATGGGCATCCGATTTGGAAGTCAGGGAATGACGAGGCATTCCGCCGGTACGGCCCGGACTGTCCTGATAAATATCGGTGTCTTTCAATCGTCCGTCTGGATTGTCAAATTTTCTAATGGCTTCCCAGCCAGGCTTGCCTGGAATGTTTTTGAATAACTTGGCCCCGGCCCGATGCGCAACGACACTCATAATCATAATGATCCCTCTGCTTGGTTATAAAATCTTGAACGTAAAAAGTAATCCGATATCCAGCAGGGAACGTCCCACCGACGAATCTGGCACCGACCGGTAGCTTACCCGGGGGCTGAGCTCGAAAAGCGGCGCGGTAAAAAGACGAATTCCGGCACCCAGGCCCCAGCTGAATTCGCTATCCTGCGAATCGCGCTTGGCCACTCCCAGCTGTGTGTCGGCGAAAAGTCCGAAGGGCAAGCCCAGCCGTGCGAGGCCACCGTAAAAATTCAAGGCGCCAGTGCCCGCGTTGTTTTGATACGATAGAAAATTATGGTCCAGGACAAAGCCCAGCTGAAAAAGTTCGCTGATGCCAAAAGTCGCTTCGGCGGCCAGCATCAGACTTGGGGTACTGACAAAGCTGTAGCTGCCCGCGTTGAAACTTCCGGCGCCTTCAGCCGAAAGACTCAGGGCGCTGGCCCGGTTAGCCGTTCCGGCCAACACGAATGTTCCCAGGGCAAGCACCACCAACATTCGCTTCATCGACATGGGGCATTTTTGAAGTTTCTGGTTTGAATGCCCCATTTTTGGGGCAAAAGGCGACATGCGCCACCCGACACTTCACTCTCCTTGGCAATGACGTTGCAAGCTTTCGGCCACATAAAATCCACTCAGGTCTTTAGAATAAAATTCCAGGCGATTTTCACAGTGCCATCGTTTTCAATCAAGCCTTTTGGCGGATTTGGAAAGGGTCCGGCCTTATTGAAGGCCTCAACTGCCGCCTGATCCAGATCGAGCAACCCCGACGAAGCGGTGAGATAAATTCGAGTAATTGCACCCTCAGTATTGAGCACCACCGTAAGCTGCGTTGAGTTTTCACTTTCTGAAGCCAGTCGGCGCCCGTGCTCGGCCATCGTCCGAATGCGCTCGCGCAGGCCGGGCTCCCAGTAAACTTCCAGCCGCTCGCGCACTCGCTCATAAAATGAAAAATAGGCGTACTCACGCGTATTGAGCAGCGTCTGCGCCCCAGCCGCCACGTCCTTGAGCTCGTCGCTGGTGGAGGCGGTAGTCCCAGGACCGACCGCTCCAAGTGGTTTGAAGTTCATCTTTACCCCCAACCGACCAAGCGTCACAGCTTGATGCTGCTCACCACTCGCACCCCCAGCTTCGGCCGTGTGAAATGGGGCGACGGTGACAGCCTTTGTCTGACGCTGAACTTGCTGGGACTGCCTGCCTAAAAACGGAGAGGGCACGGGCTTTGGGGTGGGCTTGGCTTGACTGGTATTTACGATCTGGCCGGCAAGCTTCGCCAATGCGTCGGCCGATAACGGCACGATATCAACCTGCACAACGGAGTCGCCACCCGTTTCGCACAGCTCCCCTTTGCGCGAAAACAGGAAAAAAACCGTGGAATGCAGCAAAGCTGAGAGGAGGACGAACCAGAAGATCCGTCTTCCGTTTTTTAATTCCATCTTGAAGAGGAGCTAAGCAACTCCCGCGCCAGCGGCAGGGCCGGGGCTTCTTTGGACGTTCCGGGGTGAGTTGCCCCAGGGAGTCTGGCGCTGCCCCGGCGGCGACCCTGGTACGATAAATGCTACTCTGGGCGTTCAAGGGGAAACCAATGAAACACAAGAAAACAAACAACGTCCTTATTTCTGAGCGGCAGTTCAATGCCATGAGCGAGGCGGACTCGCACGAAGAAGACAGCCCCAGTGGCTCAGACGTCATCGAGAACGACGAGACGCTCATGGGTATCAACTACATGCCAGACGACCCTGCCGAAGTTATCTTCAATGAGGAGGAAGTTCTCTCGCCCGAAGAGCTGGCTTCAAGAGCCGAAGAGACCATCTCCTGAGCTTCAATACAACCAAGAGGAACTAAAAGTGAATATTACAAAAAGCTTATCCACCGTACTGGGATTGATCATCATGGTGGCAACGCCGGCATTATCGGCGCCGGCCGCCAACTCGACGACGGGCCCAACCGATCGTCAAATTGCAGCCATCGTGGTTGCGGCCAACACGGCGGAAATCGCCGCGGGTCAATGCGCCGAAAACACGTCTGAAGACAAAAACGTGAAGCGGTTCGCCCATCAGATGATCAAGGAACACAAGTCGGTGAACAAGGCGACTTTGGATCTGATTTCGAAGCTCAAGATGAAGGCTGAAAAGAACGATACCAGCCGCGCCCTGGATAAAGATGGCAAGGCCAATCTGGCAGCCCTGAAAAAGCTGACGGGCCATGCCTTTGACAAGGCTTACGTCGAGCAGGAAGTAACCGGGCACCAGGCTGTGCTTGATGAGATTGACAAGTCACTGCTGCCGAACGTCAGCAACGGCGAACTCAGAACACTGCTGCAGCAGACTCGGCCGGCAGTCGCGGCTCATCTGGAGCACGCGCAAAAACTTGCCGCCACGATGTGAGGTTCGTTGCTTCGGCAGCTGGGCCGCTATTCGTTGCCCAGTTCCGAAAACTCCAGATTTAATTCGCTGATCGAGGTTGAAGCTGCTTCACCAAGAAACACCTTACGTACGCTTTCCAAATCCTCTGCCGTCAGCCCGGGCCGGGCAATGATTTGCCGGGGCGTCAGTGGATCGGCAAGAGCCACTGCGCTGCAGCCGTGAGCAATACCGGCATTGCGACTCAACGGGCACTGGGCAAGGCATTGGGTGTTACCCGCGCACTCCACCTCGCAGTCCAGTAGCGCCTTGTTGGCGAAGTAGTTCGTACAGGTGTCCGAAACGTTATCGATAAAAGCCGCTACGTCAACCTGACTCAGCGACTGCGCGCGATAGAACTGCGTCTTGCAGCCATTGCCAAAATCGACGGTAAGATCGCCAAAGCCCACCGCAGCCCCGTAGGCGCCACTTTCCGTAACCGCTGCGCTGACAGTAAGTGTGCCCGTAAACGGGCTATCGGCTTGGGGCGACGGACATGTTGCGTTGTTGCCCGTAACCGCGGTCGTGACGCGACCCATGCCCACCAGAGTCAGCTGAAGATTCACGGACTGACCCGGCTTAAGATCGTGCTGAGTTCCAACCATCGGATACTGCTCGGGCAGATTCTGGGCTGAGTGAAAAACTGCTTTGCCGTTGATGCTAACCTGCGCCGAGGAGGACTGTGCAAACGCCTGACTGATCCCGCCGCCCGACACCGGCCCTGGCGGACTATTGCAGCCACTTGCGATTGCCAATATCGAGAGAGGTAACAGTATTGCGGTTCTCACGGTAGTTGTCCTTTCGGTTACTTGCTTGGGCCAGAGATGACGCGCAAGATGTTTGCTATAAAAAGAAAGATGACCGCGCCCAAGGCGGCAGTCAGGACCAAAGTGCCAATGATGCTGGTGCTGCTGCCGCGGCCCACGGTTGCCAACATCGACTCACCGTAAAAAACTCCAAAAAAAGCCCCTACCAGCGCGATAAGTATCTCGCCCAGAAGACCAAAAGTATTGATACCTACTCCATCCGCCAAATATTCTTTTATTCGCATCTTTCGCTCCCTATTGCCTTAGTAGGATTGCAAGAGCTTGGCCAGGTGTTGCGCTGAGCCAGGTTCGACCTGGTGCGGGGTGCCGAGGCAGGGGCCCAGTTTTCGGGGTGAAATGCCCCTGGCAACGCGGCTGTTACAAACTGACCGAATGAATACGTGCCATCAGTTTGGCGCTCAACGTGATTTTCGTATTCAGAAGCCGCGAAACAGGGCAATTCGCCTTGGCGTCGGCCGCGGCGACCTCGAACGCCTCGGCGTCCATATTGGCCACATTGGCGGTAACGTCGAGATGGACCTCGGTAACCGTAGGTCCTGCTTCCAACTTTTCCATCGTAACCGTTGCTGTCGTCTCAATTGCCTCTGCCGCAAATCCGATCTCTTTCAAAGTACCCGAAAGCGCCATCGAAAAGCAGCCGGCATGAGCCGCGGCAATCAGCTCTTCGGGATTAGTGCCGATGCCCCGCTCGAAACGCGAGCTATAGGAATATTGCGTCTTGCTCAGCACTCCGCTCTGCGTAGTGAGTGTGCCTTTGCCTTCTTTTGTAGTCCCGTTCCAAACGGCGGTTGCAGTACGCTTCATAATTCCTCCAAAAAAGGAGCCCGCCGATCTTGCGAAGGGCGGGCTCGCGGTTATCGGGACGGCTGGGGGCTGGGTTTGCCCAGCGGCGGCAGTTGCACCTGCCGATGGGGGCGCCCGAGCGTGGGCAACTCAATGTCCTCATGCTCGGGACGTTGTATGTCCCCCTTTTTTGGGGGTTCCGGCACCGGTCCGGTTTTTTTTATTTCCTCGGTCATGAGCGCCTCCTTAGAGCCAAACTTTAAGCGCAGCCAATGCTTGAAGGTTGTTCTGGCCTTCGCTGTCGTTGGTAAACAGGTAATGGACCTCACCGCCTAAAGACAGCGCAGAGGTACCGAGTGGAATATCGAAACCGGCTTCGGGACCAAAGATGAACGAAGTCCGCGAAGAGCCGACGCTGTTTTGTCCGATACTGCCTTCCCAGCTGCTAATGCCCAGCCCCGCGTCGCCGCCCAGATGAAAGACTGACGCGAAGAAGTTCATTTCACCGCAAATGTTGTAGGTACGCAACGACGTTGCTCCAACCGGACGGCCGAACACCGAGGCCGAGTCGCTCTGGCCATAGTAGGTGCCGTAAATACCAAGGCCGAGATCTGGAGAAACTCTGGTGCCCACCGTAAGCCCGAAATTCATATTTGACGATGACTGCGAGTTGCCATTGGCAAAACTTTCGCCGATGAGGCCACCGACATAAGTACTCTTGTCAGCGAAACTCTTCTCAGTAGCAAAAGCTGAGCCGGCCAAGCCGGTCAAGAGCAGAGCCGAGGCGATGATTTTTCCATAAGATAATTTTTTAGACATTTTGAATCTCCTTTTTCTTAACCGGGTAGACTGCATAGTCTGTGCCGAGTGCGTCGACTTCAACATCACGGTGATTTTCCCACTTACGAAAAAACTCGGGGAAATTTGCCCCGTGCTGAACAACGATCCGGGGCGCTCTTTATTAGCTAGGGAATCAGAACTTAAAAAGGTTAAGCTGCGTTTTGGACCACCATAAAGAAAGAGAGATGCGCGTGTCTAATCCCACTTCCGAACGGCTCAAGCGAAATATCGAAAAAATCATGAAGCACTGGGAAGAGCGCGCAAACAACGAAGTTCTGTCCGCCTTGAAACTCGAGTCGCTGGCCCTGCGAGATTCCCTGCCAGAACTTCTATCCCAAATCGCCGATGCCCTCTCGACGAAGATCGACCGCAGTGCGGCCCGCGCTAAAGGGGACCGCACGGACAGTCAGCGTGTCGGCAGAAAACACGGCAGGGAGCGCGCCACGAGTTTCACCTACACGATGGATCAGATGATCTTCGAATATCATATTCTAAGGCAGGTCACCTTTGACATTCTCGAGGAAGAGGTACCGCTTTTGCTTGTCGAGCGTGAGGTAATCATCTGCGCCATCGAACAGGCGGTGAACGACGCGGCCACTCAGTTTAGTGAATCGCTCAAAGCAATTCAGGAAAGGGTTGCGGCCGCACTGACGCACGACCTGCGCGGCCCGATCACGTCGGCAAAAATTCACGCTCAGATGCTGCAGCGTCGCCCGAACGATGCAGCTCATTGCATCAAGGCGGTCGGCAGCATTGTCATGAGCATGGACCGCCTGAATGCCATGATTCAGGATCTGCTCGATGCCAGCTTGATTCGAGCAGGCAAGGATATACCTTTGCGGCGCGTGGAATGCGATCTGGATTTGATGGTCCGGGAAATCGCGGAGGAGTTTAACGTCATCTATGGCGACCGTTTCGCGGTCGTATCAGACTGCGCCGCTATTGGTTTCTGGGGTATGAATGAAATTCGTCGGGTGGTCGAAAATCTCGCAACCAATGCCGTAAAATATGGCGCCCCGGCAACACCGATCACCATGACCATTCAGCAAAATGATTCGAAGGTGATGCTGTCCGTGCATAACGATGGAGTGCCAATACCAGTCAACGAGCAAGAGGTGCTGTTTCAACAGTTTCGTCGCACGCAGTCGGCCAAGACTCAGACCGGCTGGGGCCTGGGGCTTACCGTAGTAAAAGGAATTACCGAAGCTCATGGTGGAACCGTCCGCCTGGAAAGTACGGAAGGTAAAGGCACCACGTTCACGATCGAGTTGCCAAAAGGAAGCCCCGCCCCGGTTTGAGCTGAATTCGCAGCGGTACGGATTATGCATTTCAAACCACTTGCTAGTAACCGTCAACCAGGAGAACAAGATGAACTCAAAACCAACGACCCGTAAAAACGACCTGCCTGCCAAAGAGGCCCAGATTTCAGAGATGGAAAGTTCCGACGTGGCTACGGGCAAAGACAAGACCGAAGCGCAGCTTGGCCTTCCGCCGTATCGGGCCAAGCCACTGGACCCCGAAGCCCATCGCTCACAAACCGATGACCGCCCCGAAGGTACGCCAAGACCATGAGAATCTATTTACTCTTGATGACCGCCGCGGTCGTTCTCGGTGTTGCGCTCTTCCTTAGCGGGGCAGCTCCCCTCTAGCGGCATGACGCCTGCAATACGCCGCAGGCATGGAATGGATTGCTTCCCTCCTCAATACTCTTTGTCCCTTCTGCGGCCAAACTCTGGGCAGCACGCAGCGGGCCTGCGAGTCGTGCGCGCGTCGGCTTCACGGCTTGGAGTCTCTTGCCGCTGTTGCCACTCAGCTAGAAGATTTGCCCGTGTGCACGGCGCTCTTTTACGAAGACTGGATTCAAGGGCTGATACTCCGGCAAAAACGCGACCCCACTCGACCTGTCGTGCGCTGGCTGGCCCAGCTGCTGACGACAAAAATGCCAGCGCAGTGGCGCGGCTTGCCCCTGGTCTGGTTACCCGGCAAGCCTTTCGCCGGAATTCATCTGGTCGAAGCGCTGGCGCTGGAACTCTTCCGCTTGGGCCAGCCCCTGGCCCGGCGGCAGTATCTGCAACGGCGAGTTGCCAGGGCCATGCCTCAGAAAGGCCTGAGCAACAATGAACGACGCACGCGTGATATGGGTGAAGTCTATCGTGTTTCGCGCCAGCTCTTCCCACCCGATCGCGAAGTTATCTTATTGGATGATGTGGTGACGACGGGAAGCACGCTGCTGGGCTGTCGGGAGCTGCTGGCCGAGCGCCTCGGAATCAAAGTTCGAGGCGCCCTGGCCATAGCCTTTACCAAAAAACAGGAACGAACTCTCGCTTAACGAATAATGGCTTCGAGGGTCTGCGCGACATCGGGGTCGGCAAACGTACCCTTTGAAAGCAGATCGGCCAGCACCTCTTTCATCTTCACGGCAGGAACGGCGTAGGACAGCCAGGTCCAGATGTCGGCCTGCTGGGTCTTCAACGCTTCGTCGAGATACTTTGAGTTGCGAATGCGCTCGGGCTTCTGCGTTGCGGTGGTCCAGATGATGCCGACGACGTCGCCGGTAACCCGGTCAACCATCGCCGAGCCGGAGTCGCCATGCGAAACATCGCAGCCGGTCGCGAACGACCAGGCCTTGTAGTCGGCCGGGTTGATTCCGTCTGGATCGGCAATAAAACGCGCGTCGTTCTTTTCGGAGAACACCTTGCAGTCACTGTCTTCATTGGCCATCAGCAGGCGGCCCGAATTGCGAAACACGCCGAAGCCGATCGTCACCAGCTCTTCGCCCGGATACAGGTTGGACTGAAAGTTAAAGTTGCGGCCCACTTTTTCCAGGCCCGCCTCGTCGTCGGCTGGCACGGTGATGGAGAAAAATGCGAGATCAATCGCGGTCCAGTCGCCGTAAAACTTTTCACAGTGATAGGTCTTGCCCAGCAATGGAAAAATCGCGCTGCGCGTGTTGCAGATGCCGGCGTTGGGCATGACATGGTGATTGGTGGCCATCATGTGGTGGCCATTGATTTTGCCAAGATAGAAGGCGGTGGCGCCACCATAACGGGCCGTGGCCAGGGCAGCTCTGGAAAATGCCTCGTTGTGTCCGCGCAGCGAATCGCGTGAGACCGCTTTTTTGCCCCACTCGTTGCCGATTTGATAATCGGTGTAATCGGCCAGTCCGGTCTCGACCAAGCCCTGAACCCAATCGTTTTCCGGACTCGCGTCCTTGAATACCGCGTGCGCATTTGAAGCGAACAGTGCCAGAATCAGAACAAGTGACAGTTTCATTGGTGGATCCCCTTCTCTTTTGAAGCCTTTAGCTAACGCGGCGGTTCCAAACCGTCATCTCGCATCGCGTCAAATTTTCGTTTCCCAGACTGATCCGCTTGAGGTAAAACCGCTGCTATATGAAAATCTTACTGGCCATTGTTGTAGGCGCATTGATGTTCACAGTGGGCTGCACCAAAAAGTCGGGTCCGACGCTTTGGATCTACACTTCGATCTATCCCCATGTGGTTGAAGACATGAAGGTGAAGGTTGCCGCCAAATTCCCCGGAGTCGACATCAAGTGGTACCAGGGCGGCAGCGAAAACGTGGCGGCCAAGGTGAACAGCGAGCTGCTGTCGGGCAAAACCCAGGCCGACCTCATTATATCCAGCGACCTGTTCTGGTACGAAGACCTGCGCGCCAAAAACCAGTTTCTGGCCTACGACTCACCCATGGCCGCCAAGGTACCGCCGCAGTTCAAAGACCCCGGGCATTTCTGGTCGGCCTCGCGCGTGCCCGTCATGGTCGTGGCCTACAACAGCGATGTGTATTCGGCGGCCGATGCCCCGAAGAGCTTCGCCGACCTGGCGTTGCCCAAGTTCAAAGAAAAGGTGGCAATGCCCAGCCCACTCGAAAGCGGCACGGCTTTCACGGCCGTCGCGCTGATCTCGCGCAAGCTGGGCTGGGATTACTTCGCACGGCTTCGCGCCAACGGCGCCATCGCGGCCGGCGGCAACAGCGCGGTCATGGCGCGCATCGAATCCAAAGAGCGGCCCGTAGGCATGGTGTTGCTCGAAAACGTCCTGACCACACGCAAACGCAATCCCAAGATCGTGGCCGTCTACCCCACCGAGGGTGCGGTAACCATTCCCAGCCCCATAGCCATAACCGCAAGTACCGCGCAGCCCGAGCTGGCCAAGCAGGTTTACGATTATTTTTTCTCCAAAGAAGCGCAAGAGGCGCTAACCAAGGGCGATATGTATTCGATTTTCACCGAGATCGCTCCACCACAGGGAGCAGAGCCCTGGATGAAGGTGCTGGCCGCCTCGATGCCCTGGGATTTGAAGCTCATTGCCGAGGTGCGGGCCCAGCGCGACCAGATCAAACAGCAGTTTTCCAAGCTGATGCTCGAGTAGCCACGCATGCGTTTACTGGTGCGAGGGGCCGAGGCCCTCTACGGATTACTGCTGGGGGCCGGACTGCTGGCGCCGCTGGTGGTTTTTTACGTGCGAGTGGCGCCCTGGAAAAGCGACGTGCGCGCGCTTTTCGCGCAGCCGTCGGTGCATTCGGCAATCCTGAATAGCTTGATTTTGTCCGTTAGCACCGCGCTGCTTGCGACTGCGCTGGGCTTCACCTTTTCGTGGCTGCTGTGGCGTTTTGCGTGGCCGCGCGGCCCGGCACGTGCGTTGGCGCTGTTTCTCAAGATGCCCTACCTGTTGCCGCCTTTCTTTTTTGCAATCGGCTGGATTGCGCTGGCAGCGCCCGAGGTGGGCTATCTGAACCGCGCGCTGCTGGCCGCGCATCTTCCCACGCTGCCCCTGCTTTACGGCCTGCCGGGC
>JBBRLF010000078.1:0-16494 GCA_038231515.1 candidate division WWE3 bacterium
CTTGAACTTCGAGTCGGACTCCATTTCCGCCTGCTGGAATGAGTAATTGCATTACGCCAAAACGAGGTTAGCTTAATAATGATGTCCATCAACGGTAAAAAATTCACAATTATTGCCCTTTTAATGGTCTCGGCTTGCGCGAGTGTACCCGACGGCAAGCTTACGCTGCCCCTGGGAATTGCGAATCGATTCGGCGGCGGCTACGTGATCGCCGAACGCACGCAAACTCAAAATGACGGGATTTCGGTCGAATATATTACCGCCAAGGCCAAGGACGGTCGAGTGATACGGGTTGAGAGGCTTTCGAGTTCCAGCGCCGCCGACTCCGAGCAGTTCATCAAAGACCGGCTGGCTCAGATTGCTTCGATTTACGAGCCCCAGCGCAGCCCTTACTTCGCGGTACTGACGAAAAAAACGGTTTGTCCTGACAAGTATCTGCCAATACGCACGGACGAAAAGCGCGACGGCACTCTTCTGCGCACGGTAATGTTGTATGTGAATGACCGGCTGACCTATGGCTCCTGCACCGAGGACACCACCGCGTTTCGCTTGATCGCGGGAATGATGTATTGCCCCGGCAGCAAGGCGCTCTTTATCGTCGAAAGTTTCGTTCCCGTGGCCAGCTTCAGCGAAACCGACGCCGAAAACGTTCGCTCATTGCAGTGCCTCTGACAGCACCTTGCCCTGGATGTAGGTTGGTGCCGGTATCTGCAGCAGCTTGAGCAGCGTCGGCAGCTGATCGACGTGCGAGATCGGCTGTTTGAGCTCGAAGTTCTTTTTCACCCCGGGCCCCCAGAGCACGAACGGCGTCCACATGCAGGTGTTGATCTTCGGATCCAGCGACTGCTTGTAGCCCGAGGTCAGGGGCGTGCTGAAAAGCTTAAGGGAGTTATCCATCTCCTCGAACCAGAAGTAGTTTACCCGCGTTTCCAGCACGAGGTCGCCCACCCGCTCTGGTGGCAGATCGTAGACGCGGGCGGCATCTTCCCAGCGTACGGCGCGTACCAGAGGTTTGATGCCGTTGTCGTCTTTGATGTCGGCAATGGCAGCGATGACTTCGTCACGCAGCTTGTTGAAGGCCGGTCCAGAGGCCCGCTTCCAGTTTCCGTCCAGGCCTTCCGGATTGATGTAGACGTGCAGCATCTTGAGATAAACCACCTTGGTGTTTTTCCAGTCGATCGCGGGCTCGCCGGTTACTGGGTCGACGGTGAACTTCAGCCAGCCTTTTTTGGCAAAAAGATTATTCAGGTGAACAAGCCGATGCAGCGGACACACACCGTGATCTGAGCTGAGCACCACCAGCGTGTCTTTTCCGGCCTTTTTCAAGGCCTCGCCAAGAATCGCGTCGAGTCCCTGGTAGAGTTCGAGGATGTCTTTCCAGGCCGCTTTCGCTTTTACCGGCGAGTAGCCCTTGCGCGAGGTATCGATTTCACCCTGCCACCAGCGGCTTTCAAGCATCTGATTTGGCGTGTAGGTGTCCTGGATGAAGATTTCGGGGTGATAGCGGTCATAGATGAACGGCACGGCACGTCGGTGCCAGTCCAGCGACATTCGCATTTCGTCGAGAAACTCCTGCTTGTCTTCCTTTTCAAAGATGAGCTGTGGCGGCCAGTTGTCGGCATGGTCGACCATTGGGCCCACGCCTTCGGTCAGCGCGGCGGCAACGCTGCCTGGCTCGGTGATGAGGCGATTCAGATTGTTATACAATACGCGCACGCGAAAATTGCCGTCGGCCCATAGCTTGATGATCTTGATTCTGACCTGCGAGGGCAGCGCAATATCCCTGAAATGGAGCTGCACGGGAATCCACTTGCTCCATTGTCCTTGTTTGAGGTTCGCGACTACGCCTTGGCCTTCGATCGCAAAGGTCATGCGGGTACGTTTGACCGCGGCCGAGATGACCAGTCCATGCGCTTCGA
This sequence comes from candidate division WWE3 bacterium, assembly GCA_038231515.1. Classification (GTDB taxonomy): domain Bacteria; phylum Bdellovibrionota; class UBA1018; order UBA1018; family UBA923; genus JACQAX01. Next base: position 1,920 of record JBBRLF010000078.1, read on the forward strand.
GTTTTCCCAGGGGCATGTCCACGAACTGGGTCAGGGGAGCCCCGAGGAAAAAAAGCCTGAAACCGCGGCCCATCGCCTTGCGTTCGGCAAGTTTGCCTTTGGATTCGAAAATCATGTTGAAGGTGTCGGCGCCCCAGCCGCCCCAGCGGCCGCGAACCGTGGTTTCGCGAATTTCGGGCGGAGTCGAGCCGGGAATGGACAGCAGCATGATGCGCTTCTTGGCGGCTTCCATGATTTTCCAGATCGGCGGAACTTTTTTGGTCGTCGAGGAAAAGCCCTGGGCCGAGGGCTTGTCCAGAGGGGCGCCCTCTACGTGCATCGGGCCATCCGCGATGCCGTGCACGCTGGGATGGGCGCCGGTCATGAGCGACGCAAAGTTGATCGGGGTATGCGAGGGAAAGTCTGGAATCGAGTAGCCGTAGGCACCCTCGTCCATCATGCGTTTGATATTGGGCAGCTTGCCTTCGCGGGCCCACTTAAAAATATTGAAGGGGCCCTGATCTGCTCTCATCCCATCGGGAATGAGCCAGTAAAGTTTCTGGGCTTTGGCAGGCTCGGCCTGGCCAAGGGGACTCAGTGCGAGCAGCAATACGATCACTTGAATTAGGCGCATGCCCCGACTATACAAGTCGGGGCTGCGCTTTACAATGGTACGCAACCCTTGAGGGAGTCGGGTGTGCCGCTGACCGGGTTGCCCGAGGCATCAAAAGGCCCGGTCATCACCTTGAAATCGACCGTGTACGGCTGAAAGTTAGTCACCTGCCCACCACCTTTGAGACTCGCGTCGCGCTCGGCGTTGATTTGCAGGCGCACGGAGTACTGATTGTAGCTGTAGGTGGTTGAGACATCGACCATTGGAGTTGGCGGCGATATCGCCCACAGCTTCATGGTCGTCAGCTTGAGCCCGTTGGACGAGGAGTTTGCTTTGGCGACGCTGAAATTACCAGATGGCCCCATGGGATAGGACAGGTCTGGCACGTCAACCGCATGAGCGAGGTCATAGTTGACGTTGGAACTCACCGAAAGATTGAATGTGGTTCCGAGCCGCACCATCATGGGGTCGCAGGTCGACATGGTGGTCAGGGCCTGATAAATGGATGACTTCGTCGAGGTCCAGTCGGCGACGACTGACGCGCTTTTACCGGCCTTTGTGGTATAGGCGATCATCTCCATGATTCCCAAGGCCAGCATCGTGCTGACCCCCATGGCAATCATGACCTCCATCAGCCCCATCCCACTGTTTTTTTTTGTCTTCAAAAGCTAGAACTCCTTTCGGATACCGATTGAAAGTGTTTTGAGTTCGATCTGATTGGGCTCAGAAACGGCGTGGGCATTCTTGAACTCCGCCGTCAGGGCAACGGGTTTGCGGGCGTGATCGCCCAGCTCAAGCCAGGCTCCGATTCCCAGCTCGTGGTCAAACGTGCTGAGCAGCTGACCGTGGTCGCCCAGGGTGGCGTATTTGAGCCAGATGAGCCACGCGGGCTGGCCATCGACAGTATGCCCCAGCGTTAAATAGCCCTCGGGGCCGGCCAAAGGGCCGATGCCGTAGCGGTCGGTGGAAACACGCATTCCCCACAGATACCAGCCCCCGTAAATGGTAAGGTCCACGAAGCCAAGCCCCAGGGGCAGCCGATAGCCCAGCAGGCCATCGAGGCCGTAAAAGTGCGCCTGCGGCACATCGCGGGGCCCGTGTTCAAATGCAAAGAGGTCGCCGTTGAAGTCGAGCGTGGTTAGCAGCGTATCGCGGATCAGCTGGTAGCTGGCGCCGATGCGCGCGTTGAGAGTATATTGCGTCAGCGCGACGTCGTGGGATTTTTCGTTGAGCTGATAGCGCGCAAGTCGCAGACCCGCGCGCAGCTCCCAGCGTCGGGGCTCGGCTTTGACGGTTTTGAAAAATACCGAGTAGTCTGTCTTGCGACCCTGGTCATCGACCGTGCCCACCTGAAACAGGCCCCGTGAAACGGCGATTTCGTGCGTCGGTTTTCCGAAATGTTGCTTGAACGAAGCAAACTTTCCTTCGGGATCAAAGCGCACCAGCCCGGGAGTTTCATTGTCCCATTTGCTTTCGTTGGAGCGGAAGAAGTTAACGTCCACCCCCTCGCCGGTGTCCAGGCAGCTTAAGCCTACAAAGAGATGCCGGGCTTCGGCCTTGTTGACCAGCACATGCACATTCTGGGCGGTGCATTCGGGCCGAATGAGAATATAAGGACGCGCGACGTTGAGCTGCACGGCCAGGGTGATCTCGGCTTCGTGGTGCCGCTGATCGCGAAAGCCCAGGCGCAGAGTGCCCGTGCGCGCGCGCAGATCAAGGGCCAGGGTTTGGGTTTTTCCCGACCGAAACGGCTCGGCCAGGGTAATGGCCGTGCCAGTGACTTTCTCGGCCCGCCAGTCTTCCGGTAGCCGGGTTTCGAGCCAGACTCGAAGCGCTGGACTATCAATGACGTCCGTCGGCACTGCCTTGGACCAAACCCATTCCATGCGCGTGACATGGGCCTGGCCGGCGGGCTGAATTTCGCCGTGAGCATCGATCAGCTTCAGAATAATGCGTGCCAGATTGGGCGCCAGCGGCTGTACCACCGTGGCGGATTGCCCGGCAGCTGCGGTAATTGCCAAAATCAAAGTGCTGGCGATCAGAAGGCATTTCATAGGTACGCACCTACATTATACAGCCCGCGTCACCCTTGTCATTCCAGACATTGTCGAGCATGCTCAATTCTCAAAGAAGGAGAATTAACCATGGCTTCTGGAAAAGAAAAAGGTACTAACGCGGTCGTTGAAAAGTTGAACGAAATTCTTGAGTTTGAGATCAGCGGCGTGACCCGCTATTTACATTACTCGTTCATGATGTTTGGCGCGAGCCGTATTCCGATTACGGGCTGGCTGCGCGGCCATGCCACCGACGGAATGAATCATGCTACGCAATGCGGCGAATGGATTACGGCTTTGGGTGGCCACCCGACCTTGAAGGTGCGTCCTACCCCCGAAGGCCACAAGCACGACGTGAAGACCATGCTTACCGAAGCTCTTACGTTTGAGCGCGAAGGTATGGCCAAATACGTTCAACTCTTCGAAATGGTGCGGGACAAGGATATTGCCTTGGAAGACTGGGCACGAAAAATCATCGGCGAAGAGCAGGCACATATTTACGAAATGGATAAGATGCTTCGTACGTGAAGATATGAAGCGCAAGCGCACTCGTTGGGTCATTAAGGCGGGCAGCAATATGGTGTGTTCAGGGGGGCCGCTGCTGGCTCGGGCCTGGATGCAACAGCTGGCTCGTCTTAAGGCTCAGCACAACGTAGAGGTCATCTGGGTGACCTCGGGAGCCATCGCTTCGGCCACCGAGCGCACGAAATTCAAAAACGGCAAACACCGCAGCTTGTCTGAAAAGCAGGCGCTGAGCGCGATTGGTCAGCCGCTGATTATGGATATGTACAACCTTGCGCTGCAAACGTCGGGCATGCTGGGTGCGCAGGTGCTGCTGACCTATGATGATCTGGCAAATCGGCAGCGCCGCGCGAATTTTGCCAATACGCTTGAGCAGCTCTTGAAATGGGACGTGACGCCGATTCTCAACGAGAACGACGCGGTGGCCACCGAAGAGATCAAGTTTGGCGATAACGATTCGCTTTCGGCCAAGGTGGCGGACGTGATGGGGGCCGAGCGGCTGGTGATTCTGACTGATGTTGAGGGCCTCTATGATTCTGATCCGCGCAAAAACAAGCGCGCGCGGCTGGTGCACGAGCTTACCCAGGTATCCAAGAAGCTGCTGGACCAGACTGGCAGGAGCGCGGGTTCGTCACGGGGAACCGGTGGAATGTATTCGAAGCTGCGCGCCGCCCAGGAAGCCTCGCGCAAGGGTATCGAAGCCTGGCTCGTGAAGGGCGATCTGCCCGACGTACTGAGCCGCGTGGCTGGCAACGAGATGGTAGGAACCTGCATTCGGGCCCGTTGAATACACTATGACAAAGAAATCTTCAGTTTCACCTTGTTCAATGCCACTCGGAATCAAGCAACGGCTGCAGGCCGCGAAGGTCGCGGCGCAGGCGCTACGCAGCGCGCCCGCCCTGCGCAAGAACAACGTGCTGCTCGAAGCCGCAAGACTTTTGGACTCACGACAGGCGCAGGTGCTGGCCGCGAATGCCGAAGATTTAGCGGCGCTCAAGGCCGACACCGGCACTGCGTTTCGTGATCGCCTTACGCTGACCGGGGCACGCATCGCGCAGATGGTGGTGAGTCTAAGACAAGTGGCGGCCCTGCCTGATCCCGTAAACGAGGAAGTTGAACGCAAAACGCTGGCAAATGGTCTGCTCGTGCGTCGTCTGCGATCGCCACTAGGCGTGATCTTGATGATCTTCGAGTCGCGACCCAATGTGGCGGTTGAAGCGTTTTCGCTGGCCTTTAAGGCGGGCAACGTCATCATTTTGCGCGGTGGAAAAGAGTCGATGAAAACCACCGGCGTGCTGTACGACATTCTTGGCGCGGCGCTGGAGGCACAGGGCTTTGACCGAGGCGCGCTGTGGGGCATCACCGACCCGGATCGCCAGCTCACCGAACTTTTGCTGGAGCAGACGAGCTACATCGATATCGTCGTGCCGCGCGGGGGTGACGCGCTGATTGAGTTTGTGGTGGAACACGCGCGCATGCCCATTATCAAAAACGACCGTGGTCTCTGTCATGTTTACGTGCACGAAGACGCCAATCTGGCGATGGCGCTCGACATCGTCGTAAATGCCAAATGCCAGCGGCCCGGCGTGTGCAACTCCATGGAAACGGTGCTGGTCAATCGCAAGATCGCCGCGGCTTTTCTGCCCAAACTTTACGAGCGAATGCAGGCCAGCTCGGTGGAATGGTTTGTCGATGCCGAAACGCTGGCTTTGCTCGGGGGCAGGGCGGGCGTCAGCGGAGTCACCGACAAGTCGTTTGATACCGAATATCTCGAGCTGAAAATGAACTGCAAGATTGTGGCCTCGCTCGACGAGGCCATCGCCCATATCGAAAAGCACGGCTCCAAGCATTCCGAGTCGATCGTCACGGCCCACGAAGTGGCCGCTCGCGAATTTCAGGCTCGCATCGACGCGGCAGCGGTATATTGGAACGCCTCGACCCGTTTTACCGATGGCTTCGAGCTGGGACTGGGCGGTGAGCTTGGCATCAGCACGCAGAAGCTGCACGTTCGCGGGCCGGTTGGGCTGCGCGAGCTGACCAATCTGCGTTGGATCATCGATGGTACGGGGCAAACAAGGACGTAACTGGGTATTGAAAAGGAGCTAACTTTGGCGACTCGCATTGGTATTCTGGGACTGGGAAAAATGGGCGAAGCCCTGATTAAGGGCCTGCAAGGTTCAAAGCACGCCAAAGACTTCGCCTTTCAAGCCACCACACGTTCGAAAGAAAGCGCGACCGAAGCTTCGAAACGTCTGGGCGTCGAGTGCCTCACCGACAATCGCAAGCTCGTGGCCGACTGCAAGGTAATCGTACTTTGCGTAAAGCCGCAGCAGGCGCAGGCGGTACTGGCCGATGTAGCCACCACACTGACTGCCGACCACCTGATCATTTCAGTGTGCGCTTCGCTGACCACGGCGCAGCTTACCGACTGGAGCGGTGGCCGGGCCGCAGTGGTTCGCACCATGCCCAATACGCCGTGCCTGATTGGCGAGGGTATGACGGTTTTTTGCGCGGGTGCCGGTGTTAAGGCCGACCAGATGCGTCTGACCGAAAATATTTTCAACACCGTTGGCCGTGCGATTGCCATCGAGGAATCGCTGATGGACGGGGCAACTGGTTTGAGCGGCTGTGGTCCGGCTTACATTTACCTGATTATCGAAGCCTTGAGTGAGGCAGGCGTAAAGGTGGGACTGCCGCGAAAAACCGCCACGCTACTGGCCGCGCAGACCATGGCCGGCGCCGCACGCATGGTGCTTGAACGTGGTGAGCATCCTGCCGCTCTCAAAGATGAGGTTACGACGCCGGCTGGCTGCACGATAGACGGGCTTATGGCGCTCGAAGAGGGTAAGCTGCGCGTTACGCTAATCAAGGCGGTGCTCGCCGCCGCCAAACGTAGCAAAAGCCTGAGTCAGAAATGAAACGGCTGGGCCCGATTATTGGCGTCTCGTTCGTGGGCTTTCTGGCGGCTTTTCTTTTTATGGAGTGGCGCACGGGTTATGTTCGGGGACTTCTGAATCCTGTCGTCGTCGCGGTGCTTGATACCGGCGTCGATACACGAATTCCCGCCCTTTCATCCCGGCTGGCCTCGAAGCCCGGTTACAACTTTTTCGACGCCAACGATGATGTTTCCGATTCTGATGGCCACGGCACCAAGGTTGCGTTGCTCGTCACTCAGTTTTGCGGCAATAGCGGCTGCCGTATTTTACCGGTGAAGATGACTAAAACCGGCGCGGGCCTGACGCCTAAAGATCTGGCGGCCGGAATTCGTTTCGCCGTCGCCAACGGCGCGCGCATCATCAATATCTCTTCTGGCATGACCAAGGGCTCTGCCGAGCTGGAAGCCGCGGTGGCCGAGGCCAGCTCCCGAGGCGTGGTGGTGATCACCGCGGCCGGCACCGGAATCAGCAATCCGTTTCGTTCCGATGAGCTTTCTAAAGTTTATCCCCAGAGTTATCCCGAGGTGATTGTTGTCGGCGCGCAAAGCTCGCTTGAGCAGTTTGATCCGATCATGAACTTTGGTGAGGCGCTCGATCTGGTCGTCGTTGGCCAGCCCACCGACGCCTCGGGTTCCAGCTATGCCGCTGCAGCGGTAAGTGGCGTAGTGGCCGAGGCATTGCGAAAATCACCGGGCCTGGCCCCGGCTACGGTGCGCCATCTGTTGCGAGCCTCGGCCCAAAGGCCCCGGGAGCTTTGGAATCCGCCACCGGCACTTTCTGAGATTGCCATGCGCCTGGGTTTTGGCGCCTTCGACCGTAATGCCTTTTTGCACGAGGCGCATCGGCTGTCAGGAAGTACCGATAACGTGGAGCGCTTTTTTTCGCCAAATGGCGACGCGGTTTTTGAGGTGACCCTCGACAAGGACGTCGCAGCCGTCGAGCTTGCGCAGTGGGACTGCGCGAAGCAGCCTGACCCGACGCTTTATTCGTTAAGTGTTTATTCGCTTAAAAAGGGTCGCCTGCGAGTGCTGGCCAAGGCCGGGCCGGGCAGCCACACGCAGGCCGAACGTGCTGCTGCAGTCGCGGATTGTGCGATCAAGGTCTGGCCCAAGGGTGCAAGTACCGGCTCGCCGCTGGTCACCCTTCGTTTTTAGGGTTGAACTTCGCTCAGGGTTCCCGTTTCGCTGGTGTTTACTTCCATAGTCACACCGTCTTCTTGATCGCGTGGGCCGGACTGAATTCTGAAATTATTTTTCGTGTTGTAGTTGCAGCCGCGGTCTGGGGCTGACCAGAACTGCAGACGTTCAAGATAAGCGCAGCCAAAGAGGCACCAGTCCGCACCATTGAGCCTGACGCTGGTGTCGTGCGGGCGCGCGGGGCCCATGAGGCGGCTGATAATCGCGGTGGCTTTGCTCTGAGTACTTTTGTTGCGATACCAGGCTTTGTTGGCATGTTCGGCCAGGGTCTTGAGGTCGGCGATGTTCAGCTCAAATGAAAGGTGGGGATGATAGCGGCCCAGGTGCGCGTCGGTGACGGGCACTGCTTCGGGATCATTTGCCCACATCAAGGCCGTGATGGTGGGTGTGCAGTAGCCTTCTTCGGCCAGCATGAGACTCGTAATGTGAACCGGAAGCTTCAGCCCGTCGAAAACGAGATTGCCGGAATCAAGGCCTTGATTGGCGACGAGATTGGCTGAAAGTGAACCCATCTTTTTCAGTGTGCCCTGCGTTTCCACCGAGAGCTTGATCTCGATTGGAAGCGTGTAGACGAAACCGGGTTTTTTCTCGCCCGCACCTGCTGACGACAGACCCAAGACCACCAAAGCCAGAAGAGTTCCTTGAAATGTCATGCCCTTCTAAAAGCAAGATAGGGACCAGATCGGAAGGGTTCTAAGTCCTTGAATTCACGACAATCAAACACGGCTGTAATGTCTACGAATTGTGCACAAATTGAGTTTTGAGCGGTTAGGCGCCCTTACGTCCGAGTACTTCCTGATTATGCGCGTTCTTGAGCGGCTTGAGCACGTCCTTGATAGGTGTGCTCTTGAACCAGCCGTCCGCCTCAACTTGAGTGCGGGCGTCTTCGAGGCTCGGGTACAGCAGCAGCAGGCCACTGCGTTCCGCGCCAGTTTTGCTCAAGGTTGTGTTGATAAAGGCCATCAACTTGGTGCCTGCAGCTTTGCTCTTCTTGAAGTTGTCGCCCTTGATTGCCGCGTTGTCGCGCATCTCTTTCATCAAGTCGTACAGCACCACGGTGCTGGCCTTTTTCATGCGAGCCTGATTTCCGCTGCTGATCGCGGCCGCAAAAGCCGAGAGCTTTTCGCCGAAGGCCTTGCGTACGAGGTCAAACGTGATCAGATCGCCTGCAATGGCAGCCGAAGTTTCGTTGCGGACATCGCTGCCCAATACAACCATCGCCTTGCTCTCGCCCGCTTTGAAGGCGTTGCCCTGGTACACGACCTGAGTTTCGATCTGCAGGCCAGTAACGGTTGTCGTAAAGGCGGTAAGTACTGCGCCCACCGCCGTACGGTCTGCGCCGCCAGCTTCGCCGGCATACACATGGCCCCCATGTTCGATAAAGTCTTTCAGAGCGGCAGCCGTGCCGTCGCCCAGAGTGGTCGTGACCGAGGGAATGACGATAGCCTTGTCGATGTACTTGAGCGCGATTTCCGAGGTCAGCTGGCCTTCGACGCGAATGTCGTAAGCATCAAAGCCCAGGCCCGCGAGTTTCGACGCGTCTTCGGCACGTTTGCCGGAGTCGCCAGCGCTAAGCACGAACAAACCCGTCGTATCAGCGTTGTACTGCCAACGTTTGGCCGAGTCGACGTTGAAACGGCGTTTGCCCAGCAGCCAGTTGCCTTCGAAGATCTGCACTTCAAAGCTCAGCACCTTGTTGGCGTTGGCATCAGTGAAGGTGAACGCGAGCGCGGCAGTCTTGGACTCACCAGCGGCCAGAGCGCCGAGGTCAGCCGCAGCGCCAGTGATGGTCGCAAGGCCGTCAATCGAAACGAGGCGCGCCGTAACAGGGTTCGAAGAGCCCTTCGAGCTGCCATTGCGAATTTTCACGGAAACAGCGTTGTCCGCCCCGGAAGCTGGATATTCGGTGTGCTCCACCGAAGCCACGCTATAAGGATAGCCGACTGTGAGGGTGATCGTGGCCTGGCCGATTGCATTGCCTGCCTGGCGAACCGTCATGGTGAGTGATTCCGTTTTGCCGGCTTCAGCCGTTGGAGCCACGCGGAAGCTCGTTACGCCGGTAACAACTGCGCGGGTCTGACCGGGCAGTGCTGCCACGGTGTCGCTTGGGCTGTCGAGAATCAGACCGGCCGTAGGAGCCGAAAGCTCCACGGTGACGCTCTTATCCGAGGCCTGCGAAACCTTGCCAAAGTTCTTGATCGCAACCGTGAGCGAAACTGATTCGCCTGGTGCGTAGACGCCGTCAGCGTTGGCATCCGCCGCCACCGCGCCGTCAAACTTCAACACGGCATTGGTCGAGAAGTAGGCCACGACATTGGCATAGGCCGCGGCAGAAGCCGCGTCGTAGTTGGTCTGGTAGTTTTCATCCCAGCCAGTCTTGTCGCCTTCCAGACGGCCCTGAGCCAGATCAGAATCATAGGCGGTGGTTCTGCCAGCTTCAAAGCCCTGGCTGTTGCCAGCGGTACGGCCTTCTTCTTTGCGCTCGGGAAAAGCGGCCTGACGGGCTGCTTCGAAAGCGATGGCAAAAGTTTCGTGGTAAGCGGCGTCGCGAGCCTGAGTGTAGGCGGCATCACGCGCTGCCCGGTAGGCAGCGTCGTAGGCGGCTTTCTTCTCGTTCGGATATTCGCGATTGGCGAAATCCGCCCGCAGTCTGTCGAACGACTCGCGGTGCGCGCGGTCAAAAGCGCTGGGGTAAGTGCGATCGTAGCTTTCAGCAGCTGATGTGTAGAAGGCGTGCTGGTAGTTGTCGTTGTACGAGCGCTGCATTTCACGATGTGGATAACCGCGATGTGGGTTGTAGTTGCTCCAGTCTGGACGATCAAAGCTCGCCGACTGCACGGCATTGTGATTTGGCAACGTTGCATCCGAGAGATTGGCGTTGTTGAATTCCTGCTGGCCTTTAAGTGTGCCGTCAGCAGCGCCCTTGGCTCTTGCTTCGGTTTCAGCGCGGGCTTTGCCTTGCGCATAGCCCTCAGACTTGCCTTTGCTCAGCCCGCCCATGGCGTGGCCGGCGGCTTCGCCTTTCGGATAGCTCGCAGCATAGCCTTCGCTCTTGCCGGCTTCGAAGCCTTCGATCAAACCTTTTTCACGGCCCTGGGTGTTTCCCTCAGATTGGCCCTGGTCGTGGCCGACGGCACTGCCTTGTTGAGTTCCGTCGTTCGTGCCAACGGTTTGGCCGTCGTTGGCGCCGGTAACGCGCGCGCGTTCGACACCTTCGCGAATGCCCTGAGCGCGGCCTTCACGTTCGCCGATTTCCAGGCCTTCACGTTGGCCACGGATGAAACCTTGGCGCGAACCTTCGTTCGAGCCGTCGAGGCCACCGTCCTGCATGCCGTCGTTAGCGGCGATGGCGACACCCTGATTCAGGTTTGCCGTGACTTCTTCCAACCGGCGACGAAGGCCACGAAACTCCTGCTCGGAGTCGCGCACAACGGCTGCGGTGCGATCGCGGTCGACAGACGCGTTATCGTACTCGCCCTGAACTTCGCGCACGCGGCGGCTTTTGCGCTGCATGGCTTCGGCAAACTGACGGTCGTGTTCGCGGCCTTGCGCGATCTTCTGGCTTTCACCGACAGATTCGTTGCCCCAGCCAACAATGGCGGCTTCGAGGTTCGTTTTTCTCTGGTGAAGCTGATTTACACGGCCTTGCAGCTCGCCCATCTTCTTCTCGGAAGCAGCCAGCCCGGCGCGAATGTCGTTGGCGGTCTGGCGCGCCTGTGCGGCTTGGGTCTGTGCCTGGGCAGCTTCATTGGCTGCGGCGGTTGCAGTGGCCTGGCTCTGATGAGCTTCTCGCTGAGCTGCGGCTACATTGGGAGTAAGCGCGGCAACTTGCTGGCGCAGGGCTACGACCTGAGCATCGACTGCCGCGAACTGCTGTTCTGCCGTCGCGAGCTGCCCCTTTGAGGCGACCAGCGCGGCTTCGAGACTGGCGACTTGAGCTACTGCAGCTTTGAGAGCGCGTTCCGAGGCGGTGTGCGCGGCTTTCGCGGCAACGGCGCTTTGGCGCGCCATATTGGCCTTGCGGCGCTTGAGATGGGCGTCAGGAGCATGCACGTGTTCGGCGTCGGCGGCATCTTTTTCAGCCTGGGCCAGGGTGGCTTCAGCCTGCTGAGCAGCGACGAGCTTTGCAGCAGTTTCGGCTTCGAGAGTCGCGACCGAGGCCTTCGCGGCGGCAACGTCTTTGCCGAGCTGCGGAATGCTTGCGCGCAGTTCGTCGATTTTCTTTTGCAGCGTGATGCGCTGAGCTTCAGCGGTCTGAAGTTTTGCGGCAGCGTCGCTTAGCTGAGCCTGGGCCTGAGTCAAGGCGTGGCGCTTCTGCTCGGCATCCTTGGCCAAAGCTTGCGAGCGGGTGGCGCGGTCGCGGGCAACGCCTTCAAGGCTTGCGGCATTCTGTTCGGCCTGCGCGACATGGTCGGCAAAGGTGGCGTGACGGCGCTGCTCGTCGAGCAACGCGACTTCAACCGCCGGAATTTCGTTTTGCAGCTGACTCAGCTCGCGCTGCGCAGTTTCGATGGACTGGCGCAGCTGGCGAATCTTGCCTTCGGCGGCTTCCATGGCTTGTCTGTTTGCGGCGGCATCGCGGCCGATGGCGTCGAACTCGGCTTGTTCTTTGGTAAGGCGGGCGCCGATTTCATTCACACGGCGGCTCATGCTTTCGAGCAGCTCTTTCGCGTTATGCAGGCGGCCTGCGGCTTCGTCAGTCAGGCGCTGGTATTTGCCAACATCGTATTCGTCTGGATTATTGCTGATGGGGCCGTCGGCTTTCGCGGTCAGCGAAGAAATCGCGAGGACCAAAGCCAGGGCAGGAAACAAGGAACGGTTCAAAGAAAGCAGCATTAAGAGCTCCCAGCAAAAAAAATGTTTCAGACGAGCGGCCGATCTGTAACATATGCTGAGGCAGCGCGTCAATTGGTGCTTGGGTGGCTGGGCAGATCGACCTACTGTCTAACTTGCATACAGTGGGTCGCTTGCATCATTATAGAGGCATGGTTGCGCTAAAAACTGTCGGGCTGCTTCTGGGCAGCAATATCTTCATGACTTTCGCGTGGTACGGCCACTTAAAGTACAAGTCCAAGCCCCTGCTGGTGGTCATACTGGTTTCCTGGGCTATCGCCTTTTTTGAATATTGCCTTCAGGTGCCGGCCAATCGTATTGGCTTTGGCCACTTCACCGGTCCCCAGCTCAAGCTGATTCAGGAAGTGATCACCTTCTCGGTATTTGGGGTCTTCAGCTGGTTCTACCTTGAGCAAAAGCCGACGTTTTACGATTCGATCGCGTTTCTTTTCATCGTCGCGGCTGTAGGCATCAGTGTGTTTCAGCCGCGGGTTTGAAAATTCAAATCCACGGTTTGAAGCGTGCGGCCACAGGAAGCCTCGAAGCGCACGGACAGCTTGCCGTCTTTGAAGGCGGCAAGGACAAATCGGGCCACCGTATCTTTGCCCGAGCAGGTGCCTTCGAGTTTGATTTCTTCGGCGTTTACCCCAAGGCTTGCGATATCCGGTACGACGTTAAAGCAAAGCTGCAGGCCGGCTTCATTCACAAACATCGCGCAGCCCTTGCGTTCGCGAAAGTCGCCGTAGACAGGACCGGTGGGGGGCGCAGCGGTAGGCGGATTTTCAATCCAGTTAATCGATTCCCAAGCTATGATTCTTTGGCCATCAATATCGACTGAGCCCGCGAGTGGCTTTTCGAAAAAGGCCCGCGGTACACGTACCGGCCTTTCAATTTGTTCCGCAAGCTGCTCGGGACGGTCGCCCACAGCCAGTACGCCATTGGCGTAAGCGGGTCCGCTATCCAACAGAGTTTGTGCGAGTCCGAAAATTAACCACAGCAGACAGAACCGAAATTTGTATTTCATGAAGTGCTTAGAAAGCAATCCGTGTGCCATCGAGGTGTGGCGCTTGCTTGCCCGAGGTGATAAAAATCAATGATGCGCATTGGGATTGATTTAGGTGGTACAAAAATCGAAGCCATCGTCCTCGACGACAAAGGTGTCGAACGTGCCCGCCGGCGCGTGCCGACTCCGGCTGCAGACTACCACGCCGTGGTGACTGCCATCACGGGGCTGGTGCGTGACGTGGAGCGGGATTTGAAGATCAGCGGTTCCAGCGTGGGCATTGGTACGCCAGGTGCGATTTCGCCGGCAACAGGCTTCGTGAAAAACTCAAACACGACCTGTCTTATCGGCATGCCGCTGGATTCTGATCTGACCAAGGCGCTCGGCCGGCCAGTACGGCTGGCCAATGATGCGAATTGTTTCGCGCTTTCCGAGGCAATCGACGGTGCGGCAGCTGGTGCGTCGGTCGTCTTCGGCGTCATCCTGGGTACGGGCACTGGCGGTGGCGTAGTGGTAAACGGCCAGGTGCTGACGGGGGCAAACGCGATTGCCGGCGAATGGGGGCACAACCCCTTGCCCTGGCCCACGGATCAGGAACGTCCTGGACATCGCTGTTACTGCGGAAAGTCAGGCTGTATCGAGACGTTTGTTTCGGGGCCCGGCCTGGCGCGAGATTATGAAATGGTAAACGGCAAGGCTGCTTCCGCCGAGCAGATCGTACAGCTGGCACTGGCAGGTGATGGCGGGGCAGTGGCTACACTGGCCCGGTATGAAGATCGGCTGGCACGCGCTTTAGCCAGCATCATCAATGTGCTTGATCCAAATATTATTGTGCTCGGTGGTGGCGTATCGAACGTTGAGCGGCTATATACCAACGTGCCCCGCCTGTGGGGCACGTATGTTTTTTCAGACAGTGTTGCTACACAGCTGGTTCGCGCAAAATATGGCGATTCAAGCGGCGTTCGTGGCGCTGCCTGGCTTTGGGAATAGAAAGTGAAGTCCATGAAATCCGTTAAGTCTGCCAAGTCGGTCAAACCGGTAAAAATTGATAAATATCATTTCTATGAAGAATCGGTTCAGAGTCCCGAGGAAGACGTCGAACTCTTTATCAGATTATACAAACAGGCGCGCCATCGGGAGCCTCGTCGCCTGCGTGAGGATTTTTGCGGAACCTTCAAGCTCGCCTGCGAGTTCGTGAAGCTTGACGAGCGTAATACCGCAGAGGGCCTGGACCTTGACCCCGAGCCGCTGGCTTATGGCCGCCGCCGGCATTTTTCCAAGCTCACGGCCGACCAGAAGGGCCGTCTGAATATTCTCCAGCGCAACGTCATCTCGGTCAGCCGCGAAAAGGCCGACCTGATTGTGGCCAATAATTTTTCGTTCTATATTTTTCTCGAACGCAAAATGCTGGTCGATTACTTTAAACACTGCCTGCGTTC
>JBBRLF010000079.1:0-16493 GCA_038231515.1 candidate division WWE3 bacterium
CGTGGAACGCAGATATTACTCGCACAACGATGCGCTTGGCCGCTATTTTCTACGGCAGTTCGCACCCTACGCCAGTACTATCGCCGGCCGAAAACTCAAGCCGAGCTACTGCTATTTCATCTCGTATCGAGCGGGAGCAACGCTAAGCGAACACCGCGACCGCAAGCAATGCGAATACACTCTATCGCTTCAGCTGGGATTCGAGGCAAAGTCGGCAAAACGCGCACAGCCCTGGCCTCTGCGACTTGGCTCTGACCTCGTTCATCTCGAAGACGGCGATGGCGTGCTATTCAAAGGACGAAAATTGCCTCATTCACGCGATACCTTCACGCAAGGTCGTGCCTGCTCCCTGCTCATGCTTCACTACGTGAACAACGACTTCAATGGCGATTTGGGCTAAGCACCAGAATGAGACTTCAGCTCAAAGCATGCAATTGGTCAGTAGCGAGCCGGGAAGCCCTGACGCTGGCGCGTGACTTTGACGAGCGCAAACTTGTGCCGCTTGCAAAGTCCTATTACCGGCTGGTTATCCGTGGCCTATCGGTGAATTTTCATCGCGATGCCAAAGGCCAGCTCGAAATCCTGAACCTCGCGCTCGAGCGGATACTAGCACTCTACTGTTCAGACATTACCGCCCCCACTTCGGCGGAAGTTCGTCAGGTGCTGCGCTATGTTCCCGAGCTGCGTAAGAATTTTCGTTTCAAGGCCAGCGGCGAAAAGTGGACGCTGGCTTTCCGAGGCAAGGGCTCACGCTTGCGCGCGAAGGACTGGAACGAGTTCAGCGGTGCTTTGATTTTTCAGACCGGAGAAGAATTCAGGTTTTTTGACTTCAAGCGTACTGAGCTTCAGCCACTTCTGAAGCTGCTTTCGTTCATGAATGGTCAGCACGGACAAAAGGAGATTATCAAATCATTTAAGGGACCGCCCGGTCTGGCCTCACGGTTTATTTTATTTTGTCGGAAGCACAAGTTGCTGCTCGAAACCACGTCTAAGGCAGCCCGGCAGAGCAAAGCCGCGCCGTCTGCCTCGTTTCGTTTTGTTTCGCATGCATGTCTTCAGATAGCGTCGAGGACTGATTCTGTTTTCATCGATCCGGTACTCTTTCAGCCGAAAGAGGTGGGCATTCCAACTGCCTGGTTTGCCCATATGGACGAGGTCGTGCGCGACTTTGCAAAGGCGAGTGCCCTGGTGATTTCACACGCGCACTGGGATCATCTGCACATCTCTGCCGTGGCCCGATTTCCAAGATCGGTTCCCGTGTATGTTCCCAGCCACGGCACCTCTTCGCAATTTAACTCGTCGACCGCAGACTTTTTTAGAAGCCTTGGTTTTGAAAATGTTTTCGAGATCGACTGGTGGCAGAGTTTTCAGGTCGGTGGAATTGAAGTGCTCGCCGTGCCCTATTATGGCGAGTGGTTCGGTCCAGACTCCTCGTTCGATGGGTTCACCTACCTCATCACCGTGGATGGCAAGAAGCTCTATGGGTTGGTTGATGCCTATCGCGACGAACGCGGCCATATGACCCCGGTACTGCGGCGCCTTGGCAAAGTAGCTGGTAAAATCGACTTTTTCTTCTTCCCCATTTCAGGCCGGACTCACGAAAATCTTGTTTTTTGCAGTCGGCCGCATTTTTATTCCAGCGAATTCAGAAAACTCAGCCGGCTGCGACGTTTCATTCCTGACGTTCCTACCGTCGAGAAATGGGCGCGAATTTTGCGTCCCGCAGTCGGGGTTCCCTATGCTGAAATCATGTTCCACAATGCGGCACCCAGAAAGGCGCCCTGGCGCCCACAAGAGGAATTTGACTTCAAAGGCGTCTTTGACCGGTTTTGGGCCCGCTCGGCAGGCCCGCTTGACTACCGTACCCTTTCTTTGAAGCGCGACCTGGAGGCGCTGCAAGGTCGGCTTAAAGCAAGTCAGACTCGAATTCTCATGCTCGGACCTGGCGAACGAGTCGCGCTATGAGCAAGTCGAAATATTTTGTCGGCATGCATAAGCAGGGACATCATGCCTCGGCCTGCCTGGTTACTTATAGTCCAGAAGACAGGCGTGTCTCGACGGAGCTGTTTCTCAAAGAGCGTCAGAGCCGAGTCAAGTATGACGGCGGCTCGATTCAAAGGCCTTTGCGCGCCATCGCGGAAAAAGTGGAGCTGGCTCGCGCTCGCTTCTGCGAAAACAGCGCGATACTACGTCCGATCGACTATGAGGAGCGTTGGCAAGCGCAAGCTCCTTACTTTGAGCAGCTTAACCGCCTGAAGCTCGACACCACCACCGGCAAGCTGAATCCGGCGGTGCAGTTTCTCTCTCACCATCGAGCCCACGCCTATGCGGCTCTGGCGCTATCGCCATTTGAGGATTCCTTGATTCTGGTTTTTGATGGCGCTGGCAACTTTGCCCAGGCCTTTGACGCCGGCGATCCCGAAGCAGATTGTGGCCTGGCCGGGCAGACTGAATGCTGCACAGTATATCGCCAGCAAGGCCCGCGGCTGGAACTTTTGTACAAACAGTGGCAGACCCTTCACATCAACGAAAACGGCGAGCTAGAGGATGAGGCGGTTCAGGGCCGGGATTTTGGCTTGGGCGCGCTTTATGGAATCGTGGCGCGCCATGTTTTCAACGACGAACGGGAATGTGGAAAGGTCATGGGCTTGGCGCCATTCGGCCAGCCCGCCCTGGCTGGCCTGACCTGTGAGGGGTTTCTCCGTGGCCTGGATGCCAAAACCCGGTTTCGGGGGAAGGGTAAATCCGAGTGGGAAGCCAAGGCCGATTTCAAATTCCATGCTGACCTTTGCGCAAGCGCTCAGACTATCTTTGAAGCCTCATTGCTCGAGTTTATAAGATCGCTCCGAAACTCCTACCCTTGGGCCAAAAATCTGATCCTAACCGGTGGCTGTGCACTCAACTGCGTCGCAAATCAGAAAATATTCAATTCCGGTCTCTTTGAGCGAGTTTTCGTCACTCCGTTTCCTGGAGACGAGTCGATCTCGATCGGAGCGGCGAGCTATTTGCTTTACACCGAAAACCCCACGGCCTGGCAGCCGCGGCCCATGCAAGACCAGATTGCGAATTTTGGCCCACTGGCTTCTGTACCAAGTGATGACCACGCGGTACTTGAGCGGGTCTTCCCGGCTGATTTTTTTGAGCTGACGGTACCCGCTGACATTGCCAAGCACTGCGCCGCTAAAATTGCCCTGGGCCAGATTATCGGCTGGTTTCAGGGCCAGAGCGAATCAGGTCCGCGCTCCCTCGGAAACCGCAGCCTCTTGGCCAACCCCGCAAAGCCCGGCACGAAGGACCGCCTCAATAACTTGATTAAAAAAAGAGAAAGCTTTCGCCCCTACGCCCCATCTTGCCTTTACGAAAAGGTTACTGAATATTTTGAAGTCGATGCCAGCTTCGAAAGCCCCTTCATGTCATTCTCTCCGAAAGTTCGTCCGACTTTTCGTGCTTCGCTTAAAGAGGCCATGCATATCGACGGCAGCGCTCGCGTGCAGACGGTACGCCGCAGCCAAAACTCGCTGTTTTACAGCCTGCTTGAAGCCGTGGGTGAGGCCACCGGATTATCTTGCGTCTTGAATACGAGCCTGAACATCATGGGGCAGCCGATTCTCGAAACCATCGAAGATGCCGCGGAGTTTCTGCGAACCGTTCCAGTGGACGGCCTTGCCGTGGGCCGCTTTTTTATCACTCGACGCTAGTGTCCGAGTTGCACGCCGGTTAGCAAACCTCGAAGCTGATAAACAAGCTTGGGCTGGGTTGGCGCCTGGTTACGCCTTTCCGCCGCGTCACTCGAAAGATCATAAAGTTCCTGCTCACCGTTAGCCGAGACAATTAATTTCCACTGCTTGGAAATCACGGTCTGCGCAAGCTGGCCTTTATGCATGCCTTCGGCGAAGATGTTTGGGATTACGGCCTCGCGTGTTTCGCCGCGCACCTCAGACATCAGACTTTTTCCATCACAGGCAGAGCTGTTCGAGATTTTTAACGCGTCAAGCAGGGTGGGCAGAATATCCACGCTTTGCACCGGCGTGGCGACCCGATGCGCTGGAGTGCCAGGAAAATGCGCGATCAGTGGAACCCGCAGCAGCTCTTGATAAAGAGTGTTCCCGTGATCGAAGGCCTGATGCTCACCCAGGCCTTCGCCGTGATCGGACGACAAAATGACAATTGATTTATCATATAGTCCCAAGCTCTTGAGTGCGTCGATGACCTGGCCAAATAGCTCGTCGGCATAGACAATGTTGACGTCGTAGAGATACTGAAGCCGCGAAAAGTCGTGCAAGATGCCTACGCCCCGACAAAATATTTTGTCCTCGATCCTGCGCCCCGGTTTGCGTAAGGCTCCCTGGGGTATGATGCAAGCACCCGATTCGAAGAGAAATGCGAGTTTATGGTCCCAAGTGGGCAGGGAGTACTTTTTAGCCAGCAGCGCACCCAGCTTGTATGGATCAAGCTGGTTCACCGGATCTTCCGAGGGTACGCGACCTTCTTTTGCCAGGAAACCTCTATATTCCTTTCTGAGAATTGCCGTATAGGGCAGGTGAGGGACCTTGGAGTGAACAAAGAGAAAGAAAGGTCGTTGATGATTACCCTTGATCCAATCGACAACCCTGCCGGCGCCTTCTTTTGAATCAAGCCCTAACGGATTGCTTTCCATCATCCCGCGCCCAAACCCGAGCGAATGATCCAGAAACGGATCCAGCGAGTGGGCAAACCAGGCCGTGTGAAACCCCGCCCCCTTGAGGTGTTCGGTGAGAGTGCTGAACCGCGGATCAAGCGATTGCACCGACTTCAATCTTAGGTCAACCGCCTCACTCTTGCCCCACACAACCCAAGGAGGTTCGTTGACGTTTCGAATTTTGTGGTGAAACGGGTGCAGCCCCGTGAACAAGGACATATGGCTCGAGAGTGTTTCGGCGGAGTTCGAGTAGGCGTTCTGAAAAACCACGCTCTCACTGGCGAATCGATCGATGTTCGGGCTGAACTGCTGCTTGGACGGGACGTAAACACCCAACTGGTCGGCCCGCAACGTGTCGAGGCTGATCACGACAACATTCATGGGCTCTGCCGTGGCTGCTACGCTGCACAACACTGGCGCAAGCCCGAGCATCAGAATTGTCTGACCAAGAACCGTTAGCAACATCGAGCCCAGCCTGGTCTCACTTCGCATATAGCACCAGCTCATCGCCGTTGCGGCCATAGCTGCGAAGCTGAAACTTATACTTTTTATTCATCGCTTGAAGCCGTAGTGGAATTTCCCAGAGATCGTCCGGACAGTGGTAAACGCTGATCGCCAAATTCGGACGCAACTCTCGAATCACGCGCTCGCCGCCTCGAAGCGCCTCAAGTTCCTTCCCCTCGATATCCATTTTGATCAAGGTTGGTCTGAATCGCAAGACGGCGGAATCCAGCGAGACCGAGCGCACCAGCGTCTGGCCGCCAGCAACTGCGCGCGAGTCCGGACCACGTCCGGCCGCGAAGCTGATTTTTGAATTGGTCGCGCCTACTGCGCAGCGATGGAGATCAATTTTTCGGATCTTCGGCGATTCCCATGAGTTGATCAGCTCTGCCATCGAGGCGAAATTCGCGGCATCCGGTTCAAAGGCGACCACCTTCTTGAATTGACCGCGAGACTTCAGTAAGAAACCATAGATTGTATCGCCATTGAACGCGCCGCAGTCGACATAGACGGTATTAGGCCCGAGCTCGACCAGGCCGGCCGAAAAATATGGATCCTGATGCTGACCGGCGCGAACAGTATCTGCGCTGCGAAATAAAAGGAACTTCAGCTGCGCGATGAAATGGCGCTGAGACGCGCGATCACGAAAAAGAGAAAATGCCTGGGTAATGCGCTCTTTCTGCGACAAGAGCTTCTCTGGACGCTCAATGCTTCCCCAAGGCAGAAAAACAGCCGGATACCGACAATACAAGGTTCGCTGACTGACCAGCTGCTTGAAGCCCAGCTGCATCAGACTTCGCCGGCCCGCCCAGTCACCGACAATCAGCGTTGTGGTTCGTGGCAGGCCCGCAAGCTTTACCTTCAGCTGGCCCGATGAAACAACCGCAAGTGGTGTTATTCCCAGCTGCCGCAAACCCTTCAAGATATCCGGGACAACATGGCAAGCAGCCACAACAGCGACAGGCCCGCGCAAGACCAGGGAATCAGCGCGCCGCTGGGCCGTCCTAATGGGTTCCGCGAGAATCCGCTTCAAAATCTTGCGTGGATTAAAATCGGACATTGGCAGTTGGCCGGAGTCTTAGGGTTCGCTTGCGTAGACGGTGATGCTTTTTATTTTGAGCTTTTTCAATTTCCCAAAATAATAGCCTGCCGGTTTTTTGGATGATTTGGTTTTACCGGCGGCCGTCTTTTTCTTCATAAGATTTTGAAAGCATACTGCCCGGGTGGCCCGATAGGCAATTAAAAACGCTAAGGTGCCTTATCGAAATCGCGCCGTTTGCGGGTTTGAATGTCAATGCCGCAGGAACAGAAGCTCTTTCCACATTGAACCGGCGAAGCTGGAAAGGCGAGCTGCTCATCGAAAATCTGGCCTATAGGGGGCCCCTGTCCACAGCCAGCCGGAAGCACCTCTCCCTGAGGCTTGATATAAAGCTGATCCACTCCGATATAGCAGGTCCAACCTTTAAAGTTGACCTGTGAATGAGCAATCAGATCAGGCACGACCAGGGGCTCCCGGGTACCATCGTCATAACGGACAAAGTATTCCCAGACGTTCAAGCGGTCGGTTTTGGCGGCCTCGAGCAGCTTACCCGTTTCGAAACGCGTGGGTCCAGCGAAGACCTCATTTTGCCAGGGCTCATAGTGAACCAGGCCGCTGGACGAGCCAAAGTTATCGTCGAGTGGAACATAGTCGTAAAAAAAGATACCGGGATCGACCTGAGCTTTGATCGCATTCCCCATATTAATGGCGCGCTGCCAAAGTTCCGCCTTGGGGTTCATCATGAGACGCGCTGAACCGAGTAAATTTGGCTTTGATTTGAGCAGCTTAACCACCGCTAAAAACTCCTCATCGCGCGCGAACTCGGCATGATAGCTCAGGCAAGCCCAATCGAGCGATTCGGCTATCGATTCCCAGTATTGAACCGGGCGGGAACCATTCGACGTCAATCCGACGTAACAGCCACGGCTTTTGAGAAACTTGCACAGCTTGGCGAAGTCCGGCCACAAAGTAGGTTCGCCACCAGTGAAGGCGATCACATAAATCTCTTTTTTGTAGTGCTCGAAAACCCGCTCAAGAAACATCACAATTCGATCAAAATTCAGCCAGCGGTCTGAACCATCCCAATTGCCTTTGTGGCAATACGAGCAACGATAGTTACACAAGTTGTGCAGTGCCCAGGAAATATGCAATGCCGAGCCCAGGCGTGCGCCGGGTTCGATCGCAATGGGTAGACGGCTACTCATGGTTCCTCAGTGCTTTGAGCTCTGGAATCACCTCGTCAAAACTCTGCTTGCGTAAACCATCGTTCGAGTTGGCAGCCCGCAGGAAGTCGGGAATACGGCCGCTCATGTCCTTGGCAGAGATGAAGTTCAAGGTGCTGCGCAGACTTTCAAGCACATATGCCTGTTCGGATGGGATACGGCCATCGGCAAGCCGCTGTTCGCTTCGTTGCAGCACTGAACCCAGAGCCACGACGGCCCGGGCTTTCAGTTCGGTCGGCAGAATCTGTGAGCTGTAGTACTGAGGATAATAAAGATCGATGAGCTGGGGTATTCTAATAACAAATTTAAAATTCTCCGCCAGGTAATCGTAAAGATCACCGAGGCCGAAAATATTATAGGCCTGCGCGGTGCACATGATCTGAACCTGGGTAACCCCGTAAGCTTCGTGCTGCTCATCGAGCAGCTTAAGATTCCGATCTATCGTCTTCCAATGCGAACCATACCGAATGAAGTCGTTTACCGCGCCGAACCCGTCCACGCTACAAAGTAAGCGCACCCCTTTGAAGCGCGGCCAGAGCTCTTTTAGCGCTGCAGGAAGCTTGGTGATATTCGTATTGTAAGTAAGCTCAATGTGTTCGGCATCGCCGTTTTCGACGCAGGCTTTCAGGAAGCTCAGCATCTCGGGCACGATAAGCGGCTCGCCCCCGGCAAAATGAAGGTGTCGTAAAGACGCGGTCTTTTTTTTGAACTGGTCCAGCAGTTTTTCAGACTGATACCAGTCATAGTTGCTGAAGCGGGCCTCACGCTCCGGGGTCATCACGAAATAGCTTTGTTCGATTTTGTTCCAATCACCGATCCAGCGGGACGAGGCCCGTGGGTTACACATGCGGCAGGCCAGGTTACACAGGTTTCCAAGCCGAAAATCTATGGACATGATGTCGGCTGGAATCGTGCCGTCGGATTGCGTTGTTTCGATGAGTTGCGGGGTCTCGGCCACGTAGGCCGAGTTCTCCGACTGTCGCCGGCTGATTCCGCCGGTTTCTTCAGTGACCTTGCACCGATTGCAGATACTTGGCCAGTCGCCATTGAGCATCTGCAGCCTCAACCGGCTCATATAGAGGGAATTCATGATGGCCTTGTCGTCGGTCGCCGTGTCGGCGAGCATTTTGTTGCCGGCGTCGTCTCGAATGTTGTTGTCGTACTCCTCGCTGCTGCAGCAAACCTGGATTTCACCGCCGATATTCGTAAAGCGATGAATCCACGGTAAAACACAGAACGTTTTTCCGCAGTTCCGGGATTCAGCCTTCATGGTGCTGGAGCTCCTGTCGCGAAGGACGATCCAAGGCTTCTTTAATCGGAAGCAAAACCGGGTTCAACATTTCAAGGCCATATTTTTTGGCCAGCAACACAAAGTGATTACTGACCTCGATCAAGCTGTGACGCTCAAACGAAAGCAGGCTGGTGTTTTCCGGTTTATAGGCGAACTGCAGTACCGGAACAATTCGGCGCTCGACGGCAAAATCGATAAGCTGCGAAATTTCGCGCCAGTTATTTGGCTGAACACACATCGACAGCATCAGCTTGAAGCCCCGATTTTGGAATTCACGTTCTTTACGATATCGCACCAGCGCGTCGATGGTCGCCAGCGTGCGGTCGAGCAGGCCCTTGACGCGTATCTTCGAATAGGTCTCGGGATCCAGGCTGTCCAGGCTCACCTGCAGCCACCTCAACGCAATTTTATCAAGACGCGACCGGATTGGCCCGTCAAATTTATAGTGGCCGTTCGTTACAAAGGCCCAGGAGCAGTTCGAGTTAACGGCCGAAACTTCATCAATAAGTCTAAATGTATCTGCTTGAACGAAAGGCTCGCCGCCGAGCACATCCATCTCGCGCAGGTACGGGAAGATATCTTTGGGTCCGTTTTTCCAGAAGTCAGATTCGTCATATAACCCATTCGGCTGCATCCAGACATCGCACATGATGCATTGAAGATTGCAGCGGCCATTGAGCCGTACATCGAAACGCACGGGCGCAGCGGTTTGAATTTCGGCCAGTTCGATTTCTTTAAGGTAGTTGCGCCGACTCCAGCGATGACATCCGATATGCCGCATCTGCTGGGCGCAGCTCGTGGGCTGACCCTCAAGGAATTCCTTGCGCAAGCCTCTGGCAACCTCGCCATTCCAGATGTCGGACAGTTTATCGCGCGGCACCACGCCCAGGACAACCTCCTGATTCCAACAGCAAGGCGAAACCACTCCCGTCGGCTGCAGCAGCATCTGCATGAACGGATAGAAGCAGAAATGCTCGGGGTCGATGTCTTTAAGGCTCGTTGGCGACTTCATAGCGAATAGCTGGAGTCTATGGCATCAGTTCTCAAAGTGAAATGGTATCTTACGTAGGCCCCAGGCAATCGATATGAAGCTCGCCCCTAACGCAACACGGCGTGGATTCCGCCGAAGCGTGACCAGCTCGTGGCGATCAAAATCTTTTGACGTTCAAAGCCCCTATTAGTACTATTTACAAACCGCCAATGACTTCCGCCCGCAAAACAATCTTGAACCTATTTTTTCTGTTGGGCATCGGAATCTCAATTCTAGACATGCTGAGCAAACGCGAGGACTTTCCGTTCGCGCCATACTCGATGTATTCGGGCATTTACCGTTCTGAAGCCAACGGAAAGCCAGCCTATGAGACTCTGGTGATCGTTTTCGTGACGCCCGAAGGTGGCGAGCTCGAATCTCAGAATCGCTTTATCTACCCATTCGACAATTTGAGGCTGATGCTGAGCCTGGAAAAGGCAACCAACGACCCTGCGTTGCTGCGCAGCCGGCTTATTGGGGCGCTGCATATCAATCAGCGAATATCTGCCAGGAACTCGAGCGTACCCCGCTCCATTGGCATTCGCCTCTACCGGCAGAAGGCCACCAGCGAGCGCAAGGTGCCTCAGCAAACCGGAAAACTTGCCGATGCCATGCTGATCGCCGAGTACCTTCCGGCCAAGGAAGCGGCCAAATGAATCAGGCAGAAACCGCGGCGCGTGAACATCATCTGGCCTTTTACCGGTGGCTTGCTGCCGGCTGGAGCCGGTTTTGGTTCAAGCCTGCCCTTGGATTCAATCTGGGCGTAAGTCGTTTCGTTTTCTTTGCCCTGATCTCATGGTTCTACTACGACCGCTATTCCGGCGACGCTTTGGCAATGTGGGCCCTGGTGCCGGATCAGTTCTGGGAGCCGGTCAGCTACTTCCGAGCCCTGCCTTTTCTTCCAACGCATTCCTATGAGGCGTTGAGTGCGATCGCACTGGCCTGGCATTTGGCGCTTTTTCTTTCTTGCGTGGGCCTTTTCACCAGGTACAGCACAAAAGTTGCCGCCGTGCTCGGACTGATTTACCTGGGCTATCCACATAATTTTGGAAAGATACACCATTCCGACCACATGGTTACGGTCGTGCTTTGCATTCTGGCCTGGTCGCGATGTGGCGATTATTTTTCTCTCGATCAACACATCAAGGCTTTGAGGGGCAAGGGCAGCCTGGCGCCGATAGCGTCCGCGGAATATCGTTGGCCCCTTCGCTTCATCCAGACCATTTTGATGCTCAGCTATTTCGAGGCGGGGTATTCGAAGCTTACGAACTCCGGGCTGGAGTGGGTCTTCAGCGATAACATCGTGAATCTGCTTATGGCCTGGGGAGTCCCTCGTGGGGTTTACGTTGCTACGCACTTTCCAATGCTCTGTCGTATCATGGGTGGCTGGACGTTGATCGCGCAGCTTATGAGCCTCACTGCGCTCTTCAGCTGGCGCGCGGCCTGTATTTTCGTGCCGGCGTTATTCTTTTTTCATGTAGGTTCGAGACTTACCATGGGCGATGCCGTTGCCTTTACGGCACTCATGATGTGTTACACCTTTTGGATCCCCTGGGAATGGATATGGAAAAAAACAGTGAAACTGCGCCAGTGAAGCCGCTACCGCTCGTAAAGATTATATTTGAAGACGAGGCCACGGGCAAAACGTGCGCGCTTCTCTATGAGCTTTTTGAAAACAGCTTCACGAGAAAGTGGCTGAAGTTGCTGCGAACGGCCATTAAGTCGGATTCCGCTTTCTGGGGCGGTGGCCATTTCTACGGTAAAGTCTTTCAGTCCGAAGTGCTCATCGTCAAACAGATGAAACGCGTCATAAAAATATTAAATGCTCATGGCGCCGATCACATCAACCTTGTTCCCCACCTCGGAATGTCACGACAGTTTCTCAACTCCATGCACGACCGCTTCGAGGCGCTGGACAACTCAGGCGCCTATTATCGCGGATCAGTGCCCGACCCCGTATTCGAGGCCCTGCATCAGCTTAACTCGTTGGTTCATCGCGCCGAGCAGTTTTTGGTTGAAGACGATGGCTTTCATGTCGACGTGTGCTGGTCGCAGTCGTTTCGCGAGCCCTTCACGCCGGAAGACTACCGGCTATTCACCCCTGATCTTTTATACGGTCAGCTGTATCTGGCTTATGGTTTGACGGGGGTTCCGTTCGTTAATGCCTTTCATGCGAATTCAGCTGACGCTCGCGCTCAAGACAGCTTCACTCCGTCGATGGTGGCATGGTTTTGCAAGGATAACCCCTTTCAGGAATGGGACCAGCTCAAGAAATGGCTGAAGGAAAAGCACAATAGGGATATCGATGATCCGGCGCTGGCCCTGGGCTATATTCCACTGGGCAAACTTGCTCGAGACTACGGTCCGCTCGAAAAAGTCGCCAAAAGGCAG
Organism: candidate division WWE3 bacterium; assembly: GCA_038231515.1. Lineage (GTDB taxonomy): Bacteria > Bdellovibrionota > UBA1018 > UBA1018 > UBA923 > JACQAX01. Next base: position 12,154 of record JBBRLF010000079.1, read on the forward strand.
GCGCGCTATACAAAAGTCAAAGCAGTGAAACTCCTGAAGGCGCGCCCAAAACCCGTTGGCCGTCGCAGCAAGGCCGCCTGGCCCTTTCTGGCCGAGATATTTCACCACCTGGATCTGATTCCCTATATCAATCTTGACTACAAATTCGACTTTCGGGGCTGCCACGAAGAGGCCTCGAAGCTCATCAAGCATTTCGTCAAGCACCGGGATTATGACCAGAGTTCCAGTGACGGCGCAGCCTGGAAGAGCCTGGCGATTCACGCCCTCAATGGCAACAGCGCCAAGACACAGCACCATTTCGACTATGGCGTGAAAGACCCGGAATACCGCCTCAGCGAAATCGCCGACCTTTGCCCGAAGACCTTGAATTTTCTCCGCGACTTCACCGACATCAGCAGCTGTCACCGGATTCGATTCATGCTGCTGGAGCCGGGCGCTCGAATCAAGGTTCACTCCGACGCGCCGAATAAGCCTGTTTCGATTGCGATCAATATTGCGCTTAATATGCCTCGCGGCTGCGACTTTTATTTAGACGTAAACTCTGATGGCTCGCATAGCCCATATACGAAAAAAGTTCCCTTCGTTGATGGCAGCATTATGCTGATCAACAATGCGAAATACCATTACCTGGAAAATAATTCGTCGACGCCGCGCCTGCACCTGATTATCCACGGACCCTTGATCGTCGATGACGCCACTATTGTTCAAAGAGCGCGGGACCAGAACGGTCTGCACTCCGAGAAAGAAGTGGTTCGTGAGCTGGTCAAAAAATACGCGGCGCTGGGGAAGCCGCTTGATTCCAGCACTCCCTTGTTTCAGAGCTGGAAAACCCATGGCCTGAGCTCTGAATCCATTCCCGAAAGCATTCGACTTGTCGTGCTTGATGACGAGATTCCCCAGAGCCGCGAGTTACAAGAGGAGTGCCTGCACAAAATCACCTGTGCCAGCCTGTTTCCGCTCGCCTACCGGGTCATCAAGGGCAACCAGCTGGATAGCTGGCTGGCCCGCGACGTGCCTCAGGGAACTGAAGCCGTGGTAATCATTTCGGCGGGCACCCTCATCACGGATATGTTCGGTTTTATCGCAAATCTTTTGCTGTCCGTGAGTGAGCTGAAACGGCAGGATGGCCTCGTGTCGGGCCATATCATGGACTGGCAAAAGCAGGATGGCTGCGTGCCGTACCTGCACGAACAGTTCGCGATTCTGAATTATTCAAAATGGAAAAATGGGCGTGGCGTTCCGTTTGGCATCGCCTATCGCACCGAAAACATCTTATTTCCCGGCTACCTCGCCTCGGCCGAATGTGTGCACGACAACTACACGCCCCTTCGCATCGACCCTGCTCCCGACAAAGTCGAGAAGGAGGGGAAAAACTGGTGGGGCACCCAGCTCGTCGCCGAAACGCTGAAAAGCGGAATTCCAGTTCATAATATTTCGACCGGTCTGCGAAAAGCGAAGATGTACGCTTATCCGAAGGCCGAGGACCATCGCCAGTACTTCGAAGTGAAGCAGCACATTGCTCGCAGCCTTGCGGGAACGCGCGATGCCATATTCTACTTCAACAATGAGCCGCTCGAAGTTGCGCGCATTGATGGGTTTGAGCCCGTACACTTTCTGAGTGTGGCGGCGGGCCTGAAGCCTGCCGCGATCATCAATCAGTACTGGCCGGGGCGCCGCCAACCTTCGCGGGTCACGCTGATCGATTATAGCCGAATCGCGCTCGAATACCTGGCCAACCTTTCCACGGCGGCAGACGAACTGGACCTGGCAAAACTGATTCACAGCTTCATGACTCGTCGCGGCGGCGACTCGACGCCTTCGCTCGAACATGTCAGAGGCACGCTCAGAGCTCAGATACGGGAGTGGTTCAGTGACGATTTTTCGAGCCTTAGGCAACCGCTGGCCAAACTCTCGCACGGCAGGAGCTTCAACTCGGATTTCATAGAAGACCACCATGAGCTGCTGACACAATTCAAGCCAGGCGAAAAATTTCTGATGTGGCATTCCAATGCCTGGTACTGCAACCCGGTGTATTTTAAATATACCAGGCCGGAACTTGAAGAAAACTACGTCGGCTTCGGAAAAAAGGTTGGCGAGCGACTCGGCTTGAATGTCTGGAAGCATAAATCGCGCTATCAGATGGTGGTGGGAACCAGCCTGTCTGAGTTAACCGGGCTATTGACGGACGGCGGCCCGGGCCTGGCGTCGCTGCAGCCCAAAGACTACTGGAAGCTCTAGAGCTTTCCGCGAGAAAATAGGCTAAATTAACGACAATGACGTCAAGACGCGTGTTCGTCGCGCAAGTTCGCGCAACAACTGCAGCCAATCTTAAATCACGCTACCGCCAGACCATTGCCGGATTTCTCTGGGTGGTCTTCAATCCGCTGGTCATGTACGGCGTTCAGAGCCTTGTCTTCAAACACTTCTTGCGTCTGGGGGTGCCCAATTACGGGCTCTTTCTGCTTTCAGGCCTTTTGCCGTGGATCTTCATCTCCCAAACGCTTGAGATGTGCACCTCGCTGCTGGTCGTGTCCGGCAAGCTCATCAAATCGTTTCCGGTGAATCCGCTGGTTTACCTGGTGGCGCAAGTCGCCGACAACACGATCAACTTTCTAGCTGCCTTCACGATCGTGCTCATTCCAGTGTGGAGTCATTCCCCGGGCTCGGCAATCGGCCTGCTCGTATTGCCGTTGCCGTTACTGGTTTTGACAGCGGCGGTGTTTGGCCTGGCCTGGCTGCTGGCTACGCTGCAGGTATTCTTTCGCGACACGAGATACATCGTAAGCTTTGCCTTGAGTATCGCCTTTTTTATCACGCCGGTGTTTTACCCGGTCGACATGGTCCCTGAAAAATACGGCTGGATCACGATAATCAATCCGCTGCGGTGGCTGCTTGAGCCCTTCCGTTGCTCGCTCTATGCGTTCGAGCCCGCGGCATTCATTCGATCTCTTGCCATTGCGGCGGCAATAGCCGCGATATTCATCGGCCTTGCGGCATTTTTTTGGAGGGCCTCGCGCAATGCCGTATACCTTAATGTCTGATGCCGGGCCCGTTCTGGTGCTTGATAAAGTCAACCTCACGTTTAAGACCGACTATTACCGTTCTGGATCTTTTCGGGACTCCTTCACCCGTCTGGTCAAAGATCCACTGAGTGTTTTGAGCACGCCGCGCGACCGCCTGCACGTAACCCGCAATGTTTCCCTTTCGGCAAAAATAGGCGAACGAATCGGGATCATGGGCTTGAACGGTTCGGGCAAAACCACGCTGTGTCGCTGCATTGCCGGCATGTATCTTCCAACCACCGGCTCGGTCGAACGCCGGGGTATCATGCGCGCGATCTTCGACACCTCGATTGGAATTCACGCCGAGCTGACCGGCCGGGAAAACGCGAGGCTTCTGGCGGAATTCATGTATCCCGAAGTTGAAGACAAGCATTCGCTCGTGGAGGACGCGCTGACTTTCTCAGGCCTGGGACGCTTTGTTGATGTGCCTTATCGCAATTACAGCAATGGAATGCAGGCGCGACTTTGCCTTTCGATTATTTCGGCGTGCCCCTGCGACCTGCTCATTCTCGATGAGGTTTTTGACGGAGCCGACTCCCACTTTCGGGAAAAGGTCACAGCCCGGATTCTCAACGTCATTCGCGGTTCCGGCGTGGTGCTGTTTGTAAGTCATTCGCCCGAGCAGGTCAGGCTTGTTTGCAATCGCGTGCTGGTTTTGGATAAAGGTGAAAAAGCCTTTGATGGACCCGTTGAAGAAGGCATCGCGTTTTATGAGCGGCTCGCAACGACTCAGGAATGAGCCCAGAGATTGCGCAGGGTGATACGAAGCCTCATGGCTTTCGATAGGCGATGGCTCACGACGACGCCAAGAAGTTGATTTTCGGCCAAGGGAAAATCTGCGCGTCGCTGCAGGGCCCGCGTGACAATAATCTGCGCGTCGGCCAATGATGGCAGCGTGTTGATGTGCCAGACGTAGTGGCAGACCAGCTGCGATTCGGATTTTTCCCAAAAAACAACAATATCGAAGCGACGCAGCTTTTTGCGAACGACTTGCGCTGTTACCAGCGTGTCAGGTGGAATAAGCGGGGCCATGGAGTCAGAAACCATGTTGAAGGTCGTTTCACCAAGGGCCTGAAACTTCCGTCGCATTTTCTCGTAAGGCTGTTCGTCGGCCATACTCACTCCGGCCGTTGACTGCGCACGACCTGGGCCAGCTCTTCGGCCCAAAGCGGCCATGGATAATTGCTGTAGCGGCCCCATATCGGAAACGTTTCAAACGAGCTTTTCAGATACTGCTGCGTCCGCCGAAATTCGGGGTCGCGCCAGATACTCGGGCCC
>JBBRLF010000080.1:0-16485 GCA_038231515.1 candidate division WWE3 bacterium
AAAACAGGCTCGCGGATTGCTCGCATTGCTTAGGGCCAGCAGCGCGTCGACTTCTTTTTGCGAGCCCGCCATGCAGACCGGCTTGGCTGCGAGAGGCGTCTCAAAGCGAATGACGGCAGCGCCTTGACCCAGTCGCTCGACACCCTGCTGCCGTGAATAAATTTTGATCGGACGAGGCGCTTCGCCTGGGCATGCGGCCATGAGCCCTTTGACGCCATCGTAGTCGTTGAAGCAATGGGCCGAGGTCAGCAGCTCGGTACTGGAAATCTGCGTGCTGCTGCAAAACGACACATAGCCGTTGCCCTCGGGCTTCAGGATTTTGCAGCTCTGGGGCACGGTGGCCGGCGGCTCCATATACTCGCCCACCAGCGCCCAGGCCGACTTCGGACTTGCGATAAAGATCCCGAACAGGATGATGAAGATGCTCTGCAAGGCGTGCCCCCTCAGGCTATTATGGCACAATGAAATGAATTTATCCTCACCGGAGCGTGCTGGTTTTTAAGCACTTTTTAGACGCAAAGCTGTGGTAAAATAAGTCATTGGTGGCGGATTCGGGGGACGTCTGTGCGAGCTGCAATTTTCTTATTGGCCCTTCTGTTTGTAGTGTCTCCGGCGCGCGCCGGCGAGCCGCTGTCACCGGGATTTGAGAATTTGCTGGGCACCCGCCTGGCCGAAGTGGAACTTGGCAAGGCCGGCGGTGAGACCGTAAGCCGCAAGTACGACGAGCATGGCGCGCTCAAAGAGCTGGTCTATCGCAATTTTTCAAAAAGGCCGCCTCTCGTTGAGAAGCTCGAGATCAGTCACAGCCCCGAGCTTTGGACGCGCTCGAGCTATCATGGTTCGGTTCTCGTGCGTCGCACCACCGAGCATTATTCAGGAGTGGGCGTACTGGCCCGTAGCGAGTCGGTGTGGAGTAGCAACGACACCGAAAAGCTCGATCGCAAAACGGTGATTCGTTATCTCGACCTTGAGGCACACATCACCGAATTTTCGCAGGTGAGTGGAAGCTGGCAACTGGTCTCGGACTCCACCGAGTCGGCCATTGAAGGCAAAAGCCAGCAGACCGAGGCTTACACCGCCTGCCTCGATGCGGCGCACAGAATCACCGACGTCGATCGCTGCGGGCAGATGCTCGATGCGCTGCCGGTTTCTGAAAGCAATCTCCAGAGCTTCGACGCCGCCGAAATCACGAATCTTACCTGCGAAAAAGACCATCAGCTTTTTCTGCCCAATGGTTTTCGTATCGACCTTGCGACGTGCAGCACGCCCGCCGCGCGCGACCTGATCAGACGGGTGACCGACGGCTCGTTTGGCAAGCAGCTGGCCTGCCTCGATAAGATCAATCATGGGCTGGCCGTCAAGATGGCCGAGACCGTCGTCGCGCGCCGCCCGCTGGTGAAATGCGCCGGCACGAGTGGCCGGGTCGGCAATCAGGAATTCTGCAGCAAGCCCGACGACGCCGGGTCAGCTTGTGTAAGAAAGATCGAGAGCATGCGGCAAACCACCGCAGCTTTTTTCGAGCCCTCGCATCCGGAGAACTTATATCTCGCGCAGGCCGATCCGATGGGCACCGCGCCGGTTAACGAAGGTGAACTTGCCACGACGCTTTTTCACGAGTCGCTGCATTCCTGCGCCCACCACCATCATGGCGGTAAAGACACGCTCAAGGGTGGTTTGCATGATGCCGTGCCACCAAGTTACGGCGACGCCGTCTATGGCTGCGAGGCGCTTTGCGGCGCGAACCCCGAGTTTATCACGCGCGAAGGCTGTAGGGCCTGCGCCACGGCTGAGCAAAACAAGGCTGCGCCGGGCCTCCTGGACAGCTGCGCCAAGTTTCCAAGTGCCGCCTCGGTCAGGCAGCTTGAAGAGGCTCGTTGGATCAATGCCAATATTCAGAAATGCGAAAGTAGCCCACCCGGGAAGAAGGCCATGGCCTGCGCGGCACTTGGGGCGCTAACCCTATTACCTGAGGTTTGCGGCCACATGCCCGTCACTGACGCCGCCTGTTTGTCGGCGCTCAAGATTGCTGGCGCCAAGCGCCTGCTGGCAGTTGCACGAAACAAAACCGAAGCCGCTGCGTTTGCCGCTAAACCCAAGTACACCGTTACGGCCCAGGGTTTGACGGTGACGTTTGACCCGGCTGCGGGCTCGTCGCAGTCTGATGACTTTGCGAATATCATTGTCGAAGGTTTCTGCGAGCGCATCCATCAAAAGTCGGCCGACTTCACGGTGGCACTGAGTACGCTCACGGCCATTACCGCGGAGTTCAACGCTGGCGTGTTTCCGGGCGCACCGACTCAGGTTAGGCTTGATCCCCGGACGGGCTCCAAGCTGCACTATCCGGTGAGTGAGATGTCGGGTGAGGCTGCGGCTTTTTCCAAGGCCCATGGCATCGATCCGCGACAGTCCCTGGTGCGGGCCGAGAGCTGCATCAAAAAAAGCAAAGCAGATCAGAGTCATTGACGTTACCAAGTCCGGCGCGATATTACCTCGCTCATGGCGCCAGGTTTGAATGAAAGTCCATTTTCAAAAATTCTTTCGCCCAAAGCCCGATTCTATACCGTGGAAACGCCCTTGGACGCGACGCAGGCCCGTGCCTTAGTCGACTCCGGCGTTGTTTTGCCGGAGTCGTTAAAAAAGGCCGTCGCAAAACGCCAAGGCGAATTTTTGGGCGGACGTTTCTGCGCGCAGCAGGCACTTGCTCAGCTTGGCCATCCCGCCATGGCTGCGGCCATCGGTATAGGCGAAGATTATGCACCGCTCTGGCCACCGGGTTTTGTGGGCTCGATCACACACACCCGTGGGATCGTCGCGGCCGCGGTTGCGAAGGCGGACTCACGCGCGGGAATTGGTATCGACGTCGAAGCCCTGATTCCGGAAGAAAAGGCGGTAAACCTGGCCAGCCATATTTTGACGGACCAGGAGTGGGTGCGCTTTCAAAGTGATGCCAGCTTTAGCGTTTCCGAGCTGGTCTCGTTAGTGTTTTCCGCCAAAGAAAGTGTTTATAAATGCCTGCGGCCGTTAACTGGAAAATATTTCGGATTCCAATCGGCGCAGCTCGTCTACCTTGATCGCGACAGTGGCGAGTTCCAGGTGTCGCTGCTCAAGGCGATTGGTGGAGGCTTTGAGGCGGGCTGGAACGCCAGCGGCCGCTTCACGTTTGACCATGGCCGCATTCACACCGCGTTTGAGCTGCCAGCCTCAGGCGTGCAGGTAGAAATGGGTTCCCAGCACAAAAGCTGAGGCTAAAAAGCAGTAATAGCCAAACCACTTCCAGCGGCCCTGATCGATCCAGCTCGAAACCCAACGCAAGGCCAGCAGGCCCGCGCCAAAGCTGAAGACCATTCCGATAAGGCCCGGCAGCAGCAGCTCGGGAACCGTAGTGGTCGATAGCGCGTGGGCTTTCATGAGTCGAAGCAGCTCGCGCACCACGACAGGTGGGGTAAGGATGACGGCCAACGCGAAGCTGAACTCTTCGGCCAGACCCTTGGAAATGCCGGTCAACATTCCCATCGAGATCGTCGCACCCGAGCGCGAGAAGCCGCGAAAGGGCAGGCACAGGCCTTGAATGGCGCCGATCCAAGCGGAGTTCGAACCCTTCATCGGACTCGAGCCTTCCTTGCGGGTGCCGGCAATCAGAATAATGATGCCCACCACAGCCAGCGACGCCGCGATCAGCGGCAGATTGCTGAAGAGGTGTTCGATTTCGGCGTGCGGCACGTCAGCCAGCACGGTCTTTTCAATCAGCTTTTTCAAGCTAAGCCCCACCACTCCTGTGATCACGGTGGCCAGTGCCAGTCCTTTGAGCAGCACATTGCGCTCGCGGGCTGGCTGGTTCCATAGCGTCTGCCAGCGCTTTCTAAAGTAGAGCAGCACGGCAAACATGGTGCCCGTGTGCAGCATGACCAGCAGAAAGGTCATCTCGGGTGCGCTGGGGTCGATGCCCATGAGTTTTTCGGCGACGATTACGTGCGCCGAGCTCGATACGGGCAGCAGCTCGGCCATTCCTTGAATGAGTGCGAGTATCACGTTTTGAAAAATTGGCATACTTGGATTGTCTCTGAAGTTTGGGCCAGAGGCAATAAGACTTCAGTTTAACGGTCGTTGAACGGCAGTTCGAGTTGTGAAGTGGGGCCGATGGGCGGGTTGCGGATGCTGTTGTTGAGCTCGGCTTCTCCGGCCATGAACAAGGCCACGCTTTTAGCTGCTTCGAGCTGAAGATCTTCCTGGCTCGCATTTTCATTCTGGGACTCGATATAGTCTCGAATTTGCGTCTCAAGCGCGCTGAGCTTTGAGCGCAGCTGGCGCGAACGGCTCAGCACCAGCGAGGGGTCGTAGCCTGGCAGTGGGGGCAGATCGCCCGGCGGTGCAATCGCGTTGTGATATTCGCGTTCGGCTTTGGCGTCGGTACGCAGGGGCAGCGCAACGTCGGGCGTGATGCCGCGAAACTGAATCAGCTTGCCGCTCGGGCGCACGGTAAAGGCGTCGGTCAGAAAGAGTCCGCCACTCAGGTGATAGGGCTCGAGCGGCACCAGCGTCTGGCGGGTGCCCTTGCCAAAGGTTTGCGTGCCCACGACGATGGCGCCGTAGTCTTGCAGCGAGCCTGCCAGAATTTCGGCGGCCGATTTTGTGGTCGAGTTCACGAGTACGACCAGCGGCCCATCCCAGGCGCTGCTCAGATTTTTCATCCTTACGATTTCGTCGACTCGGCCCGTGCGGTTCATCAGGCCTACGAATGTTTCAGGGTCTGACAACAACAAGTCGGCAACGTCATTGGCCGCCTGTATTTCGCCGCCCGAGATGTTGCGCAGATCGAGGATGAGCGCTTCGGATGACTTCAAGGTTTTGAGCGCTTCGGCGAAAAAAGCCTGCACGCCAACAAAGCTGCGCAGCTTGACGTAGCCCAGATTGACGTCCCCGTGCCCATGGTGAAGTCGAAACGAGTTGAGCTTGATGGGCGAGGCTTCGAACACGCCGCGCGTAACGTGAATCTCGCGATAGGACTGCGTGGGCTTGCCGCCGGCCGAGCCCCCCAGCACGCCCAGCAGCAGATCGTCCGAGGTGGAATCATTGATGATGGCGATGAGCTCGGTGGCGCTGATTTCGCGCACGTACTTGTGATTGATCGTCCAGATGAACATGCCTTCTTTGAGCCCGGCGCTATGCGCGGGCGAGCCCGCGATGACATCGACGACTTCCACGCGGCCCGTGTCGTCGGAGCGATCGACCATGAAGCCAAAGCCAGTTAAAAAACCGCTCAGCCCGGCCAACGCCTTGTCTGACATCGCACTGGAGTGCGGGTCCCACTGACGCGTGTAATTGCTCAGAAGCTCCAGGGTGAACTCGCGTACTTCGGTTTTAGGATAGTTGGAGCGCAGCAAATCCAGGGTGCCGATGCATTGCTTAAGGCTATCCTTGGAAAAAGACTTCGGGAACGCGACATGGCGTTGCGCAAGCAAACTGGTCTGCGCATATTGAAAGGCATAGCGATCAAAGCGGGGTTTAGCGCTGACATGCAGGGCGGGAAGCGCGTTGAGGGCGGCGATCAGATTCTGGCATTCAAGCTGGGATACGTCATCACAGCCCATGCCCATCAGGGCAGCGGCCAGCACAAGGCACACAGAAATAGGGGTGAAGAGACCACTCAAACGCATGAGGGGCCGTAATAACACGCCGCATTGTTTTTATCTATTTTTAATGGGGCGTCGGGTCAGGAGTTCGACGTTTAGTGGACCGGCTGGCTTGCCGGCATTTCCTGAGTTGTCACGGGCGGTTACCTGCCAGCTCAGGGTTGAGGTGGCCTTGGGGTCGAGGCGCAGCTCGGTGGCCGTCGTGTTCTGGTCGGCCAGCACCTCGGTTAATCCGGAATGGGTGGTCCACACTCGCACATGATAATCAGTGGCGCCTCGTACGGTATCCCAATGCAGTCGGAGTACGCCTGATTTTGCCAGATTCGCTCGGTGGTTGGGGCGGGCATTGGCGGGGGCTTCCAGCACGGCCAGGCTGGCTTGAGTTGGTGGTACGGGTGAAGCGGGAGCGCGGTCTTTGCTGTTGGAATCGGGCTGCGAGTCTACTTTGGCCGCAAGCTTTGAGCGAGTGGGAGCTTCAGTTTTCTTTCCCACGTTTCCCAGCAGATCGAGGTCTTCGTTCAGACCCAATACCTCGGTAGGCGCAAGCACGGCGTCGGAATTGAGCAGGTCTTCCTGTTCGGGATCGAGTGCGGGAAGTTCACCTTCAGCGCGGGCCTGGGCCACTTGCACAGGTGCCGCAGCAGCTTCAGGGCCGCAGGGACGAACGCGCGGAGTGTTCCAGTTGAAAAACAGTGAGGCCGCAAAAGCAGAGGCCACCAGCAGCACGCTGAAGCACCCACTTAAAACGAAGGCCAGTTTTTGCAGCTCCTTGAAGGCCATTTGTGCTCCAACTCCCTTAATCTTTTCGGGATTTTCATGAGGAAGCTATAGGGCCGGCGATAAGGCATTGGAATCGTTAATTATTCCGTGCTTTACTGGTGTCATGAAAAAGACAAATTTTCCCCGTCTCGTTGGCGTCGTCCATTTGCCCGCACTGCCGGGGGCGCCGGGCTGTGCGCAGCCCTCGGCCGCCGCAGTAGCCGGCGCCGCGCGTTTGGCAGTTCGCGAAGCCAAGCTGCTTGAGGACGCCGGCTTTGAGGCGCTGATCATCGAAAACTTTGGCGATGCGCCGTTTTTCAAAAGCGCGGTTCCACCGCTGACCATCAGCGCGATGAGCGTGATTGCCAGTGCGGTACGGGCGACGACAAGGCTGCCGCTGGGTATCAACGTTTTGCGAAATGATGGTCGTGCAGCGCTTGCCATTGCAGCCGTGGCCGGCGCACAGTTTATTCGCGTGAATGTGCTATCGGGGGTGGCCGCCACCGATCAGGGAATCATCGAGGGCGAGGCGGCAGTGTTGCTGCGTGAGCGTGCCGCGCTTGCGGCGCAGGGCTCGCACATTCAAGTGTGGGCTGATGCGCTCGTCAAACATGCGCGCACGCTTTCAGTGGACGACATCGAGCTTGCTGTTGAAGAGGTGGCGGTGCGGGCGAGGGCCGACGCTGTGATTGTCACGGGAGCCACTACCGGACGCGCCATCGACCTGGGCCGTCTGAAGGCCGCGGCGGCACAGCGCACGGGAGCGCCACTTTACCTCGGCAGCGGAGTGACGCCCGAAAATATTGAGAGCTACTCTGGTCTGGTTCACGGAGTTATCGTGGGCTCGGCGTTGCGCGCGGCTGGCGTTGCGGGCGCACCACTTGAGGGTGCGCGGGTTCGGAAATTTGCCCGGGCGTGGATGAAGCGAGCCTAGGCGTTAGGCTCGGGGTTACTCCTTGGCTCCAAGGTACTTTAAAAGCTCAGGTGGCAGCTCAATGGCCTTCGTAAAACGAATTCCAACGATGCTGGTCTCGTGGCCTTCATAAACGCTTTTCATCCATACCACCACGCCCGGCACACCCAGGTATTTGTGGCCGCCGCCAGTAGCCCAGACCAGACACTCCTCGCCAATGTACAGGCGCTCATCGGTGGCGATGCCACAGCCGCCCTTGCCGATCTGAACCAGCCGCGCCTTCACGCGCGGATGCGCGTTGCGAGCCGGAAAAGCCAACACGGCTGGACACGCTACTTTGATTCGTCCAAAGCGTCTGGAGATCTTGAGGTCGAGATCGGACTCCGGTTTGGGTGCTGTCGGCCCAGCCTTTTTCGCCATTGTTAACTAATTCTAACGCGAAATACCGGAGAAGTCGTGTATCATTTAAGACAGATGCACATCGGCCAGGCGATACAAAATCGCGGACGCACAACGCTGGTGGCCCTTGCGGCCACGCTGGCCGTTTTTGGCTGTGCGGGGCGTCCTTCGGTTAAAGAACAGTACGTGAAGCACACTCGCGAGATTACCGAAAAGTACGACGGCCTGCTGCTAACGGCAAAGGCGCCGCTCTATGGCTCGAAGACGCCCAGCTGCTCGGAGTTTATTGAAGTCCTGACCAAGAAATACAGCTACTGGAAGCCCGGCGAAACCGGAACGAACTTCTGCCAGAGCGACGCGCAGTCCAGTTCAGCTGAGCGCCGCAAATTTGAAATGCACGCGCGCGGCATGCATAACAAAGGCGTATTGATTTCCAAAACCAAACGGCTGGCGCGCCTGGCGCAGCTCTATAAAGAAGCAGCTAAGGTTGATGGTGGCGACGAGGCGGTGCCCACTGTGGTCGCGGGCCCGGCGCCGGGCCGTTCGAAAAGGCTGCAGCGCCCTAAGGAAGTGCGCCAGGAGCAGAGGTTTTCGCAGCGACGCGTTTCGGCACCGTCGGTCAAAACGGAAGCATTGAAAGACCCCACCGCCCCGGGCAAGGACGGCGATCTTTTGCCTTACGCTGAAGATGCCGATGAGCCCGTAAAGGCGGCTGCGCCAGCTAGGGCGGCGGTACCGGCGCGAGCCGTTGCACCCGCCAAGGTTGCTGCGCCCGCGCCGAGTGAAATCGAAGTGCTTGAGCCCGAGCCGGTAGTGCCGCCAGATAGTCCGGCTGGCGGCGATGAGCCGGCCAAGGACACGCCGATGTCTGAATACCAGGACTGATCTTCGCGCTGACGCACCTGTCTTCACATTCAATTCAAAGCCGCTTGGCTTGCGCACTCTGATTTTGAGCGTACTTCTCTGAGCAAGGGGGAGCGCGCACATGAAAAAGATAAATGGAAACTGGCTCATCGCGTGGAGTGGCTTCGCATTGAGTCTCTGCGCGGCCGGTACCAGCGCACAGGCGCAGGTGGACTCAAATCAGGTGAGTGAGCGCCTGAGTATCATGCAAAAACATGTGCAGGAGCTCAAGTTGCGGGCGGTGCCCGGGGCCCGGCTGCGTGAAAGCGCGGCCAGCGCGCTTCGGCTGCAAGAACGCTTTTACCACCTGGGCGAGAAATGGTCGGTGCGGTTCGAGCCCACCAATGACGCCGCGATTGCCTCGATGGCCCGCAAGTCGGCCGTCGACGAGGGGGGGACGGTTGTCACCGAGCCGCTGCTTTATGATTACGAAGTGGTGGGGCTGGGAGCCGATGGCAACGCCCGCATCTCGATCACCCAGCGTGTGGCTGGCTCCGAGGGCCGGGCCGACGGGCAGGTTGATCACGTCGTGCTTGGTATAAGCCCGCGCTTTACGCCGGTGTCGCGCGAGATTTTCTATCGCGATGGCCGTCCACCTCGCACGATTGCCATTGCCGCGCGCGGAAATCTTGCGATGGGTTTCAGCGCCACGCCCACGGATCTGCCGAATTTATTGACGGACGACGGGGTGCCGGCTCGCGACCACGCCGGCAGCAGCGGACTCAAGTTTACAACGGTCGACATTTATGGCCGTACGGTGACGACGTTTTGGCGGGAAGGTGACGTCTGGCCGTCCACCGTACAGATGGTTTCCGGAACGGCCACGCTTCTCAGATAAGGGAGATGAAAATGAAAACAACCTGTATCATTGTAGCGATACTTTTCGTTGCCGTATGGAGTTCGGGCTGCGGGCGAGGTCAGGAAAAAAAATCCAGCTCGGGCACTACGGCGGCCAAACCCACTCAGCTCAATAACATCAATCTGGCCGAGGTCATGACCAGCTATCCCTCGGCCGTCGTCACGCCTCAGCCATGGGCGGGCTACTGGTTTCCCTACACCGCCTCGGGAATCTATGCGGCGGCAGTCAAATACGACGAAGCCTATCAGTCCGAAATCAAGGCCCGAGGGGGCAGCACGGCGAACTATCAGTCGTTGGCCGAATGGGAAGCCAAGAATCACGGCCCCAGCGCTTACCGGCTTGAAAGCTGGTTTGGTCACTGCAACGGCTGGGCGGCGAGCGCGATCAGCGTGATGGAACCCCGCGCTGGCAAGAGGATCGACGGTATCGACTTCAGCGTGGGCGACCTCAAATCGCTGCTGGCCGAGTCGTGGCTGGAGTTTGCTGGCGACTTCGTCGGCACGCGCGTTAACGACAAACAGGACTTCAGTACCGCGGCTTTCTGGGACACCGTGCCCGCTCAGTTTCATCTGATGCTGGTGAATCTGGTGGGCAAGCAAAACCGGGGCCTGATTATTGATCGGCACACGGGCGCTGAAATTTGGAATCAGCCGCTGGTCGCCTATAAATTCGAACAGGTCAAGCCCGAGGATTATCTGGGCGCGCACCCGAGCTTTCCGGATATTTACCGGGTGAATATAACCGCGCGCATCTGGTGGGCCAACGACAACGTGAGCTCTGAAGACATCACGCCGCCGTTCGAAATGGCCAGACTCGAAAATGAAATGAATGACTATTTCTATCCTGGTCGAGTTTTGAAGTATGAGCTTTGGCTTGATGCCCCCGTGCAGTTCGACGCTGCCGGTAATATGAGCAAGTCGGGTGATATCCTGGTTACCCAGGAGAATGGGAAGTTTGTTGGCGGGCTGTGGAAGAACGGGGTTACAGGTGCCGCGCTGGTCAACACTCATCCCGATTATATGTGGGTGCCCTATGCGCTTCAACATTCCACGGGCTATAAGAATCCGCGCATCGACGATAGCTGGGTGCGCGCCAATATCGAAAGCGTAATTCGGACGAACGGCGGCAACTAGCGTGGCTCTGAGGCTGCCGTGGTTGCCGGTTGCAGAAGTTACTGGTTGCGGAGCGCCTGCTCGAAGCGGGTTACCGCCGAATCCGTGCGTATCGAGCGTGGGTTCCAGCCATTGATGAACATGTCGCCGCCGCGGCGCACGCGGCTGAGCGCCACGTAGGCCTGGCCGGGCTCCCAGAGATTTTTCAGATCGACGTGCATCCGGGTGAGCGTTGCGCCCTGGGCTTTGTGAATCGTGGCGGCGTAGGCCAGCGTGATGGGAAAGTTGGTGGCGCTGGCCACGCGTTTGCCGTCGGCATCGAGCATTTCGAAGCTCAGCGGCTCGAGTTCGATCGTAAATCCATCGAGCAGCTCGATGTGCAGTACCGAGGTCGAGATTTTGCGCACATAACCGGTGCTGCCGTTGACCCAGCGGCCCTTGGGGTCGTTGTGTCTGAGCATGACCAGGGCATCGGGCTTGATTCGCAGCGCCTGGGGAATGGGGGCTGAGTTGCGCAGCATGGCCACGAAGTTATCGGGCCCCGTGTAAATCGTCGGAAACGAAACTTCCTTGCCCTTCAAAGCGCCCAGGCGCTCGAGGTTGTGGAGCTCGGTGGTTTCACGAAACGGAAAAAGCCGGGTTAGATCCATGTCCTCGGGGGGTACAATGTCGCGGCTGTTTAGAAAGTCAGTGACCAGCGCGTCGCACTGGCCCACTCGCACGCGGTTAAGCACCTCGAGAAAATCGGGATCGCTCGTACGCATGACGGTATCGAGTATTGACGGGATAAACTGGCTCGCCTGCCAGATGGGGCTCTTGAAAGCCCAGTCGCGTTCCGCCGTGCGATCGCGCGAGATGGGCGGCAGCTGATAAAAATCGCCTACGGCAATGACGCGCAGGCCGCCCCAGGGCACATCGCGGTCGCGCACATGACGGGCGATGGCTTCGGCCGTGGCCAAGGCGACGCCGGGAATCATCGAAACTTCGTCCAGGATGATTCCGTCGGCGGCGTTCAGCCGTTTGCGCACTTTGCTGTTGCGAATGGCCTTGTTGATCGTGGCGGCGGGGCCACCTTCAAGAATTCCCAGTCCGAAGTAGCTGTGAAACGTGCGTCCGCCCACGATGACGGCCGCGGCGCCCGTGCTGGCCAGCACCGGATAGCGCAGCGTGGTTTCGCGTCGAAACCGCTCGATCAGAAAACTTTTGCCCGTGCCGGCCTGGCCTGTCAGGAAAACATTGTCGGTGCCCTTGAGCAAATTCATGGCCGCGTTTTGGCAGGAGGTGAGTTTCATTTCAGGAAAGATATAGCAGCGAAACGGCACCACAATGAAACAATTACTCGGACCAAATTGAATTGATGCTATGCATCAAAATAATATTCTGACCTTTTCATGCAAGAAAGTGCGAGACAGGCTGCTTCGCTTGCGCTGGTATGGTTTCTGCTACGGGGGAAGTCCATGAGACATGTCATCTTGAGTTTGTTTGCGGGTTTTATTTTGCTCGGATTCGGAGTCGCCCAGGCTGGGGTGGCGCCGTTCAAGAAGGTCATGATCGTCGTATTGGAAAATACCGATTATGACGAAGCCGTGGCTTTGCCCTTTTTGTCCCAGCTGGCAAAACGCGGGGCACTGCTGACCAACTACCATGCGGTGACGCATCCGTCACAGCCCAACTATGTCGCGATGATCTCGGGCGACACCTCTGGCGTGTTTCTCGACTTCAACTCCAACCTTGATCGCAGTCATATCGGCGACCTGCTCGAGGCCCGGGGCAAAAGCTGGAAGGTTTATGCCGAGAACTATCCCGGCAACTGTTTTCTGGGCGGCAGCCGCGGCAAGTACGCGCGCAAGCACGTGCCGTTTCTGAGCTTCACCAATGTCAGCCGCAATGCCCAGCGCTGCGCCAAGGTGGTGAGCTCCACCCAGCTTGACGGTGACGTTGCCGCTGGCGCGCTTCAGGATTTTTCGATGTACATTCCCAATCTCGACAACGACGGCCACGACACGAGTGCGGCCGTAGCCGATAAATGGCTTGCCAGCAAGTTTGGGCCGCTCTTGCGCGACACCAAGTTTATGAACGAGCTGCTCTTGGTCGTCACCTTCGACGAGGGCGAACACGATTCGTCCAACCGAGTTTTTACCGCGTTCTACGGCGCCGGCGTAAAGGCGGGCTCGACGTCGGACGTTGAATATTCTCACTATAACCTGCTGCGCACCATCGAGGACGCAATGGGACTGGGAACTCTGGGGCTAAACGACGACCAGGCCACACGCATCGGGGGAATCTGGCAATGAAGAGTTTAAAAATAGTGGTGCTCTTGCTTTGCGTTTGCGTGGCGCCCGCCTTGGCGGCGAACGTCGAGCTCGTCGAAAGTTTTCCGCTCGAGACTGCGCTGGGCGTGCCGGGTGTGCGCCAGACTCAAGCCGTCTGGCTCGAGATGTTTCGTGGGGCACAGACCCAAATCGATATCGAGCAGTTTTATGTGAGCGATCAGGCGGGCGAAGCCCTGGTTCCCGTCCTGACGGCTATAAAGGATGCGGCGGCGCGCGGAGTGAAGGTACGGCTGCTGGTCGATTCGAAGTTTTTCAAGACTTACCCGGATTCTGTTAATGAGCTGGGCCGGCTGACAAACGTGCAAACCCGCACGATTGATTTTTCCGAAACCGGTGGCGTGCAGCACGCGAAATTTTTCACCGTAGATGGGCAGCAGAGTTTTGTTGGCAGCCAGAACTTCGACTGGCGTGCTCTGAGCCATATTCACGAGATCGGACTGCGCGTGGCGGATGCCAGAATAGCAGCCGATCTGGAGACTATCTTTGAAAAGGACTGGGCCATGGCCGGCGGCGAACCGTTGAAGTCACGGTCCGGGCCCAAGCCGAAATCGCTGAAGTCCGAGGACTCTGATCTTACCGTCGTGGCGTCGCCCGAGGTCGCCAATCCGGAAGGTATCGCCTATAGCGCCACCGCAATCACCGACCTGCTCAAGTCGGCGCGCACTTCGGTGCGCATTCAGAACATGGAGTACACCACGCGCGGGTCCAACGCGAAAGCCCCTGCGTGGACCGTGCTGGACTCGGCGATTCGCGAAGCGGCCGCACGGGGCGTTCACGTCTCGCTGCTGCTGGATGTGTCCGATATTAAAAAAGCCAAAAAAGATCTCGTGGCTCTGGCCGCTTTGAAGAACGTTGAACTCAAGATCGTAACCATTCCAGCCTGGTCGGGCGGCGCCATCTCTTATGCGCGCCTGATTCACAGCAAGTACCTGGTTGTCGATGACGTTGCGGTCTGGATTGGCAGCGAGAACTGGAGCCAAAGCTACTTCACCAATACCCGCAATGTGGGCCTGGTGGTGCGGTTGCCAGAGGTCACGGCGAATCTGGCTCAGGTCTTCGACCGGCTCTGGCAGAGTGCATACGCCCGTTCTCTTTGAATTGAAATTACGAGTAGTTAGCTAGGCCTCTTGCCTTTTCCAATTAGTTAATATAAATTAACAATTGGGCTGAGTAAGGTGGTTTTATGATTGCTCGCAATATGAAGTTAAATGGGATTATCGAAGCTCTGATCGCGGCTACGGTTATCGTCAGCGGATGTGAGGCCCCCTCACAGGTGACGGCCGGCAACACCGACATCGAAGTGGTTACGCCCGGACTCGTGAGCCCGCCTGACACGGGCAGCGCAGTTTGCGATCCCCTGGGCAGCAACGAGCACGTCGATTCACAGCACGGTCTGATTGGCAGCCTGTTCTATCTGCCGCCAAATCTTCCACACTATAGTCACGTCAGCGATTATCAGGCGAATGGCACCAAGCTCGACGCCACGTTGTTTTTCAGCCAGCTCGACGTGCCAACCCGGCCGTTTGACGAGGGCTTTTCCACCGAAAACGGCACGATTCTAACCACACCCCTGGGCGACACGCTGTATGAGTGGTTCTCGCTGCATTTCGAAAGTGAAATCAGACTTACGTCTCACGACCACGCCGGAAAGTATCAGCTTGCGCTGCTCGCCGATGACGGCGCCGTACTTCAGATCGACCAAGGCCAGGGCTACCAGAACTTTGTCGACAATGACGGCACCCATGCCTCGCATCTGACCTGTGCCACGACGCCAATTACCTTGGCTGCGGGCGATCGCCTGCCCATCAAAGTCGATTACTATCAGGGCCCGCGCTATCATATCGCGCTGATGCTGCTGTGGCGCGAAGTTCCAGCTGACGCCGATGCCAGCTTTTACCTCGACACGGCATGTGGCAGGGAAGGCAACGATACCTTCTTTAACTCTGCGACGAATCCTTCGACGCCTTCGGCGTTGTGGCTGGGCATGCTGGCGCGTGGCTGGAAAGTTGTGACGCCAAACAACTACTTCCTGCCTACTGGCGCAGGAGTAAACCCATGTCCGACGCCAACGCCAACGCCGACGCCAACACCAACGCCGACGCCAACGCCGACGCCAACACCAACGCCGACGCCGACGCCGACGCCGACGCCGACGCCGACGCCAACGCCTCAGGTCTCCGACTTCTCAACCTTCGGCTTTGACGCAGCAACCGACATCACTTCGATCTCGGCAATCTGGTACACGCCAGGCACGAGCTCGACGAGCCAGCTCTTCTACGGCCTGACGCCGGGGAATCTGAATCAAAGTACGCCGATCGACACTAGCCTAGTGCAGGCGCACGGCATCGCCATAAGTGGTCTGCAGTCGCAGACGACTTATTATCTGCAAGCGGTTTCGACAAGTGCGGCGGGACAGCTGAGCTATAGCCAGGTGATCTCCAAGACGACGAGGTAAAACTTCGCGGCCTGACCGCTGAATCAGGCTGCACGCTGGCGAAGGCTACCGGGGTGCGGCCGAACTTCGCGCAGCAGTCGATTGCGACCAGCTAGAAATTTTGCAATGGCCTCATCTTGCCGCTGCTCGGCCTGGTGCAGGCCTCGTAAAAATTCCGGCGACGGTTGGGGTTTGCCCGTGCTTACGAGGAAGCGTAGCAGCAGGGTGATGAGTACGCTGGTGTCCTGGATCTCGCCCAGGTTGTCTTGCAGCGCTTTGAGCCGGATCTCAGTAGCCGCCGACAGGGGCACGAGGGGAGCGAGCACTTCCCAGGTGTAGCGAAATTTTTTAAACTCGATTCTGCTGCGATGAAACGACAGGGGAAGCGATGCGTGCGCGCGTTGACTCGTGACTTCAAAGCTGCGGTAACGCTTGAGCAGCAGCCGCTCCAAACGTGGCCTGGCTCTTTTTTCTGCCAGCTCGCTTTTGGCTTGAGCGACCAAATCTTCGCTCAAGCCGAAAACCAGCTCCAGGCATTGTCGTTTCGGGGCGGCCCGGGCGAAGTATCGCTCAACATTGAGCTGCTCTTTTTTTATCCACTGCCTCAGCTGGGAACGAAAGGCGCCCGGAGCTGTATGTTTTTCCTGGGCTTGCAGATCACGCAGGTCGCGTACGCAATTCAGCTCACGTTTGAGCCTGCGGCGCAGCCTGGCGGCCTCGCCCCGCGCGCCCAGCTCCTGCACGACGTCCATCAACGTGATGAGCCGGCGCAAGTCGGTGCGCAGCTCATGCACCGTCTTGCGTTTTGCTCGGCTGCTGCAGGCGATCTTGGAAGTATGATACCGCCGCCAGCTGCGCTGTAGTGCCCAGACCAGCGTCTGATAAGGGCTCGTCGCCGTGCTCACGGCTTACGGACTCAAGGTGGTAAGCAGCGCCAGATGCTTCTGCAACACCGGCAGGGTGTCATTGATCAGCTTCAAGACCTGCACGTCCAGTGTCTGTGCTCGCAGCAGCTGCAGCGTCTGAATTGCATTCATATGAGCGGCTTTTTCCGATGCCAGAAATGCCGCCTCGAACTGCCCACCTTGTAGCTGTTTTAAAATGTCATCCTGCGCGAGCTCGTAGGTGGCCGCCTGAAACGCT
>JBBRLF010000081.1:0-16351 GCA_038231515.1 candidate division WWE3 bacterium
AGATTGCAGAAGGCCGTGGATTTCGAAGGAACACTTTCAGCAGCTTTAGATGTGTATCTCGAAAAGTGTGACCCCGTGAAGAAGGCCCAGCGAATCACCGTCAAGAAGGCCCAGCGACTTCCGGTGAAGAATACCAAAGCCGATGCACTGCGTCCCGTCTTAAGACGTGTAAAAGGTGAGCAAAGTGGACAAGGAAGCAAGCCGCGAAAACCTTGCTCAGCCGAGCTAAAACAGCAGATAGATCTTCGCGATGGGCGCCGCTGCACGCATCACGACACTCAAAACGAGAGATGCAGTAGCCGCCGGTGGCTCGATATGCATCACATCGTTGCTGTTAAAGATGGTGGCGGCGATACGCTCGAGAATCTAACCACACTTTGCCGGGCTCATCATCAGATACAGCACCTGCACACGTAACGACACCACTCGCTTCCACTCCTCCACTCTAAAGAGCCGAAGATAGCCCGCGACACGCATCCCGCGCCAAAACGAGCTTACGCGCCTGGTTTACCAGTCGCCAAAAGGAACCGCAGCGCCCTTTTTCTTGATCGCGCCCTTGTCGCTCTTGGTTCTAACCTGGTCATCGGGCGTCGCTGGCGCACCTTTCACCTGACCGGTATCAGACGCAGCTGGAAGTCTTTCCGCCTCGGGCACCGCGCACGCAAGATAGGCCGGCGGAGTGGTTACAAGTACGCGGCCCTTTTTATCAGGCATCTTCTGCATCGAAACGATCACGCTGTCGTAGTCCGCATCGGAGCTGTCTTTATAAACAAAAAATCCTTCGCCAAAATGCGATGGCGCCAACACGCGACGACACTGGTGCTCGTCGCGATCGGTAAGCAGGTAGTTCACGAGCATGACTTTTTTCTTCGTCGTGGCCTCGATTTGCAGCGACAGCTCTACGGGCTTTGCTTTGGAGTAGATGTGAAAGTCCATGTACGTTGGCTGCCCCGGCGCATCACTCCATTCGATCACATCGATACGTGGGTAATATTTGCCGTTGTAAGTTTGGCCGTCGAATATTTCAAAATCCGCGGCCCTCAGGACGCTGGGATTCAGCAGAAACAATGCTGCAATCATTAAGAAACGCGTGGTGATCTTCATGCCAGAATCCTCCGTTAGTGAACTGAATCACTAGGACTTTCGGCAAAAATCTCCTAAATCTTGAGTAAAAAAGTCAGCGGAGGATTACCAGGCCAGCTTCTGGCGTTCGCGGTAAAAGCCCCCGGTCGGGCCCCCGTCGGGCAATGTAGCCAGCCAAACAATCGTATCCACGCCTTCTATAATAGAGAGTTCGGCTTCGGGCCCACCCATATCGGTCTTAACCCAGCCTGGGCACACCGAGTTTATGAGTACGCCCGTGCCCTTCATCTCGTCGGCAAATATTCTGGTCACGGCGTTAATCGCCGTTTTTGAAATTCGATAGGCCGGGCAGCCCCCGTTCATCTCGGTCAGCTGGCCCATGCCACTCGAAAGATTGACGACACGCCCATAGCCGTTCTTTTTCATCAGCGGCAAAAGTTTCTGGTTCAGCTGAAAGGGCCCGTAAACATTGGTTTCCATCGCCGCCCGTAAAGTCTCGACGTTGGCTTCCAGCGAGGAGTCGAAGCCGCCTTCGCGATCATCCAGAAAAACACCGGCGTTGTTTACCAGCACATCCAGACGCCCAAGCTTACCGCTCACATGGCCGGCCAGTCCTTCGATTGCCTTCGGGTCTGTGACATCAAGGGGATAGAACTCAACCTCAAGCCCCTCGGCGGCAAGCTGCGCCACCGCCGCCTTGCCCTTGACTGAGTCGCGCGCGGTGAGCACCACGTGAAGACCCTTTTTTGCCAGCTCGCGCGCTGTCGCAAAACCCAGCCCACGATTGGCGCCCGTAACAACAGCTACACGTTTTTCAGATTTATTCGTCATCAACAAGCCATACCGAGCAAATCCCATGCCGTCACCCCATTAAAGAAGCCCGGCGGCCAAGCCGATAAATCTATGATGACTTACGAACAAATAATCAATCACCCCCATGCTTTGACCATGCTGAAGTCAGTACTGATCAATGCCATTCCGGTGCTCTTTTACGCAATCTGGGCTTCGACCTTTCTTGAAGACCTCAACGACCCCGAACTCAACTCGCAAGGCGAAGACGACCACGAGGCCGACCTCGACCCGGTCACCCAACGCTCCGAATCCCTGCGCATGATTCGCATCGTTTACACGTTTACGCTGGTGGGTCAGATTCTAGCCTATATGATCTGCTTTGAAGTGGCGCCGCTGCCCCACCATCTGGGCTGGATTTTTTTCGTCTGCGGCCTGCTGACTCAAAGTCAGATTAAAAACGGCCTGGAACGCCGCTTACGCAATCTCGAGGCAACCGAGGCGCAGCAGTTTCGCATGACGGTTAAATCACTTTTTTTCGTGGTCGCCATGCTGGCGGTCTACGCGGCAATTGTGCATTTTACTGCGCTGGGGTTCGCGGTCTGCGCCGGCTGGCTTCACTTTTCAAAAGACACGGTGCTGGCCGCGCGAGTGGTGGGAACGTTTACCGGAGTGTTTTTCGCGGTACTGACGGCCTATGCGCTGGCCCCCTGGTACCTGCGCCTGCTGCTTCCCGTAAGCAAGCTCTCAGACTCCGATACGATTGCCGCGCTTGACCAATGTTTTCTCAATGCCGGTCTGGTGCCACCCGAGTTTTGGGTGCTCGAGCTTGACAGCTTCGGCATGCACAACGCGCTCATCACCGGTATGCCGGGTGGCCGCGGACTGCTTAGGCCCGCGCTTTTTCTTTCGCAGTCGCTGCTTAAGAATTTTACCCGGGCCGAGCTGCACGCGGTAATTCTGCACGAGGTCAGCCATCTGAAACTCAAACACATCAGATCAAGATTCGTGGCGACCTTTCTGGCGCTAGTGGGCTCATGCCTGCTTGCGGCGCTCCTAATCGGCACGGCCGTCGTCCTCGTCAGCAAATCCGTGATGGGCCAGGAGCAGCTGGCGCTACCCATGCTGCTGGCGGCCTTGCTGCCGGCGTTCTCGCCCTACTTTGTGGCGCGCAGGCAGGTACGCAAGCATGAACTCGAGGCCGATGCCTATGCCGTGTTTTCGCTCGGGGCCGATCTCGACGCCCTCAGCTCGGCACTGCGCCGTATCGACTCTCTCAATGACTTGCCCAGCGATCGCAAAGACCCTTCTTCGATACTTTCGGCCGAAACGGCTCACCCCACCACCGAGCTGCGCATCTCAATTCTAAAGAAGGAGCAGGTAAAACGCCTGGTCCAACGTCCGGCCGACCCCGAACGCAAAGCAGCGTAACTCGGCGACGTGCAGTGCTTCACTCACTAATATTGACTATCGGGCGTCGCAAAGCGACGATCCTGTCATGACGAGCTATGCTGAGTTTTGGGTCTACTATCTCTCACAGCATCACAACACTACGAATCGACGCCTGCACTATGCCGGCACCACTCTGGTGCTCGCTTGCCTCGTTGCAGCGGCAGTGCTGCACTTACCGCAGCTGTTGCTGGCGGCACCGGTTGCCGGCTATAGCCTGGCCTGGAGCGGGCACGCATTTTTTGAAAAAAATCGACCCGCCACGTTTGGCCACCCCTGGTGGTCGCTGCGTGCCGACTTTGAGATGTACTTTCGGATGCTCACTAACCGATGGCCAGCCGGCACTTGGTAACGGTAGTCAGCAGCTCGTCAACATCAACGCCCTTGTCATTCAAAACGACCACTGGTGTCTTGTCACCGCGACGCAAAAGGGTGGCGGTAATATCCTGCGCGTTGATCGTGGCCGATCTGATCTCGACGATGATCATATCGAACTTCGATTTGGCCTGACAGGCCAGCCCACGCTCACTGGTTTCAACAAACTCACACTCATGCCCGGCCGACTCGAGAACAGTGCCGACCACAAACGACGTATTTCGATCGTCGTCGATCACCAAGATGCGACTCATAATGCACGCCTTTCGCAAACGTTCCACTTGAACTGCTTATGTACTTTGTGGTTCTATTTTAGCGCGTTTCATGTGAAGCAAATGCGTATTTTTTGTTTAATTATTAAGTTCTCTGAACGGGCTTATCACCCTGAATTTCCGGGATTATTCCGGCACCCCCCTTGCTTCTGTTACCAAACTGCTGAAAACTGGTCAGGGGACATTCAAAAACATGCGCACACTTGCCCTAATAGCGGCTATCGCCCTGCTACCAGCACTGCCGGCCGCGGCCGGCCCAAAACACACGGTCGACGAAAATCCACCGCCGCAGCTGGCGGGCCCCCAGCGCCAGTCGCTGCTTGAAGCGATCGCAAAATGGCCCAGCAAATTACTAACACCCAATGCGCCTGAGTCGCGTGTCAGCGTGAAGCTTGTCGCCTATGACACCCCGGGGCGGCCGCATGCCATTGGAGTGGGACAAGCCATGCTCGTCGATGCGCCAGTCACCGAGGTAAAAAAGGTGCTGGAGGATTTCGACCATTATAAGCAGCTTTTTTTTGAGTTCAAAGACATTCATGTCGAAACGCGCGACGGCAATCGTGTGACGATGTTCTGGGAGCAGCCCATTCCCCTGCCCTTCGTACCCAACACCACCTACACGACTTATTTCTACACCTTCGACAAGGACCCGAGCCGCATTTTTTATCGCTACCAGCTCAAGTCGAGCAACACGCTGAAATACAGCGATGGCCTCATGGTGCTGGAGCGAATCGACTCAAAAACCACCCGCTACACCGAATACGATTTCTTCGATGCCGACTGGGGCATTGCCGCCTCGCTGGCACCCGCCCGCATCTGGCGCGATAGCCTGCGCGACATTTACCTTACTGACATCGCCATCAAGCTTAGAGCCGAGCATCCCGACTGGAGCTTTGACAAGATCAGACAGGCCAGTAAAAAACACTGGGAAGACGAGTACAATGAGGACAGCGTCGGCGACATCCTCAACGACAAAAAAACGTTTTAACGTCAAAACGGTGAAAATTCATGGCCGGCATCAAACTCAAACTCGAGCTGCTTGCGAACTCCTATGCCATTTGCCGGCTGGCTCCGGACGAAGCCATTCCGGCCTGGGCCACTCGCGGCGATTTTTTCAGTATCTCCAAATCCCATGCCGAGCTTTCCATCGTGTGCGCTCAAAATCAGGTGCCGGCTGACGTTTGCAGCGAGAAAGACTGGCGCCTCATCATGGTAAAGGGGCCCCTTGATTTTGGGCTGACCGGCATACTGGCTTCACTCACGCAACCGCTGGCAGACGCACACCTCAGCATCTTCGCCGTATCCACGTTCGACACGGACTATCTTCTGTTGAAGGCGGCGAATCTGGAACCCGCGCTGCGCGTGTTGACCCAGGCCGGACACGAACTCTTATAGATCAGCCGCGATGCCGACATAACCCCACTCGGCGCGAGCCAGGTCAAACTGCGCGTACTTCAAGCGCTGGTCCATTCCGCGGTAATACCCGGCCACCGCCCGCAGTGACGTATGGTGCGCCTCGCGAAAATGATTGCCGAAAAGAATTCCCAGCTGCCCATGGTAGTTGAGCATCAGATGATCCACGCCCATCTCTTCAAGCCCTACGGCGGCGTACGGACTAGCCTGGCTGTGCTGGGCGGCCTGGCCCCACGGAAACCATTCCAGAAACTGATCAGCGGCTAAAATTTTCATCTTGGGTTCGGAGCCGATAATGGGTTTGAACGTTCCACCCACACGCCAGCGCTCGCTGCAGTCGTGAATCACACGCAGCATCAGCACCTCGTCGCCCAGATTCGGCCCCGCCAGGCTGGTGTCGTTGATATCGTCGGCGCCGTGCCCGGACAGGTGGGTCCAGCCAAAGAAAAAGCGCAGATCGGAGCGAACTCGAAAATCGAAAAAAAGCCCCACCCGAGCGTCGATTGTTTCGGTTAGCACGGTATTGTACTTGGCGTTGAAGCGAAAGGCGGCATCAGCCTTGGCGTGCAGAACGAGCTGCGGCTTCCAGGCCCAGTCGCTGGCCTCAAGCACGGCCATCGTACCGCCCAACGCACCCCAGGCATGCCGCGGCGTACGCCACAAGGCTTCCGACTGCGGCTCATTAAACAGCGCGTAGGACTGAAAAAGCTGATGGCGATTTTCTGGAAGAAATTCCAGACCGGCAAACGCGAGCTTCGAAAACAGTAAGGCCGCCAGAATAATCATCTTCATGACGAAAAGCGTATCACGAAAAATGAATTCGGACAGTGGTCCCCACCGAAACTTTTGAGTCAATAACGATCGTACCGCCGTAGCTTTCCACGATGGTTTTGCATACGGTAAGGCCCAGCCCATTGCCACTGTCGCCCTTGGTCGTGAACAGCGGTTCAAAAACCAGCGCCAGATTATCGGGGGCGATTCCCGGGCCGTTATCGGCAAGCTCGATATCAACGCCGCCACCAGGCGCTTTACTCACTGAAACTTTCAGCTTTCCCCCATCGCCCATGGCCTGGGTGGCGTTGGTCAGCAGATTGACAAAGACCTGCACCAGCCGGGAGTCATGGGCCAGAGTTTCCAGTGACTCGTCCAGGACGAGCTCAACCGCAATATCCTTTTTCTTGAACTGCTGGCGCAGCAGACGCAGCGATTTCTGCATGGGGGCGGCCAGCACGATTCGACTGGGCGGTGTGACTTCACGAGAGCGCCGTGCAAACGCAAGCAGATCCTGACAGATCGTCGAGCCCAGCTCGACGGCCTCAATCATCTCGTCGTTGAGCTTAAGGCGCAGCTCTTCCGAGCCACTCCGGGGGTCTTCGAGTTCCAGCTTGGTCAGAATCTGCTGTAAGATGTTTCCCAGATCGTGACCGATCGAATGCGCAAGCTTGCCAACGGCTGCAAGCTGCTCCTGGGCGACCATGGCGCTTTGCTGCAGTTTGATCTGCTCTACGTAGGCATGCTCGCGCTCACGGCGATTCCACGACGACACCAGCTGGCGCGCCTTCTGAATAATCTCGCCGCTGGTAAATGGTTTATTGAGATAGTCCCACTGGTCCTGAAAGCGGAGGCCGAAAAAACGGGCGATCTCATCGACCGAGCGATCCTGATAAGCGGTGGCCAATACCACGAGCAGATTTGGGTCGAGCACCCAGGCCTTCTGAATGAACTGCAGCCCGTCAATGCGGCCTGGCATGCGTACATCCACGATCGCACCGGCAAATCTGCGCCCCACCGCAAGTTCCCGCTGTACGATTTCCAGGGCCTGCTCGCCGCTCACGGCCTCGGTGACTTCGAAATGCACCACCGGGCCGTCACCCTCTTTGTCCACGTCAGACACCGCTGCCGGCATGGAGCGGGATGACTCGATGCGATCGACTTTTTCGGGGCAGAGGAATCGGCGGTAGCCCTGCCGAATCTCGGGCTCGTCGTCAATCACAAGAATTCGCCTGTTCTCAGCTCTGGATTGTTTTTTCATGATCCTCTTCGCTATAGGGCAGAATAATTTCAAACTCCGTAAACTTTCCGGTCTCGCTGTCATGCACCGACAGCTCTCCCCCCGCGGCGCGCACGAAGCGCCGGCAGATACTAAGGCCGAAGCCTGTGCCCTCGCTGCCCTTCGTGGTAAAATGCGCCTCGAAAATTTTCGGCCGATCGGGTTTGGGAATACCCATGCCGTTGTCCCAGATCAGCACGTGGATCTGCTGGCCCAGGCGATAGCTCTTGATCAGTATTTTTCCAGCTTCGTCGGGACGGTCGCCCGCCACGACACGTTCGACAATCGCGTCCATGGCGTTTTTGATGAGATTCACCAGCACCTGCCGCATCTCATCGCGGTCCAGGTACGCATAGACCTCGCCGACCAGCTCGGTTTCGATCATGATCTTGTTCTTGTGCAGCAGATCCTCGGTCGTACGCACGCAGTTGAGCATCAGCTCACCCACGTTCACCCGCCCGCGGTCGCTGGAGATGCGGCTCAGACCACGCATGCTGTCGACAATTCTACTGATGCGAAAAGCCTCGTCGAGCAGCAGCTTCAAATCGTCAAGCAGCACTGCTCCAAAGTTGTCAAACTGCACGCTGACTCGCGCAAGGTTGGCCAGATCCTCTTCGGCCAGCGTCTTGCCTGGAAACACACGGCTAGGCCCGCTCTGAGTTTGCAGCCAGCCCTGAAGGCCTTTGGCCTCGATATCGCTGGTCCAGCCCCGGGCGATGATCTTGAGCATGTCCACGCCGCCTTCACGCGCGCCATAGAACTGCCGCAGGCGACCGCTCATCCCTTCGAGTCGCGCGATCATGCCCGTGAGCGGGTTCAAGACTTCATGCGCTGCCTGTCCGGCGATTTCCCCTACGGCGGCCAGGCGCGTGGTGCGCACCAGCACGTCCTGCTGCTCGCGAATCGCCACGTTCTTCGATTCGAGCTCCGAGGTGCGCTCCTGCACTTTGGCTTCGAGACTGCGGCTGTAATCTTCGAGCTGAATGCGCGAACTTTTCAAGTCGCGCGCCATGCGATCGAAGGCCACCGCCAGCTCGCCAATCTCGTCGCGCGAATGAACTTCGATGCGTGTATCAAAGCGGCCCTTGGCGATCTCGCCACTGGCTTTAACCAGCGCCAGCAGCGGCCGGCTGAGTGAACCGGCAAACCACAAGCTGATGAGCAAGACGAGCGTGACGATGATGAGCGAAAGCACGATAGTTTTTTCGAGCAGAAGCAGGCTGGCCGAAAGCGCCGCATCTTTTTCCATCACCGAAAAAGCCGTGATGCCGCCCAACGCGCTTTTTTGATAGACTCCAAGATAGGATACGCGGTTCTGGATAAACTCGACCTGCTGCCCCCCGACGCTGCCCGTGGCCGCGATTTGCACCAGCCCGTGTTTGGTCATGTCGGCGCGCTGCAAGACCAGATCGATCTTGGGATGGGCCAGCACATGGCCCGTCTTGCTGATTGCGAAGTTGAGCGAGAGCGCCTGATTCTGAAAGCTGTCGAGCCAGTTGCGCCCATCAAGGACGACCTGGGCAAACAGGCGATGACCACCTTGCTTGACCTCGATGGGCAGGCGCACGACAAAAAGCACCGCGCCGGGCAATGAGACATTTTCCAGGCTCACCTCGTCGTTGGCATCCGCAAAATTGAAATTGAGGGCGCCGGAAGCCTTGATCTGTGCCGCGGTAATCTTCATGCCGCTCAGATGCGCGGTATCTTCCAGCTCGCGCAAGACTTTGGCTTTGCCCGCCTGAACGTGAATGAGCTGATAGACCAGCAGCTCATTGTCGCGGTTGAAAAAATCGCGCACCAGGTCGCTGCCCGACGCCGACCGGTCATTGAGCATGAGTTTTGAGATCATCTCGATCTTGTCGAGGACGCGGTGAAGCGAAATTTCCAGATCATTGGCGAGGCGCTCGGCGTTGGAGCGGTTGGTGTCGAAGACGAGCAGCTGCTTGTCCTCGCGAAAAATTCGATCCGCCAGCAACAGGTAGGCAAATATCGCCGCCACAAGCAGGACGGAGAGCACCCCCAGAATCTTTATGCGGATCGAAACATACATATGTGCATTCTTTTCGGGTAGAAACTATGCAAGAGTTTAGCTTTTTCTCCGATGAGTATTATGAACAAGGTACAAATTTGGTCAATGCAAATTCAGGTGTGACGCAATTCGCCGTCTCTTTGAGGAAAAGTACGCTGGTCGTCGACCGCAGGCTGGTCGCAGGCGCGTTGCTGGCCCTGATTTTGGAATTTTGGGTGCTTTTTTCGGACGTGCACTTTCTGTGGCGACCTGCAAACAGCTCCGGCCCGCGCAATCTGGTGGCAAGCGTGCAGTCGATTTCCAACAAGGTGATGGTGCGCACCCCTCTGCAGCTGAGCTGGACTCGCGTGCGGCCGGGTGACCCCCTCTATGAGGGCGACGAAATCGCGACTTTGGGCGAGGCCACCACGACGATTCGCTTCACGACCTCCGAGCAACTTACCCTGGGCGCTAACTCCATGCTGGCGCTAAGACGGGCGCGTTCTGTGGCTCGCCGTACCGTAAAGCTCGCGCTGGTGCGTGGTACACTCTTGCAAGCCGCCAGCAATGCCACGCCCAGCACCGCCAGTACCTTTGAAATCGAAGTTGCTGGCCGCAAGCTCGTCACCAATAGCGCCACGGGCTTCAAGATTCAAAGCTCCGGTTCGGGTGAGCCTCTTATTCGACTTACGGAATCTCCACAGCCGAAATCCCTGGCTGCGCCAATTACAGTCGCAAGCCTCACTCCGGCGCGCCTCACCATTGAATCTTCCGAGGCCGCCCGGCTTTCAGGTCCCGACGATCATGCCACGATCGCTGATCCCGAGACGGTGCGCCTGGCCTGGAAGATTCGGTCGCGCGCCGATCTTACCGCTCTTGAGGTGGCCAGAGATGAACGCTTCACGCAGCTTATCTTAAACCGGCCGGTGCCCAATCAGTCTTCGTGGCTGTTTCGCCCCGAGTACAAGGGGCGATATTACTGGCGGATCACGAGCGGCACGACGGGTGGCCGCGTACTCGCCAGCGAGGTGCGCTCGTTTGAAGTCATGCGCACCTTGCAAAAGCCCAAGCTCATTCGGCCCGAGATTGAACAAAGCGCGCCAGCCAATTTGCGCAAGTTGCGCGCGCCTGAGCTGAAAAAGCCAGCTGTCGAATATGATCATAGTTCGATTCTATTGCGTCTGCTTGATCTGGCTTGGCAGGCGTGGCTGCCCACTGCCCAGGCCGCCGACGAGACTGTGAACTCCAAGCCCAACTCTCCTGAAAAAGCGCCGGGCTCCCAGTACAAGGTGAAACTCAACTGGTACGGCGTCGCCGGCGCGCACGCCTACACTCTGCAAGTGGCAACCGAGCCCAGGTTCACCCACCTGGTGGCGGAAAAGGTGCTGACCGAACCCTCCTACGTCTGGCATAGTGAGGTGGCCGGCTATTACTACTGGCGCGTTGCCGCCATCGACGCCGAGGGCGACCGGGGCCCGTTCAGCGAGTTTATGACGTTTGACATCAAAGCTGAACGCAATGTCATAGGCGACGACTCCAGCTACGAGACCTTTCTGCGTTTTGACGAATATTCCGCGCACCAGCAGCAGTTTCGCATCATGCTGGGCCCCAACTTTCAGCACTATCACTCGAGCTCGACAGATAGCGCGAATTCTCCGGCCAGCGTAAACTTCGATCTATCGACGTTACGCCAGGGTCAGGTGGAATACGCCTACCGTCTCAGCAACTATTATTCCGTACAACTCGCGTTGCGTACCGAGGCTCAGGCGCTGCAGGCCAGGGACTTTCGCGACCGGCCTACGCAAAACGGCCTCCACTACAACGAAACCGTGATCGGCATTGGCATTGAGCGCCGTTTTTTTGAGCCCACGCATTACTATACCTTCCAGGCCGGCATCAGAAATTCATTTATCGATATTCCCGTTCGGGATTCCAGCACTCAACTCGCCCTTACGACCTTCTCATTTCTGGGCGCTTACGCCATCTTGGGCTACAACAAGCCGCTGGCACACTCCCTGGAGCTCAACTTCCGGACGGGGCCGACATTTCAGTACGCCGATGGCTCCACGCGGGTCGGCCTGCTGGTCTCGCAGCAAGCCTCCAAGGCCCTGAATGACATCTTTTCTTTTGGACTGCGGTTTGAAGAAGATTTTCGCTACTACAGCTTCGGCTCCGATCAGCTCTCGGGTTCGGCCACTACACTGGGTGTGCGCTTCCTGGGATTCCTGGAATTTAATTTCTGAGAAACAGCCGGGCAACCGCCCAGCCAACCAGGATGGCAAAAACGTGATTGAGTCCCAGCTGTGACTGGGTGAAAAAGGCGCTCGCACCAGCGCAGGCCAACAACACTGGCAGGAGAATGCGTCCGTGGCGCAGCATGGGTACCAAGGCCCCGGCGCAGCCCAGAATACCTAACGAGGCGCCGACATCAAGCTCACTGACGTGGCTTGCTCCGAGCTGAAACACGATGCACGCCAGCGGATTGGCCAACGCCGCGGCCAGCCCAAACGCCGTAACCGCCAGCAGCGAGCCGCTCAGATACTCGAGCAAGCCACAAAAAAAGACAGCCAGTCCCGCATTAGTCAGAAGATGAATCAGATTCCAATGCAGAAAGGGCGCGAGCGCCAGCGCATGCACGGGCTGCGCACGCAGCGCTACATATGAAAACGCCCAGTCCTGTGCCAGCTCGGGACGCAGCTTTCCACCAGTCAAGGTCAAGGCTGCCACCAGAAAATAACCCAGTAGCGAAGCCACGGTAAGTCGGCAACGATAGAGCAAACGCAGCATGGTCGGCGGTGCCGAGCGCACCACCACTCCGGGGGCCAGCTGGGTCTTGATAAATCGTGGCAGATCAAAGTTCTTCACCGTCCGCCAGGCCCCCGATAACACTGCCACGGTAATGCCGTGAGGTACGAAAGCCTGCAGCAGACTCAAAATCATCAACGGCCCGAGCCGCGTGGGGCTGTACACGAGAAAAACATTGGCCACATGATTGGGCTGAAATTTGAGCTTGAACTGATGCAGTGATCCGAAGTTGTAAAGCAGGTCTTCGCTGGCGTAGATGTTGCGCAACATCTTGTTGAGACGGGTCTTGCGTTGACGTTCGGGCGCGTTTTCCAGATTTGAAAGTGGCGCCACGCCAAAGGTAACCTCGAGCGCCCCCTGCTCTTTAAGCAGCCGCATCGCTTCGAGCAAGAGCAACTCACTGGTACCCGCCTCGCTGTGGGTTCGTCGCATGAGATCAATCAGATACCAGCCCTTGCGCGGCCAGATGGGAATGGCGGCCAGAAACGCCGTGGTGCGACCGTTCGAAACGATTTCAAAATACTTTTTATCCGCCGACAACGTCCAGGGCTCAACCTTGTTGAGAAAACTCAGCGCCGCCATTTTTCGAGTGGCGAGCCACTCCTGTGTAACACCGTCGAGCTCGCGCCGGCGCTCGGTGGTCAGCGTAGTCAGATCCACTTCACGCACGCGCGCGCCCTTGCCGTGGAGCTGCTTGGCCGTGGGCACGATGGTCAGCCAGGTAAAACCGGTCTTGGGATAGGTCTCCAGCCTCACGGTAGGTTCGCTGCCGATCATGAGCGTGCCAAACCCGGCAGCCTCGGCACGGTGAACAAAATCGCCAAAGGCCGGCAGGCAAAGCGCGGCCTTGCCGGCTTTCTTTGCAGCCGCGGCGAACTCCGTAAAAAGTTTGAGCTGTAGGTCGGCACTGGCCAGCGGCTCACCGGCTGCGACCCAGGCAAAGGGACGCTCATAGTAAGCGACGATGCCATCGGCCGTTTCAAAGTAGCTGAACCCCTCGTACATCGTCAGAAAGGCATTGCTGTTGAAGCCATGAAGCGTGACGAGTTCGCGCAGCCGCTGGGGTATCATTTGGACATTCCGTCGAACAGTTCCTTGGCTGCCTTGTGCGCAGGCTGAGCACTCAGAATCTGCTTGAGCACCTCGAGGGCCTTCAACGGCTCATTGCTCTTCTGCCAGGCTACGGCCGCCGCCAGCAGCACGTCATTATTGTTGGGACAAAACTGAACCGCGGTTTCAGCGATGCGGCTGAGGTCGGTGCTCAGCGCCAGCAGCTTGATATAAGGCCGCGGCATACAGGGATTGATCTCGGTGGCATGCATGAAATGCCGGCAGGCACCTTCCAGATCTCCCAGCCCCTCGCAGATATCGGCAGCCATAAGACAAACATCGCTGTTGAACTCATCGAGGGCGAAGAGAGCCGCAAAGTTTTTGCGTGCGCCCTTGTAGTCGTCATTCTGGAGCAGCGCCTTGGTTTGCGACGATAGCAGCTCAATTTCCCAGCTTGCCGCCAGCCGATTCGAAAGCCTCGCGAGCAGACCGGTCCAAAAAACATCCCGGTGTTCCGCCGGCGGATCGACGAAAAACTGGCACTGCGTGCGTACGGCCCGAATCTCAAGCGGGCTGCGCCCCAGACACACAACCGGTGTCACGCTTCCGAGCGGAGTTTTTTTAAACGCGGCAAGCCACGCGACTTCGCCGGCATCGCGGCCAAAGGTGCCGCCATGCGCGCGGGGCTCGAGCAAGACCGCGCCGATACGTCGCCCCTGGGTTGCGATAAGGGCCTCAAGATCTTCATGGCCCTTGATGTGCAAAATCTCGCGCCACGCAAAGGTACGCGCCTTGGCACCCAGCGCCGCGCTAAGCTCGGCTGGCACTTCGCGCCCAAGATAGACCAGCGCCTCGCGGGCTGCGGCGCGGTGGCGCGCCGCTTTGTTCATGGCGTCCGCCAATGCTTTGAGTCGAAACGGCTTGAACAGATGATGGTCAAGCCGGGGGTTTTCGCGATGAAACTCTTCGATGCGCGCCCGCGGCAGGTCAGAGGTGATCAGCAAGAAAGGGATCAGGTTGTACTCGGCCGACTCCGCGATGGTCCTGACCAGCGTCAGGCCATCCATATACGGCATCTCCCAGTCGGCGACGATCATGCGTATGCGCGCGCCAGACGCGGTCAATACGCGAAGTCCCTCCTCGCCGTTCTTGGCTTCGAGAACGGGACCGTGTCCCAGTCGGTCGAGAAGATTTCGCAAGGCTTCGCGAGTGCTTGCCTCGTCATCCACAATAAGAATGGCCATTCCACTTTATCGTAGCAGCAATCTAACGTTTAGCTACCGTGGGTTTCGCCGCCGCCTTGACGGCCGCCGCTTTCTTCACAATGGCCGCAGGTGCTATAGCGACTGTCTTCGCAGCGGTCTTCCCGAACTCGCCCGCCTTTGTAGGGCCCGTCATCTCATGCTCCAGAATTCGCGCTGCATTGTCCTCACGCGAGATCGCTGCCTTGGCGCCGCCCTCGGAAGCAATGCTGCGTCCTGCGCCGCCCTTGCTGGCGATAGTTGCGCGAGCCACCGCCTTTTGCCGTGCGAAAGTACCTCGCTGCACTTCGAGTTTGTGATCCCGATCGATTTTCTGCATGACGACGGAATCGAGGGAATCCGCCAAGGCGGTGGATCCGCCCAACGTCAGCATCCCCAGAACAAGCATCAAAATTGAACGCATAAGTGCCCCTAACTTCCGTCATCGACAACCCGGTACCTGATTAAAATTGTACCACATCGGAAATCGAGCGGAGGCCATGGCTCAAGGACCTGTTTTTAAAATGGAATTTGCAGTGAAGTGCTAAACGGAACGCCCTTGCCTTCGACCTTTCTGAAAAGCAGGGTCACGAAAAACCCGCTGATAAAATCGATCCAAAAATGGGAGGCGATACCCGGCTCGAGATCGCCGTCAAAATGATTCACCGCCAGGCCAAAAAAGACCCCGCCCAGAAGCGCAACCGGACGTTTATCCGGTGGGTGAATCACCATGAACATGGTTGTTTCCCAAAGAATCGATAGCGCAACGGAGTTGGTATAAAGGCGGGCTTCGCGCTGGATGAAACCACGAAACAGGACCTCTTCGCCAAACGACGAGCCCAGCGGGACACCGATACCCTGTGTAAAATCGTAAAGGCCTTCTTCGCCCAAACGGGCGCGATGGTTTTGCACCACGACCGGTGAGGTATTGTAGCTGTACAAGAGATAGGCTGTGCCGAGGGCAACTGGAATATAGGTCCAGGGCGTGCTGATATTCTTCCATTTGAAAGGCGCAAAAAGGACGTCCATCCAGTCCCCCTTATAAAGGGGCTGCTGGTACTCTTTTTGATGCTGAACCTGCGACGGCTCCAGCGACGCCTGCTGATAGTTGTAGAACGTATTCCACATATGAAACTTCAGGCCGAATTCCTGAAGAAACTGACCCAGCAAAGGTTTCGTGATATTTCGCCCACTGGGCACCAGCACGCTGCCATCAATGGTAAAGGCGCCTTCTTTAGCGTAAAACGTGCCACCGTAATAGCTGCCAATCGTGGCCGAAGATTCGATAAGTCCGCGCACCGGCTGGCCCCGCAACGTAGCGCCAAGTCCGGGCACAACCAGATTTCCCCAGCCCACCGCGGCGGGCGAGACATCGGCCCAGGCCAGCTGTTCGACGAGCAAACTCACCAGACACATACAAACCAGAATGACGCGAACTCGTTTCGGTTTATTGTTCATTTGATCACATACGCTTTGAGCGCGGCTCCAACAGTAGAGTTCTTGATGTTGCGGTCGGTGTAGTCAGTGATTCCGATATTACTGAACGTTCGGCTATAGGTATACCAAAGATATAAATGAATATTCGTTTCGATCGGCGCCGTCAGCGAGGCCGTGGCCTCAATCGTGATATCTCGTCGGCGTTTGCTGGACGACAGATTATCTGGCACCGTGCTGAAAGACGAAACATCGGCGTCACTTCGCAGGTAGGATTTCAGCGCGATGCCGGGGGTAATGGTTTTTAAGTTGTACTCGAAAAACCCCTGCAACCCGACATCGTTATGGGAGTACGTGATGGTCAGCGTATTGGCATCATCAG
>JBBRLF010000082.1:0-16328 GCA_038231515.1 candidate division WWE3 bacterium
GAGCTGCGCCGAAACGAGTTTACCGATGAACGTGCAGGCATCGCGGGCATCATGAGGAATGTTTCTGGCTTGCCCGTGGTGGCAGGAGATCAAACCCCAAAGCCTGCCCTCTTTGACGAGTGAGATCGTGAGGGAGGCGCCCACACCCATGTTTTTCAGATATTGCAGATGAATCGGCGAGACACTGCGCAGAAAGGTACGGGTCAGATTGAGCGGCTGGACCGTGCGGGGATTTAATAGGGGAACAATCGGAACAGGCTGGTAGGCCACGTCTGGAATCATCCGAAGCCAGTTCGCCAGAAAAATCGCCCGCGCCTGCGATGGAATATCTGATGCGGGAAAATAGTGCCCCAGATAGCTGGCAACTCCCTTTGCTGGTCCGATTTTTTCGGCGACAACCTTACCGTTCCAATCCGTGGCAAAGCGATAAATCATTACCCGGTCATAGCCGGAAATCCGCTGCACCTCGCACGCCGTCACATCGCAAAGCTGCTGCAGCGACTGTGCTTGCTGGATATTGGAGATCGCGCTCTGAACACGGGCATAGAAAGAACCCAAAGTCACCGTGGCCTCGGGCACGACCTCGAACTCGAGCTCGACGATCAGCTGCCCCTCGTGCCGGTGAAAATAGCCAGTCCAAAGCCGCAGTGACCCATCAGCAGTGGTGGTGGAGATTTGATAGGGATTTTCGAATTCGACTGGATTGGCCTTGAGAAACAGCTTTAGACTTTGCACCTGGGCAGGGGAAAGCAGCGCCTCAAAACCCTGCGCCAGGAGTTGCGACGTTGGACGAGCAAACCAATGCTCTGCATTGGCGCTGAGCTGTAGAATGGCAAGCGAGTCTTCGTGGATGCAAAGCAAAACGCCAAACTCCTGGATAAGCCCAGGAATGTGAATGGGCTCACGCTCACAGTTCGAGAGTGAAAGTGTCGGCGGTGGGGGCGCAGCTGGACCCGGCATCCTTTGGGATTACACCATAATCGCAATATTGAAATCACCCGGTGCGGCTCAAGTCCATGCTGCGAGCTTCTGAAACGTGTCGCGAGCACCTTCGACAATCTGATCTTGATCCTGACCGCCTGAAGCATAGGCTTCACAAAACGAGCGGAACTCACGCCATCTTTCACCGGTCTGGCTGCCATACCCCGTAAAGAACGCACCGCCGTTTTGCGGCCCGACACCCAGCAACGCAGACAGATGCTTTGAGATGAATTGCCCGCCCAAAGTGGCCCCTTCCACAACGTAAAGACAGCCCACGCAACGCTCCATCGCGTCGAGCCGCGGCAGACTCGAGTGCGCGCTGCGCGGAATTAAACGCACCGCACTTTCATCCAGGCCCAACGCAGCCAAATCCCTTTTCAGAGCCATGGTCTTTCTTCTAGGCGACGGGTCTAGTCCCAGCTCCTGCCACTCTTTTCGATAAAGGAGCTGAGCCTCAAGCGGCTCGTAAAAACCCAGAAATTTTTCCAATATTCGGGAATAGCTTTCACGACTCAGCTCGGGACTCAAAAGATCGAGCTTGGCTTCGAGCTGCTTATGTTGAGCTGAGGTTTCTGCTTTCAGCCGCTCAAGAATCATGATTTAAGGTACCACGTCTTTACGGTTTGGAGCTTGCTTGAAACAAACTCAGGTCATCGCGGCAGTCATCGAACGAAATGGAAAATTCCTGCTCGGACGGCGCAGCCCGGCCAAAAAATCCGCGCCCGGATACTGGTGCCCGCTGACCGGTCAAAAAGAAGTGCGCGAGACCGAGCAGCAGGCCGTCGCGCGCGAAGTACTCGAAGAAGTCGGTCTGATCGTGCGACCTATAAAAAAGCTGTGCGAGTTTGACACCCGCGACAAAACTGCTCGAATCCATTGGTGGCTCGTACAAATCCAGGCCGGCGAGGCGGCGATCAGGAATGACGAACACACCGAGCTCAGGTGGGTCACGGTAGACGAGATGAAGTTGCTCGCGCCATTCTTCCAGGAAGATCTGGTCGTTTTCGAAAGCCTGGCTTAGCCCAGTCGCTTGGTCAGACGAGCAGCCTCTTCATCGTCAATCAATATGAACTTATCCTGATCCGGCTCATAGCAGTGAACTTCCCCACTCCGAATATCGTACCACCAGCCATGGATTCTAAGGTTGCCGCTCTTAACCCGTTCTTCGATTGCCGCGTATGACATCAGATGTTCCATCTGCTGCAGCACATTGAGCTGCGAAAGCTGATTGTGCTCGCTGAGCGAGGCATCCAGTACGCGACCGGCGCGCAGCTTGGCCGCTGCCGGACGCACATGTTTGAGCCACTCTTGGAGATGCGGTGCCTCGGGCGGCGTAAGCGTACCAGCCACCGTTCTCATTGCGCCGCACTCGGAGTGCCCGCACACGATAATGTCCGGAACTTTGAGCGCCAGCACCGAGAACTCCACGGCGGCGGCTTCAGAACGATCCCGGTTGGCGAGGCCGTTTACTCCGCAGGGCGGAATCAGATTGCCCACATTTCGAATCACGAAAAGATCGCCCGGCGCGGTAGAGGCGAACAGGTTGGGCACCACGCGGCTGTCCGAGCAGGCGACGAAAAGCACATCGGGCTGATAGTCGAGCGCAAGTCGCGCAAAGCGCTCCCGATCGCTGGGTAACGTTTTATGACGAAAATCGACGATGCCGGTAATCAGTTTTTTCATAGCTTCGGCACAATCTGCCGCGCCTTGTTTCAAAAAGAAACTGTTTTGTTCCGGTTTGAGGACCAAGTTCGGCCCAGAAGGCACCAAAATCGACCAAAAGGCATTCGCAGGGTCATCTATGTCAATGATTGCGTGCCTTTGCGGCGGACTACCGATATATAGATCGGAACTCACGCATCTCTGCCACAATAGGTCATAGGAACTCGATGTATAAAAAACTGCTCGACATGTTTTCGAACGATCTCGCCATTGACCTGGGAACAGCCAACACTCTTGTTTTCGCGAAAGACCGCGGAATAATTATCAACGAGCCGTCGGTGGTTGCCGTTCATAAAAATGCTCGAGGTCAGACCAAGATTATCGCCGTAGGTAAAGAAGCCAAAGCCATGCTGGGAAGAACACCCGGCAGCATCGTCGCGATTCGACCCATGAAAGACGGCGTGATCGCCGACTTCGAAGTGACGCAGTCGATGCTCAAATATTTTATCAACAAGGCCAACGCGCGCCACACGCTGCTGCGCCCGCGCATCATCATCTGCATTCCATTTGGCATTACTCAGGTTGAAAAGCGCGCCGTAAAAGAGTCAGCGCAGTCGGCCGGCGCTCGTGAAGTTTATCTGATTGAAGAGCCCATGGCCGCGGCCATTGGCGCGGGCCTGCCCATCACCGAACCCTCGGGCAATATGATTGTGGATATCGGCGGCGGTACCACCGAGGTGGCCGTGATTAGCTTGGGCGGCATCGTGTATTCAAAGTCAGTGCGCGTGGCCGGCGACAAATGCGATGAGGCCATCGTCAACTACATCAAACGCAAATACTCGCTGCTCATCGGCGACCGCACGGCCGAACAGATCAAGCTGGCTATTGGCAACGCCTACCCTTTTGATGAAGAGAAAACTTACGAGGTCAAGGGCCGCGACCTTATCGCCGGCGCGCCCAAGACCATTGAAGTGAACTCGGAAGAGATTCGTGATGCGCTGGCCGATCCGGTATCGGCCATTGTCGATGCGATCAAAACGGCGCTCGAACGCACGCCACCCGAGCTGGCCGCCGACATCGTCGACAACGGTATTATTCTGGCCGGTGGCGGCGCCATGCTGGCCAACCTGGACGTGCTGCTCAAGGAAAAAACCGGCCTGCCCGTGGCGCTGGCCGAAGATCCGCTGACCTGCGTGGTGCGCGGCTCTGGTAAAGTGCTCGAAGATTTAGACTTGCTCCGCCGCGTCACCATCATGTAAGCACGGGTGGCCATGAGTTTAAAACGGTTTCACGCACTGTCGCTGCTGCTCGTGCTGCCTGGCCTGGTCGCACTGGCGGCTGATCTACCCGACAACCAGCCCCCCGACCGCTTTCGCGGCCAAAAAGACGTACCAGAGCGCCCGGCAGATCCGCTACCGCTCTGGCATGCCGCTGCGTTCACCAAGCTGGGCCTGGTTCTGACTGCCGACCCCAAGCTGTCGTGGAAATCGAAGGCCGTGTTTAATCCGGCAGCCGTGGCAAAAGACGGTAAAATTTACGTCATCTATCGCGCCCAGGATCAAACCGGCGCAGGTCTTTGGAACGGCAACTCAAGCCTCGGCCTTGCCGTAACCACAGACGGTGTTCATTTCGAACACCCGCTGCGAGATGCCCATGGCGACGAACGCCCCCTGCTCCGCCCTACCGACGCCATTGAGTTGCACGGTATCGAAGACCCGCGCATCGCGGATCTGAGTGCTGACCGCATCAGCACCCATGGCAATAAATTTCGTTATCACATGACCTATACCGCATTTGACGGCAAAATGGCGCGTCTGGCGCAGGCCGTTTCCAACGACCTGATCCACTGGCTAAAACTCGGCGCTATTTTCAAGGATAAAGACGTGCTGAAAAACCCGGTGGTGCCCGGCAGCCCGTGGACAAAATCCGGCGCGGTTGTACCGGGTAAAATCAATGGCAGCTACCTCATGTATTTCGGCGAAGGCCGCATTCGTCTGGCCCGCTCCAAAGATGGCGTGCACTGGAAGTACCCCAGCGAGACCGCTCCAATCTTCACCACGCGTGACCAATACTTCGATCAGGGACTCGTCGAGCCCGGCGCCTCATTTGTCGATGCCGAGGGCATCCACCTCACCTACCACGGCGACGCTCCGCCCTGGGGCTACCAGCTGGGCGAAATCGTTTTTGATCTTCAGGCGCCGACAAAAATTCTACGTCGCTCCAGCCAACCCTTTCTTCGTCCAGAGCAGTCTTACGAAACGAACGGACAAGTGGGCCAGGTCATCTTCGCGCCCGCCGTCGTTTTTTTTAAAGGCTCGGTCTATCTGTACTATGGCGCGGCCGACAGCGCCATCGGCTTGGCCGTGGCACCCAGTCCCGCGACAAACTGACTCAGCCTCGCTCATGAATTGGGCCTCACTCTTTGATGGGAATTGGCTGCTCGGGCGTCGTTAGCGGCCCCGGTGGTGCCGCCGGCATCGGCAGATCAATGTGCGGCGATTTCGCCGGCCCAATCTCGGGGGCCTTGGGCTCGGGCGGCTGCTGCTCGGGTTGCTGCAGGGTCATGCGAACGGTAGTAGCAAGCCACGGGCCCGCACCGGCAGCCGGCCGTCCATGTAACTATATTTGATTTATATCAGGCATCCTTGTTAGAACTGATCTCATGAGCAAAACACACAAAACCGCCAAAGGCACCGAGCTACCCATTCTTAACCTGCGTGGACGCGACTATCTGGAAGTGAAATATCGCCTCGTGTGGTTTCGCGAGGAGCACCCCACCTGGTCAATCGAAACCGAGTTCGTTTCGGTTACGGCCACCGCGGCCTGCGCCAAGGCCATTGTCCGCGACGAAAAGGGCCGCGTCATCGCGACCTCGCACAAATTCGAAAATCAGCAGGGCTTTCCGGACTTTTTGGAAAAAGCCGAAACTGGCGCCATCGGTCGCGCGTTGGCGCTGATCGGCTACGGCACGCAGTTCTGCGCCGACGAGCTCGACGAGGGCGACCGCATCGTCGACTCGCCTGTGGCCCACGCGACGAACGCGGACAAGCCCGGCGATTTCCGCGTGCCGTTCGGAAAAAAGTACCGCGGCAAAGCCGTAAGCGAAATACCGCGAACTGAAATCGAAAGCTACCTGGACTGGCTTGAAGCAGACGCCCAGAAAAAGAATACCCCGCTTTCGCTGGATGCCTTGCAGCTCAAGCAGGCGGTAGGGCTTTTCTATGAAGGCCAGACCTCGGGAAGTCCGGCTAACCCGGGCCCTTCAAAAAAAGCCAGCTAAGCGGCAGCCCGGTCAGGCGGCTGCGCCCTTTTGCTCCCCGACCTTCCGGTCGATGGCCTGGTTGGTTTTTTTCAAAGTCCGCTCGATATAGAGATAGTCCAGCAGCTCATCGAGGCAAGCCAGTAAAGGTGTCGCGACGATGATGCCCACGACGCCGAAGAGCACGCCCATCAATGCCTGCCAAAACAGGAGTACGCCGGGCCGCAGCTTTACTGCTCGCCGCATGATGAGGGGACTTGCAATATACCCTTCCACGATATGCACCCCGAGATACGGGATAAAAGTAGCGAAAAAAGTGAGCAGGCCAAGCGTCAGCGCGCCTTCGATGCCAGCGAGCCACAACCCCAGTCCCGTAAGGACGCCCATAATCACCATCTCAGTAAAAATTCCGCCTACCCAGTGGCGCAGCACGACACCCAGGCGGACCCAAGCCACATCAAAGGTTTTCTCATGTCGACTCGGAATCAGCAGGCGTATGCCGTTACGGTAGCTGTCCCTGCAACTGTTCAATCTGTGAGCTGACGTGCAACGATGACGCCGAAAATCAATACCCCAATGACAAGCAAACTCATCCCGACGCGCAATGGCTCTTTCAAAAAAAATGCCTTAACTTTGCTGAACGATTCGGCTCAGGATTTCCTTGGCGAGATCGCGATTTCCACTGACCAGGTTCTTTCCGGCCGAGACTTCGACATTGGTCGTCGCGTTGGGCGCATTGTCCAAAGTGATGGTGACGTCGGAGTCGCCCATCTTGCCCGTGATCTGGCGTTCGTTGCCGGAATTCTTCGTGCTGCTTCCTGTTACCTGGATATTCATCTG
The DNA here is from genome assembly GCA_038231515.1 of candidate division WWE3 bacterium. Taxonomy (GTDB): domain Bacteria; phylum Bdellovibrionota; class UBA1018; order UBA1018; family UBA923; genus JACQAX01. The sequence continues at coordinate 6,743 of JBBRLF010000082.1, forward strand.
ACCCAGAACGGCTTCAGCACGCCGGTTTACTTCGTCGACTGAGCCTTTGACTACGCCCTGCGCCGCACCAGCGCCGGGACCCACTGTCGAGCCCGCACAGCCGGAAAGGGCCGTTAATACGACAAGCAAGGGTAGCAATTTTTTGAGCATTGGAAGGTCCTCCGTATCCTTACGAAAGCAATTACCGTACTCACCGAAGCGCGCGAAATAGACCGGCTACTCGCTCCGCGCCGTGCGTGAGTTCAAGAACCTCTACCAGCCGCCGAAGACCCGTTTCCAAAACCCATTTGCTTTTTCGAACCCGGGCTCTTCATCAAGCCAGGGTTCTCTGGCAGGCGCATCATCCAGTGCTGCCGCTGGCGCGCCCACGGGGCGCTGATTTCTGCGATCCCAGGAATGCGCGCTACCCTTCTTGCTATAAGTGCCATTGGCAAATGCCTGGGCGTAGTCGATGGTGTCGTAGATGAGAATCGCAGTCACGCGCGGGTTGTTCATGTCAGCCGCACCAGAGTCGCCCGAAACGGCCAGGGTCTGCATAAGCCGATAATAGCGGCTCGTGGCATCCAGACCAATGAGCCAGTTTGCAAAAACATTCCGGCCCGCACTCTTACGCAGTGCTGCGGGCAGCACTGGCTTCAATATTTTAAGATCTTTGGACCGGGTGGCCACCGTGGGCATTAGATCTGCTGGGTTGGTGGCATCGGCTGCCATGATTTTGCTCTGCGCGTTCGCCAGATATTTCTGCACCTCTGGCAGCTCCAGAAATTGCTCGGCGTCAGCAATTCCATAGGCCTCAATTTCAGCTTTGATTTGCGCGATCTGCTGGCGCAGCCCCGAGGCCTTGCAGAAAACAAAACAATGCTCTGAGGTCTTGTCGAGCATATTGGGCAGCTTAAGATCGGACCGGTTGCCCCCGAAAGTAAACGGCACGCGCACAATGGCCGCGCGACGCACGCGCTGATAATATTGCGCCGCGCGCTTTTCTGCCGGAGTCAAGGCGTAGGCCACCTCGACAATCGGATAGCTGTTAGCGTGCCGCCGCGGCAGATACGTCTTGAGGGGCTTCCAGGCGATACCGGTCGCGTTGACCTCGCCAAAGCCCCGGCTGCCGGGCGTATCGACGTCGATAATCTGGTCGGCCACGCGCACCAAGCCGTGGTCGTTGGTGTGCGTTACCTGAAACTGCACCTGAGTACCGAGCGAGCTTTCAAAAAACCACCAAAGCTGTGGCGCCGTCTCGTGGTTGACGAGCACCACGGGCACGTCGCCGGCACGAGTGGTTTTGAGAAACACCGGAACTCCAGCCTGTATGAAGCTGCCTAGTGCCGCGCGCCTGGCCTCGGCCGGATCGCCGTCGGCAACAAGGTGCGGCGCCCCCAGAAGCTGGGCCTCGCAGTCCACGATGCCATCGCCCGCAAAGGCCGGGGCCACGAACAACACGAGCCCGAAGAGCACGTTGAGCGCCCCCAGGCCCGTCACAAAGTGATAAACGCGCGCAGCTGCCCTCACTTTCATCAGCACACCAGCACCGGCCACGGATAGCTTACGGCACCTTGCTCGTCTTGACCGCGTCCCCAGAGCTTCCACCAGCCTTTGCGTTTCCAAAATTTCCAGCGAGGATGCGCAGGCGGCGCCACTATCGGCACGGGCGCCACCGGCACCAGAAAGGGCTGAGCCTCATCATTCGAGAGGAGCTTGCGGTCCAGTGCCCCGCGCGCCAAGCTGTCGCGAAATCTGGGATGGGCAATCTTGATCAGCTCGATGGCGCGCTCGCTGTCGCTCTTGCCCGCCAGCTCGGCCACACCATATTCGGTGACGACATGGGTAACGCTTTCGTGCGGCGTGGTCACCGGGCCCCGGTAAAGGTCCAGCGCGATGGTCGAGAGCTCGCCATTTCTCGCAGTGGAACGCATGGCGATGATGGCCTTGCCCCCGCGCGAACGGGCCGCGCCCGCCATGAATTCAACTTGTCCGCCGGGGCTGCTCATACGCACGCCATCGGCCCCGATTGTGGCGTTGACGTCGCCATGAAGGTTTACCTGCAGCGCCGTATTTACCGCATGAAAGCCCGTCAACGCGGCCACTCGTCCAGGGTCGTTGATAAATTCCGTCTCGAGAAATTCGACAGACTCATTGCCATCGAGCCATTTGTAGAGGGCCTCGGAGCCGAAGGCGAAACCGGTCTTGGCCTCGCTGGCCACACCCTGCTGCACGAGATCTTTGAGCGGGTCGCCAAACATCTCAGTGAATATTTTGATATTTCTGCGATTCCGAGCCACCATTCCAGGGGCCAGCCCACCGAAGATATTTCCGATGCCAATCTGCAGATAGGCTCCGTCTTCGATAAGTCCGGCCAAACTATCGCCAATATTTTTTTCGATTTCCGTCAGGGGTACCACGGGCGGGCCGGCCAGCTGAGCATTGCTTTCAAAAGTAGCCGCGATTTGCTCGGCGGTAAGAAAGTTCAGGCCGTGCGTGCGGGGAATGTTCTTGTTCACCTCGGCGATGATCTTGATGCCCGGGCGCTTGCGAATGATCGTCATGATGTGATCGTTGTTGGGCCCAAGGCTGAACCGCCCCTGCGCATCTGCGGGAGCTACTCGCACCACGATGGCATCATAGTGAAACTGGATTTTGCGAGGGTCGTCGATATAGCGGGTGAAGTCTGAAAGGTAGCCCGGCACCAGCTTAACCTTGCCCTCTTTATAGAGCGCGCGCTGATTGGCACCCAGAAAAAGTGAGTGCAGGCGAAACTTGTGATCTTTCAGATCCAGTCCTTCCCGCAACGTCGACTCGCTGACTCCGTTAACCAGCACATGAACGTCAAAACCCTTTTCCGACGTCTCGGCCCGCTGAATCAGCGCCGCCACGCCCTCGGGACTGGCGCCGGCAGCGATAGGTATGAAAATCTTTGCGCCGTCTGGAATCTCGGCGACGGCCTTCATGACCGGGCTGTCGTCAGCAAATTTCATATTCTTGATCACGGCCTTATAGGGCAGCTTGGGCTCAGGGGGCAGATACTCTTCGACGTTCGCAAAGGCCTCCACGCCTTTTTCGCCGTTCAGAAAGGCGACCATGGTGCTGTGGCGTTCGTCGGCGGCATGCACGAGGCGCCTGCCGATCTCGAAGTGTGCCATCGCGCGTGCCATGCCCAGAACCGAGAAGAGGTGCTGGCGCGCTTCGGGGGTGGCCCCCTTTTTTGTTTCTCCCAGCTCGATGTTGCTCGTCCAGGCCACGCAGTTGTCTGACTTGCAGGCACCCCGCTCGGCGGGGTTATCGAGAAAGAACTGTACGTTTTGCCGTTCGCCAGCGGTGAGGCCGATCAGGTGGCTGAAGCCGAAAATGGCGTCAGTCTTGCGCACGGTCATCCAGGTGCTCCACCAGCTGGTGTGGCTCAGATCTTTACGTCCCCAGCGATAAATCGGCGCATTGGGATCGGGCGAGGTGCGCAGGGCGCCGGTAACGTACTCACCCTCCTTTTCCGCCTGAAACTCTAGCACCAGAGTGCCCTTGACCTCTTCGCCAATGGGCTGATCGAGGTTGAAGTGCTCCAGGTAGGATTTCATCTGCTCGGCATTCGTGACATCCACTCCAACCACCAGTCGCTGCCTGCGCTTCTGAGGTGGACCGACCGTGATGACTTTTACCGGAAGATTATTGGTGCGGGCGAAGGCCGCCAGATCGGTGACCATTCGAACGCCGGTGGCAGGAACTTGCCGCAGCAGCTCGACGCAAAAATCTTCGCCGGGCTCAGCCCGCGCCCCGGGCGCAAAAGTCAGCAGCAGGGTGCCACGGCGGTTCTGACTCACGGCCCCTCCCCTGCTGGTAGAAAGTTCTTGTCACTGAGCAAAATGGCTTCGAGCCGGCGCATCGTGACGAGGGTTTCTTCAAGTCTCGAAAGCCTTTTCAAGGCCGGAAAACGCTTACCCGTGCTTTGGAAGACCCCAATGGGTGGTGCCAGGTACATGCTATAGGGAATGCCGACCAGGCCAGCGCCCACCTTATTGAACTCGCGCCGGCGCAGCCAGTCGGTATTGAAGTCAAAAGAAATGTCTGTGGCTTTCGTAATGCCACCTTCGCGAACGGCCTGCCGAAAATACTCGTGATCCAGCCGAAAAATATTGAGCTCATAACCCATGCGGCCGCCAGCGAGAAGCTTGGGATTGGTGGCGTTTATCACGTCAAAAAGATTCGTCGTTTTGGACTGAAACAGATAAATCTTGTCGGCAAAATCCTTTGAGGCCCCATACTGCACGCCAACGTCACCGCGCGATACCCTGAGGCCACCGCGCTCGACGTAATCGCTGCCGTTGCCGCCATTGAGGTTGTAATGAAAACCCACATTGTCGATTCCAAATTTTTCCCGCACCCGAGCCATGATCTTTTCGCCTTCGGCGCGCAGGTAGCTTTCCTGCTCGGCCTTGGATTTGACGTCGCGAAACTTGAGCACCTCGGCGGTAATCGCTTCCTGCACGGGCGCCACATAGTCGGTATTCAGAAAATCGATATAGCGTCGGCGCGCAAGCAGGCGGCTGGCAAGCACACGTGCGCGAGGCGTGTCGATGCCGAACGCTTCGAGCTCGCCTGACACCGGGTCAATCACGCTCAGGCTGTCGATTTTGCGGTGTTCGACGAGCCGGCTCTGGGGCTTGCCGTCGCGCATCGTGCCAAGCAGTATTCCCTCATAAGTCGCGTCGAGCAAAACGCCTGCCACGGTTTTCTTTCCCAGCTGCAACTCCACGCGAGCACCGATGCTCGCAGCTTCCAAGTTGGGCGCGGCATTTTGATGAACGGCCGGTGGCATGACCTTGGCTGTGCAGTCGCGCTTGCCAAGCAAGCAAAGGCAATCCCACCAGGCGCCCTGAGCTGGCGTGGCGGTCACGAGCATCGTAGTCAAGATGCCTGACAGTATGACGGATCTCATCCTTTGCTTTTCGTCATCTGAGGCGTGCTTTTTTAGCCCGGCTCTGGAAATAGGCAAGTTTTTCCCAGGCAAAGCCCGTCAGTTTCAGCGGAGCCGAAGAATGTACCGAAAAGCCGGGATGCGTCCCGTACTCGCAGGAATCATTACGCTCTTAACCCTGGTCATGCCAGGCCCGCTGCACGCCGCCTCAAAGGTCTGCAGCAGCCTATTGACGGCACCCGACTACGATCTGGAGCTTCCGGTCATTGGGCCAGTACGCGACCAATGCGGGGGCACCTGCTGGCTCTCGGCCGGCCTGACCTTGGTTGAGCATTCAGTCCACGCCCAGTCCGGCCAGGAGATATCGCTTTCAGAAGATTACCTTATCGCCATGGAACTCAAGCATCAGGCTTTGAGTCTGGCTGTGAACGGGGAAGGTGCGGCGCCCTTGCTGCAAGGGCGTACGTTTCCCCATGTCGAATATCTGATTCGGGAATATGGCCTGGTACCCAAAAGTGAATTCAGCGCGCCCCATGCCGACTGGACTCAGGTGAGTGAAGCCTTGCGCGCTGCCACTGAGCCGTATCTCAGGAAAAAACGCGTCAGCGAAGCCGATCTGCTGACGCTGGGCAAAGAGCTGGATGCTGCGCTGGACAGCTTGCTTGCACCGCTGCCCAAGTCCTTTCGCGTTGCAGGCCGACGCTACACGCCGATGACGTTCGGCGGCTCCTTCATCCCCAGGCGCTCGTTTAAAACACTTTTCTTAAAAGAAAAAAACGTACCCGATCCCCTCGAGCTGCACCACTCGCTGCGCGACGTGCTGGCACAGGTGAAAGCAAGCCTCGAAGGCGGCAAGGCCTGCTACGCCTCGATACGCTGGCCCGAGGAGTGGCATTCCGCAGAGGACGGGCTGCTCAATCTTGATCCGAAACTTGCGGCCTCGCTCAGGTCCAGCGGGCTGCATGCTGTGGCCATCGTCGGTGCAAAGGTCGACGCCCGCGGCACGATTAGCGCCCTCAAAATTCAAAACAGCTGGGGTAACCAGCGAGGCGACGCTGGCTTTTACCACATCTCGCGCAAAGCCCTCGAGCAGGTTTTGCAATACGTCGTGATTGCCAATGGTACTTAGTGAAGATCCCGGGTGTCGCGCAGAAAAAAGAGCGGAATCCTTGCATCAAACGAGGCACCCAAATTATTAACCATCTGAAAGCTGCCGCGCATGTTTCCGGTCGGCGTGGTCAGGGGGCAAAAGCTGGAATACGCGTGGGTTTCGCCGGGCTGGAGCTTGGGCTGTTCGCCCACTACGCCTGGACCCTTAACCTCGTGCACGACGCCGTTGCCGTCGGTGATGATCCAGTGGCGGCTGAGAAGTTGCACGTCGGTCTGGCCCACGTTGGTGATCTTGATGTGGTAAGCGAACACGTACTGGGATGTCTCTGGCGAAGAGTCTTCGACCATATACTCCGGATTTACTTCGACCTGGATTCCCTGGGTTAATTCGCGGTACATGTGCCAAAGCCTACCGCGCTCGCACTCGGAATTGCAATTAAGAAACGCTCGGCTTTGGCACGACCGGACTGCTTACTTACCAGCTTTTTTGTCGCCATGAAGCTGTTTCATGGCCGCCTTGCAGCCATCCGAAACCTTGAAGTCCTTGTTGGCCTTTTTATAAGCGTGAATACACTTCAGCAAACCCTTGCCCACGGTTTCAGTGCCACAGCCCGCGGTTGCTGCATCGCCGGTACAGGCGGTATCGACAGCCTGTCGATCAGCTTTCCTTGCAGAATCACCACCGGCCTTCGGAGCCGGATCGGCAGCCTGGGCCAACGAGAGCGACAACAGAATTCCCAAAAGAGGCAGAGCAGATTTGATTTTCATCGTGTGTTTCTCCTGCCCCAAAGCTTATTCGGCAAGTCGGTATTTATCCAGGGAGAAACACGGGGCTTGCGCCAGCACGGCTAGAAATAAATACTGACCGTCCCCGTAAAGTCGAGGCTGTTGCCGCGCTTCAAAAAATAGTAACTCGCCTGCCCGCGCAGCTCAAAATCCTTGCCGACGTTAAGCAGGGGATTAAACGCGAGCAGCGCCGTCACCTTTTCGTAGACCCGCAGCTCAGAGACTTGAGTTGGATAGTAGAACGCCTCGCCACTCAAACCCACTTTGCCGAACGTCGAAACATCCGACAAAACCTGCGCCAGCAACGACGGCCCCATTCGAACGTTACCCGCAAACCAGCCGCTATACTCCACGTTAGCCTTGAGCAGCGCCGAAGCCAGCAGATTTTCGGTGGCCGGCGCGAGAAAGCGGCTGTAGCCCAGGCCGCCCGAAATTCTGGCCGCCACACAATGCTTGCAGTCGAGGTCGGGCGGAGAATACAAGCCGTCGGCAGTCAACCACGACATGGCGTGGCTGATTTCGTCAGCGGGCGGCAGCGAGGTGAGCTCGACCAGACCTAGCTCATGCACTCGAAACTGCCGAGGGCTGTAGTAATAGCGAAGGTCGGTGCGCAGGAGATTCACCTCGGAGAAGTGCAGATACCCCTCATCCAGGTCATAAAGATCATGAAAGGCCGGGCGCAGCTGCAGGCCGCTGAAAACCTGGCTACCGGCTCTGGTGCCCCCGTAAAATGAGACTTTCTTGCTGCTCACCCCAAGGTCGGGGCGATTATTGGCCGAAATCGGGGGCAGCTCGATCGAGGGCACGACTTGTCGCGCTCGGGCCAGCAGCAGCCGGCGCTGGCGTTCCTGATCGGCATCTGTAGGAACCCTTTCCGCTTTCATGAAACTGTATTCCTGATGTTCCACCAGCGCATCGAGCACGAGCGCGGACTCACTGCCGTTGAGTTCCAGGGGACCACCCCGGCTGCGCCGAAAGTCGGACGCCTCGCGCGGGTTCATGGCATCGATTTTCTGTTTGAGCTGCCGATAAAGCGAAGGCCGCAGATGGACATCGAGAATCGCGCCCTTCACCGACCTCAAAACTCGCACCGTATCCGACGGAATTACCCAGTAGAAAAACTGATCAGTCAGATGCCAGTCGGGGTTGGCCACCTCGAGCAGAGCCAGGAGCTGATAGGCGCAGTTCTTATCCAGAAAGTAGTAGGGAAACAGGGTGGCCCCCAGCTCCCAGGTGTGATTGAGCATGCGCGAGATCTGCTCTTCGTCCAGACTCAAGCGGTATTCCCACAGATCGCGGCTTTCGGTGTCGCTGTACTCATGCACCTTATCGAAATAAGGCAGCAGCGAGAAATATCCGGGCAGTCCGCCCGTGAGCCCGAGCAGGGCGTTGATTGAGCCCCCGCCCCGTACCATGCCCGCGCCGAAGTTCAGCCCATAGTCGAGCAGGTCACTCTTCACTTTGCTGTGCGGCCGCGGCTTGGAGTCCACTCGCAGAAACGTATGACCAAACATGGTAGCGGAATTATTCAGGTAGGCCGTGGCAAAAACCAGCGTCACCGAAGAGGGATTGAAGCGCGATTTCCATTCCAGAAACCGCGTGCAGACCTCTTCTTTTACCTTGAGCTGCAGCTGCTGCTTGAGATAACGAAAGCGCTCGGGAAACGCGCACTGCGGATGCTGCTTGTGCGGGCCTATTTCCTGGGTGTTTTGGGCGAAAGCCTCGAGCGTGGCCACCAGCTCGGCATAGGGATTGTAGCGTCCCTCGGGGCTGAGATAAAACGAGGGGCTACCCGCCTCGCCCTTGGTCGCACCCACGATCGATTTTTTATAATGACCGAGTAGCCGCCAGTATCGACCGTTGGCAAGCTCTCTTAGCGCCGCTTCATCCTGACCAAACGCGCTGGTTGCGATGAACAATAAGAAAAGGGGCCATGCACGCATGGCCCCTCGGTATTGCACAAATCCTCTGATCAGCTGACTGAGCGGCATTCCTTGGCCAAAACCGGATTACCGAGCATTTCTTTTTTAACCGACTCCAGCATTTCAATCGGAGTGGTCTTCTGCGATGGAAAGATGACTTCGTATTTCTGCCGCGTCATGCGGGCAAAGTCAGGTGCCGCTTTATCGCTGCAACCCAGCACTTGCGCGAACGCGAGCAGATTCTCGCCTTCGCCCTTGGCCATTTCCACGATCAGGTGGCGATAGTTGGATTCGGCGTAAAAAATCTGTTCTTTTTCGACCAGCGCAAAGCCGCTGGGATTACAGTTCGACGTACCCGAGGTGATGCCGAAAAACTGTGAGGCAAATGTACCATTGGTCGTCGAGGCCATGGTCTGCGACATGACCGTATTCTTCTTGATGATCACGCTGCCCAAGCCGCAGCCTGCATCGCCGCCCATTGCAAAGGCATTCGTACCCAAGGTCAAGAGAGCAGCAAGCGCAAGAAATCCGTTTCGTTTTGAACGTGACATATCCATGTCATTCCCCTTTTTAAATTTTGCTTTTGAACGCCCGGTTAAAAGGCGTACTTGCTATGTTGCGCCGTGCGGTCAACTCTTGTCAACCGCGACCGAGTATTCGAGTCAGCCTTTTTGCCTATCCACCACAATACCCTGAAATAATTGAGTTCCACCGAGGCCGGGACTACAATCCCAATCATGGCAGGCCACCGTTGAAGGTTATGAAGATTCTGGGGTTTTGTTTACTCCCCTTGGCGATCGGGTCGTGCACCAGTGTTTTCTATCAGCCCGACCGCTACATGTATTATCCGCCCGAGCTCAATGGC
>JBBRLF010000083.1:0-16256 GCA_038231515.1 candidate division WWE3 bacterium
CCCCACGTCGCGCTCGTCGATTTTCTTGATGACGGTTACCCCGTGCGCGGGATAAACGGCGTTGTCTCCAACTTTGAACATCATTAAGACTTCCTTTCCAGAAGCATCTCACCCGTACAAATACTTACCGAGTGGTTGGCGAATCTAGCACATGCATTTTCAAATGTAAAGCCGTGCTTTGTTGATTGAAGTAGTCAGCCACCGTTGTAACTAACTGATATCCTATCGTTTTACCGCACCGTGTTTCCACCGTTGTGAAACGCACGGGGTGGCTAAAGCAACCGGCGTGCCGCAGTGCGCCTCGATAAAACCCCTACAATATCAACGCTCGACCCCTCTGCCGCCCGATCGATGGTGTTCAAGGAATGAGCCAACTATCCAGAATATTGACAGCGTTGATTTTTCAAAACGAATTACTCAAGAATAGCATGGGACCTTCCGATGATTTGATTGAATTCACACGGAAATACACCGGAGGCCCTGTCATGACCAAAGTGCTCCTGATCTCTGTCTTGCTGCTGTTCTTTGGTTTGGTCGGTGAAGCCAGGGCCCGAACCATCGATGAGGCGCCGGGAACAGGCTTTCGCCATGCAATATGGGAAGAGCAAGTCGCACGGGTTGCCCGTGAAGGACGCACGATTGCCAGCGAAGGTCAGAGTGGTTTTACCGGCTCGGATACTTTTCTACAGTCGAAGAGCGGCGGCAAAGCCGTGACGGTTGAATACCAGTGCGGTGGCGACAAAGGCGACGCGCATCTGCAGTCCGACTGCCTTGTTCGTGTGACCGATGCAAAGTTCGGCGTCGTCTGCTACGGCTTTGCGCCAAAGGGCGGCGCCTACACCCAGATCGTCTCTTGCGTGCCTCACCTGACCCGGGATTGAGCCCGATTTACCTCTGACAAATTGGCAGCGTTCGCGACACTAAAAACGGTCCTTTTGACAATTTGTCCGCTGCCCGACTAAATCCACGAAATTCACGCACTGCGTCCTGCGCTACACCACGCTGCATGTCGATTGGCAAAGCGATTGCTTAGTAGTGTATCGGCATGGCATTTAAAGACGTCTTTAAGAAACTAAATTTGTCCGGCACTGGTGCGAAGCTCGCTGAGAAGCTGGCGGCACTACGGCAAAAACTTCCCTTCAAAAAGAAGGAGAACCCACTTCTTGAAGCGCCGCTGGATTCAAATCCACAGACGTTTGTCGATGATGGTCCGACTGATCCTGGAGTTCCGCTCGATGCCAATCTTGAGCCCCAGGTCGTGGAGACTCCATACGACGGCTTGTCTGATGGCATGCTGGAAGCACCCAAGAAAAGCTTCCTGCGCGGACTTGGCAGTAACTTGCGTGGCGGGTTCCAGCGCATCGGCGGCCTGTTCAAGCGCAGCAGCACGCCAACACCCGAGATCGAACCGGGAATGGAGTCTGCGCCGGTAACGGCCGAGATTGCAGACGCCGCCGCTGATGCCGCGCCGGCCTTTGTACCGCCCGAAGGCAACGCGTTTAAGCGCCTCACGGCCACCGCGGCCTATCACCTCGGTACGTTTGCCACTAATTTACGTGTGCAGGCCCGGACCCTGGGCACCCAGCTCAAGGAAAATTTTCCGAAGAACATGGAGGATCTGAAGAAGATCCAGCCCGACGAAATTTTTGAGCGAATGCGCAAGCTCACGGGTGGCCGGGCCTCGGGAATGTACCTGCGCCTGGGCGCCGCCGCATTTGCCAGCTACTTTCTGGCCGATACGGTTTCGCTTTTTACCGACTCGATGATTCCGGATGCGCCGCCGGTGCCGGCACCGATCGTGCGCCGCTCAAACGATGACAAGCACCGTTCGGTAAACGAATATGCGGCCATCACCGACCGCAACATTTTCAGCTCAAAGAACATCATTCCCGAAGACAAGCCGGGCGATGGTATTGCGCAAAAGACCAACCTGCCCCTTACCCTGATCGGCACGGTCGTCTTGAGGGACGAAAGAAAATCGATCGCTACCATCGAAGACAAATCGCAGAACATGGTATTTCCCGTAAGAATTGGCGACACGCTGAACGACCGCATCGAAATCACGAAGATCATGCACCTCAAGGTGGAGTTCATCAATAAGAGCAACAACCGTCTCGAATTCGTCGAGATCGTCGAAGACATGCCTACCCTGCGCGTTGAAGCCACGCACGCAGCCGGCAAGGCCGAGGGTGGGATTACCAAGATGGACGAGACCCACATTCAGCTGGACCAGAAAATCATCAAGGACGGCATGGCCAATCTGAACGAAGTTTTGCAACAAGCGCGCGCCATTCCCAACTTCGAAAACGGCATGCCCGATGGCTACAAAATTTTGCAGATCGTACCCGGAAGCATTTTTGACAAGCTCGGCATCAAGAACGGTGACGTCGTCGTAGCGCTGAATGGCGAACCGGTAAACGATCCGGGCAAGGCGCTGGGCCTGCTTAATGATTTACCCAATGCAAATCACGTCGACATCGGCGTGAAGCGCGGCGGGCGCAAGATGAACATGAGTTACGACATTAAATAGTTTAGGGAGCATTAACGATGGATGGCAAAAACAAGGCTTTGATTGTGGCGATGATCGCGGCAGGCGCGTTGCTTCCCCTGCGACTTGCGGCGCAGACGCCGCCGCCCGCGCGCGGCTTCACGCCACCCGGCACCAGCTTCGGCTCCAATCCCTTTGCCGGCAAACCCGGCGGCAAGGGCGACGACCTTTTTGAGCCAGGCGAAGAAGATCCTGACTTTGACGAGCCCGACGACGTCAGCGACATCAGCGACGAAATTTTAAGACAGCGCATGGAAGAGCGGCTGCGCGCGCGGGGCGCCAAGCCCAGCGGCGGCGCACCCAGCAATGGCCGCAACAAGAGTGCTGGCGGCAATAGTGGCATCGACTTCAACAACGCGGCCAACGACGTGGGCGCGACCTCGACGGGCGGCGGCGCCAACTCCAAGATCACTCCGAACGGCAAAGGCCCAGCCTGTCTGAAGCTTGATCCGTATTCCGGTTACGGCCCCGACGTCATCACGAACTTCGACTTTCCTGATGCCGATATCGTGGAAATCGCAAAAACCCTGGGCCGCCTTACCTGCCTGAACTTTATTCTCGATAAAGACGTGAAGGGCCGCATCTCGGTGGTCAGCAATTCATCTATTACGGTGGGCGACGCCTGGAAGGCCTTTCTGACCGCCCTGGACGTGAACGGCTTTTCGCTGATTCCTTCGGGTGCTTACATTCGCATCGCGCGCCAGCGTGACGCCAAAGACAAGCAGATCAAAACCTACTCAGGCGACTACAGCCCCGATAACGATCTGTACATCACGCGCGTACTGCCACTGAAGTACATCAGCGCCGACGAAGTTTCACGGGTGTTCCGTAACTTCATGCCGCCCAACACGCGCATCATCTCTTACGATCAGACGAATACCCTGATCATCACCGACACGGGCTCGAACATCAAAAAGATCGTCGACATGGTGCAGCTGCTCGACGTCGAAGGTTATGACGAAGGCCTGGAGGTGATCAGCATCAAATTTGCCTCGGCTCAGGATATCGCCAAGCTCATCGACCAGCTGCTGCCGGGCAGCGGTGGCAGCGGCTCTGGCCAGCCGGGCGGCGTACCAGGTATTCCGCGTTTTCGTAGCGGCAGCGGCTTTGCCGCGCGCAAGACCAAAGAAGGCGGCGTGATCTCGCACATCATTCCCGACGACCGCACCAACTCGGTTATCGTTTCGGCCAATGCCAAGGGCCTCGAACAGGTTAAAGAGCTGATTCGCAAGCTCGACGCAAAAGTAACCGCCAGTCAGGGCGGCAACAAGATTCACGTCGTGTATCTGCAGTTCGCCGATGCCGAGCAGGTGGCGACGACGCTCAACAACCTGGCCTCGGGCGCCAGCCGCCCACCCGGCGGCGCAGTGCCCGGTGTGCCGGCCACGTCAGCCACCGCCACGCTGTTCGAAGGCAATATCAAAATCTCGGCCGACAAGCCGACCAACTCGCTGGTTATCACGGGCACGCCCAGCGATTACCAGACGGTGGGTCGCGTGATTGCCAAGCTGGACGTTCCGCGCGATCAGGTTTATGTCGAGGCCGTCATCATGGAAATCAATCTTACGAAGAGCTTCGAGCTTGGCACCAGCATTGCGGCGCCCACCTCGGGCGTGGGCTTTCTGCCCAACCAGGACTTCGCCAACTTTCTGCAAAATCCGTTTTCCGTTCCCGGCCTGCTCATGGGCTTTCAGAGCGGCAAGGGTGGCAAGACGATCGACCTGGGCAATGGCAAGACGGCTTCGATTTCGAACGTCGCGGGGCTGATCAAGGCGCTGCAGGCCAACACCAGCGGCAACGTGCTGGCTACGCCGCAGCTGCTGACGCTGGACAATCAGGAAGCGTCGATCGAAATTTCAGAAAACATTCCGGTGCCGACCGTAACGGCGGTGCAAGGCACCTCGAGCACCGGCATCACGAAGGAAAAGGTTTCGCTCACGCTCAAGATCAAACCCCAGATCAACAAGATCTCGAACTTTGTGAAGCTCGATATCGACCAGAAGATCGAGGATATTGATAACCGCAACGTTCCGTCAGCCCTTGCCGCCACGGCCTTTGCCACGACCAGCCGTGCTTCCAAAACGACGGTCGTCGTGCAGGATGGCGACACGGTCGCGATGGGCGGCCTCGTGCGCGATAAGATCCAGGAAAGCTCAACCAAGGTTCCCCTCCTGGGCGATATCCCTGTACTCGGCTGGCTGTTTCGCAGCAAGCAAACCTCGACCTCCAAGCAGAACCTGCTCGTCTTCATGACTCCGCAGATCATCAAGCAGTACCAGCACGTGCGTAAGATTCTGGATAAGAAGCTGCGGCAGCGGGACGAGTTTCTCGAGAAGAACAATGGCGGCGAAGATCCGTTTCAGGATACGAAGCTGGATATGGTCAAGGGCCTGCCGCCTGTGGGCGATCTGAAGTCGGGCGGTCGTGTGGAAAACGCTGACATCGAGCCGATAGAGGAAAACCCTGTCGCCGAGCCCGAGAAGAAGCCGATCGGCCCCCAGGCCCGCGGACAGGTTCCACCTGCCACCGCTCAGCCAGCCACGGGTCAAAGTATGGACGGCGCCACGGCTCCTGGTGTATTACCGCAGAACGCCCCGGCGGCGGTTGTCGCGCCGCCAGTAGTTCAGGCAATGCCGTCAGCACCAGTGGTTACACCGCCAGCAGCGATGGCACCAGCACCAGCTCCGGTAACGCCGTCGGCACCGGCTCCAGCGCCGGCACCCGTGCCAGGCACCACCAACTTCTAAAAAAGGGTAATAAACCAAATGGCCTCGGAAACCAGGGAATTGGCGCCGCAAAATCAGAAGCTGGGCGAAATCTTGCTCAAGACGACCACGCTTACGCCGGCGCAGCTGCACGACGCCCTTGAAATCCAGGCCAAAGAAGGCGGCGTACTGGGCGAGATTCTGGTGCGCCGAAATTTCGTTTTGCCTCACGAAATTCTAAAGGCGCTCTGTGGCCAGCTTGATCTGCCGTTCGTCGAAGACCTCAAGCCCAATGACATTGACCCGATGCTCGTATCCAAGCTGCCCATCAATTACGCCAAGTCTAAAGAGGTACTGCCCCTCGCGCGTTATGGCGACCCCAAGATGGGCGATACGATGATGGTGGCCGTGAGCAATCCGTTTAACCTGGGCGCCCTCGAAGACCTGAGAGTTTTCACCGGCTGCCGCATTCAGATCGTCGTCAGCACGCCTGCCCGCATTCAGGACGCCATCAATCGCGTCTACGAGCGGGCCACGGCCAACATGATCACCGACATCAAGGACGAGTTTGACGAAACCTACGATCTCGAAGGCCCGATCGACATCCTGGATGCCAGCGAAGACGACGCGCCCGTAATTAAATTCGTCAACTCCATGATCTTTCGCGCCGTAAAAGAGAAGGCCAGCGATATTCACGTCGAGCCCTACGAAAAAGAGATGATCATCCGCTTTCGCATCGACGGCGTGCTTTACGACATCTTGCGCCAGCCCAAGCGCGCTCATGCCGCGATTACTTCACGCATCAATGTCATGGGCACGCTCGACATCGCCGAAAAGCGCCTGCCGCAGGACGGCCGTATCAAAATCAAGCTGGCCGGCAAGGATATCGACATCCGTCTTTCGACCATTCCCACCGCGCACGGCGAACGAGCCGTGATGCGTATTCTCGAGCAGAGCGACAACGTGCTCGAGATGCCAAGCCTGGGCTTTCCACCAGAGTCGATGATCAAGATCGAAGCGCTGATCAAGAAAAAACACGGCATCATCCTGGTCACCGGCCCCACCGGTCACGGGAAGTCGACGACCCTGTCGGCGTGCCTGGCCAAGCTCAACAGCCCCGAGCGTTGCCTGATTACCGTCGAAGACCCAATCGAGTACCAGATTCACGGAGTGAATCAAATACAGGTAAACTCGAAAATCGATCTCACCTTCGCGCGCGCGCTGCGAAGTATTTTGCGCCAAAATCCCGACGTCATCATGATCGGTGAAATTCGAGACAAGGAAACCGCCGAAATCGCGGTCAACGCGTCGCTTACCGGCCATCTTGTGTTGTCGACCCTGCATACCAACGACGCCTCGGGCGCCCCCACGCGTCTGATCGACATGGGCGTGGAGCCGTTTCTGGTCGCATCATCGCTACTCGGAATTATAGCCCAGCGCCTGATTCGCCGGGTTTGCACGAAGTGTCGCGAAGAGTACAACCCCAGCGACGTCGAGCTGGCCGAGCTGGGCGTGGAACGCAAGGCAGTCGCGGGTGCGCACTTTTACCGGGCCACGGGCTGCCCCAGCTGTTCAGGCAGCGGATACTCCGGTCGTACGGTGGTCCACGAGCTCATGCTGGTCGACGATGACCTGCGGCAGCTCATCATCAAGTCGATGGACTCGGGCACGATCAAGAAAAAAGCAGTCGAGCACGGCATGACCACCTTGCGCGAAGACGGCGTAAACAAGGTTATCCAGGGCATCACCACGATCGAAGAGCTGATGCGCGCCACGCAGGCGGATGAGGAATAATGGCGCTATTCGAGTACAAGGCGCTGGACGCCTCGGGCAAAACCATTCGCGGCATGATCGAGGCGGACTCGGTTAAAACCGCGCGCGGCAAGCTCAAGAAAAACGGCTTGATGCTCAACGAGATCAACGAAAAGTCGGGCGGTGGCAAGCCGGGTGCCAGCAACAAGCCCTCAGCCGTGGGCGGGCTCTTCGGCCGCGTCAAGATGGCCGACATCGCGCTGACCACCCGGCAGCTCGCATCGCTGATCAAGGCCAACATTCCCATCGTCGAAGCGCTAAGCGCGCTGATTGACCAGGTCGAAAACGATCGTCTCAAGATCGTGCTCAGCGGCGTGCGTGGCGACGTCAATGAAGGTCTTTCGCTGGCCAAGGCCATGTCGAAGCATCCCAAGGTTTTCTCGAACATCTTCGTCAACATGATCGAAGCCGGCGAATCGTCGGGAACGTTACCCCTGGTGCTGCTCAGGTTAGCTGACTTTCAGGAAAGCCAGGTTCGCCTCAAGAACAAGATCTCGTCGGCGCTAATGTACCCCGTGCTGATGATGATGGCGGCGTTCGGCATGTTGATCGGCATCTTCGTGTTTGTCATTCCCAAGATCGTCAAGATTTTTGAGTCCATGAACAAGCCGATGCCCCTGCAGACGAAGGTGCTGATCTGGATCAGCGACTTTATCATCAACTGGTGGTTTCTGGTGGCTGGCGCGGTAATTGGCGGATATTTTATTTTTCATCGCTTCATCAACAGCCCCGCGGGCCGCCGCAAATGGGACGGCTTGCTACTGAAGCTACCCGTGATGGGCAAGATGATTCGCATGATCGCGGTTGCCCGGTTTGCCAACACGATGTCGACGCTGCTGGCAGGCGGCGTGCCTATCGTGGTGGCGATGAACATTGTCAAGAACATCGTCGCCAACACGCTGATCTCAGAAGCAATCGTGCAGGCGCGCGAGAACGTTACCGAGGGCCAGAGCATCGCCGAGCCCCTAAAAAGGAGTCGGCAGTTCCCCCCGTTGGTGATACATATGATCGCCATTGGCGAAAAGACGGGCGAGCTGCCGCAGATGCTGCAAAGTGTGGCCGTAACCTATGAAGAGCAGGTCTCAGTGCAGATCGAAGGCATGACCTCACTGCTGGAGCCGGCCATGATTATTGTAATGGGCGTGATCGTCGGCGGAATTGTCGCCGCCGTGTTCGTCCCCCTGATTGAAATGAACAACATACATTGAGGAGTTGGTTAACAACATGAATAGCAAAATGAGCCGCATTTTAAAAAAACGCAAAAAACAACTTGGCTTCACCCTGATCGAAATCATGATCGTGCTGACTCTCTTGGGCCTCATTGGCACGTTTGCCGTGACGAACTACATGAAGAGCCAGCGCGAAGGCTATATCCGTTCGACCAAGATTCTGATTCAGCAGCTCAAGACCGCGCTCGACGACTATTACCGCACGTGCAACAGCTACCCGACGACCGGACAAGGCATGGCCGCCCTGATTGCGAAGCCAGGCGACAGCACCTGCAAGGACTACGACCCCAACGGCTACATTCAGGGCAAGAAAGTGCCACAAGACCCCTGGGGACATGACTTTATTTATATCTGTGACGACGGCAAACACTTGATCTTAAAATCACTGGGGCCCGATGGAAAAGAAGGCGAAGGAAATATCTCCAGCGAAGAACTCTGACCGGCGATGCAGCCAAGCCGGCTTCACGCTGATCGAAGTTCTCATAGTCGTGGGCCTGATCGGCCTGGTGATGTCGCTTGCCGTGCCCGGCATTGGCCTGGTCATGAAGGCCAACATCAACAACTCCTCGCGCGAGCTGGCGACGGTGATTCGCGCGGCCCATGACGAGTCGGTGCTCAAAGGGTCGGTTTACCGAGTGGCCTTTGATCTGGACCGCGGTCAGTACTGGGTCGAAATTGGCGACCGCGATTTTCTGATGAAAACGGTCGAGCAGACCGAAGCCGAACGCAAGCTCAACGAGCGGCGGTCTGACGAAGACAAGGAAAAGCACAAAGACGCCTTTCAGCTCGCGCAGCAGGTAACGAAAAAGAAACGCAACCTGCCCTTGGGCGTCAAGTTCAACGAGATCTTCACCTCTCGCTCAAAAGAAGGCATCAAGGGCGGCATCGCCTACTCGTTTGTCTTCCCCTTTGGCTTTATCGAAAAAACCGTCATTCACCTCAAAGACGACATGGATCGCGAAACCACGCTGGTGGTCAGCTCGGTTACAGGCAAATCCCGCCTGTTCGCCCATTACGCCAAGGATGTGGACTGATGCGCCAGCACTGGCTGCTCAGGCAAGCTGTGGCCGTTGCTCAGCGAGGCTTTACGCTGCTGGAGGTGATGATCGCGATGACGATCATGACGGTGGCCTTCGCGGCGATCTACACTTCGCAAAGCGAAAGCATGATTCTGGTGCGCAAAACCAAAGAGCGAAATATCGCGGGCTGGCTGATACACAACAAGATGGTCGAGAGCGAGCATCTGCTTGAAGGCAAGCCGTTTACCGAGCTCTCCAAGACTGAGTCCGAGAAGTTCAAGACGCCTTTCGAGGAGTACACCTGGAAGCGCGACATCAAAGAGATCAAGTTTCCCGACCTGCCGATCGCCAGTGGCAAGGACGGCGACGGTGTGCCTGAGCCCGTGCGCATCCTGGCCAAGACGCTGACCAAGTTCTTCAACTCCTCCCTGCGCGAGATGGTCATTACCGTAACCTGGCAGCGAGGCGATGGCACCCAGCAAATTTCCCTGACCACCTATCTTGTCGACCTCAATGCGGAGTTCACCTTCGCGCTATGAGCAAAGCAAACCGGAGTGCGCAAAGCGGTTTTACCCTGATTGAGCTGCTGATCGCGATCGTGATCTTCGCGTTCATCTCGCTGGGCGTTTACGACATCACCAACAGCACCTTCGCCCGGCGCGAGAGCATCGAGCAGGAAGGCGACTTCTACAACTCCATCCGCGTTGGCCTGGACGTTCTGGGCCGCGACATCACCCAGCTCTATACGCCACAGGCGGGCGCGCTGCCCGGCACGATTGGGCAGGCGGCGCAGCCAGCCGGCAGCTCGGGTCAGCAGCCCCAGTCGGGTTATGCCCAGGCCACGCAGAACGTGCCGCTGGGCACGGCCACCGAGTTCTGGGGCGAGCCCATCAATGAAAGTGGCGTGCGCCCCTCGCGCCTGCAGGGTGAAGAGACCAAACTCAGCTTTGTTTCGAATTCCCACATGCGCATCTATCAGGACGCCGACGAAAGTGAGTTCGAAAAGGTCAGCTACGCGCTCGAAGATCCGAAGACACCCGACCCCCTGGTGAAAGGCAAGCTGCTGGTCAAACACGAAGACCCCAATGTCTTTATCGACGAAGAGCGCGGTTCGGAAACCGACGTGCGCTACGTGCTGGTTGAAGGCGTAAAGTCGATTTCCTTTGAATATCTGGATGGAGA
This sequence comes from candidate division WWE3 bacterium, assembly GCA_038231515.1. GTDB lineage: Bacteria > Bdellovibrionota > UBA1018 > UBA1018 > UBA923 > JACQAX01. The sequence continues at coordinate 10,496 of JBBRLF010000083.1, forward strand.
AAAAGACTCCTGGAGCAAGCGCTGGGATACGGCGGGCACCGACCACAAAGGTGTTTACCCGGCGATCATCAAAGTCACCCTCGAGGTTTATTTTACCCGTTCCGAAAACACGTTCACCGTGGTTCAGCAATACCGGCCGGAGCTGCCACTATGAAGCCACGGGCTCGCGAGCAGCGCGAAGGTTCACAACGCGGCATTGCCCTGTTCATGGTCATGGGCTCGATTGCCCTGCTGGCCGTCCTGATTGCCGAGCTGAACTATTCGGTGCAGATCAGCTCGCGCATGTCTTACAACTATCTCGACAATCTTAAAGCCTATTATCTGGTGAAGTCGGCGTTCAAGTTTTCCGAGGTGCGGCTGCGTGCTTACTTGCAAGTGAAGAACTACACCGATGACCCGGCCAATAAGGCGGTCAAAGAAAGCCTGCCCAAGGGCACTCTGGATAAAATCTGGAGCCTGCCCATGCTCTACCCGCTGCCTATTCCCAAAGAGGCCAGCATGGCCGAGGGCGATGCCGTGAAGGACTTTCTAAAAGAAAGTGCGCTGGTCGGCACTTATACCGCCTCGATTACCGGCGAAAGCTCGAAGCTCAATATCAATAATCTGTTCGTCAAGAAGCTGCCGGCACCCGACGGACCCTCGGGCGCCTCAGGCGCCTCGGGCGCATCAGGCACGCTGCCCGCAACGCCGCCGACAACATCGCCCACCGGAGCCTCAGGCAGCACGGCTCCCGACATGGAATTTCGTCCGGTGCTGACGCAGATGATCACCAATCTGATCGAACAGAAAAAAACGCAAGATCGCGAGTTCGCCGACGTGTTTCGCAATCTGCAGGGCGAGGACGTCGTGACGGCCATCGAATATTATATGTTTCCAGACAAACCGCTGTCGAATCTGCCGGGCTTCAAGCAGTTCAAGCCCAAGCTTGCGCCACTCTACAGCCTGACCGAGCTGCATATGATTCCGGGAATTGAAGATGAGCTTTACTCGCTGCTCGAAAGCGCGCTGACCGTTTACACGACCCCCGGCATCACCATGAACACAATCAGCAAAAAAACACTGCTCAGCCTGTTTCCCGAAATGACCGATCCCGAAGCTGACGACGTTCTGCGCAAACGCGACGACCCCGATGTTGGTCAGCCCTGGGCCAGCGAAGATGAGTTTTGGGATAGCATCAAGGCAACCTCGGCAGGAAAAACCATAGATGCGATCAAAAAACGCATCGCCGGCGCCGGCATCAAGTTTATTCCCGATGAGCTGAGCTTCAAGATCAGCGTGCTGGCCAACGTGGGGCAATCCACCCGCCGGCTTGAGGCTTATATGATTCTCGACCCCAAGGCGGCCAAGCAGGGCGCCACCCCTACCCAGCCCGGACAACCCGGACAACCAGGACAACCCAACCAGCCCGCCCCCCCCGCGGGGGCAAACGGCGCCGGGCAGCCTGGTCAACAAGACGCTTCTGCAAAGAAGCCAACGGGGTTAAACTTGATCTACTGGCGCATGCTATGAGGAAACGCTCTTGAAGATACTTAGTTTGGATATCGGAAGCAGCTCTATCAAGGCCGTCGAGTTCGACGTCTCTTTCGGACGCATCGAGCTTGGCGATTATCTGATCGAGCAGGTTATCGAAAGCGAGCTGGCCGAGGTACAGGCCGAAAAGCCAAAGGAGCCTGCCCCCGGGCCCGGCCAAAATGCCGAAGAGCACCCGGTGGAACGCCAGATTCTCACGCTGGGACAGATCGCGGCCCTCAAGCGACTGCTGGCTGACCGCCAGTTCAAATTCGACAAGCTGATCGTGAATATTCCGCGGGCCTGGATCACCACGCGCATGCAGCAGTACCCCACGAAGGACCGCAAGACGATTCAGAACTCCCTGAATTTCGAGCTCGACGACGACATTCCATTTTCGATGTCGGACATCATCTTTGACTTCGCCATTCTGCCCGCCGAGGGCCCCGGCTCCACGGTGTTTACCGCGGTGGCCTTGCGCTCGGATCTCACGTCGCTGCTCGTCGAGCTGCAGATGCAGGGGCTCGATCCCGATGCCCTGTCGATCGAATCCTGGGGCCTGGCCCACGTTTTGAAGCGCGCCATTCCCAAAGAATACGAAGGGCGCCCCGTTTGCGTCGTGAATCTGGGCAACAAGCACACCTCGATTCACATGTTCGTGGGTGAGTCGCCGGTACTTACGCACACCAGCACCTGCGCGGGCTTCGATGTCACGCGCGCCATTGCGCAGTCGTACAACCTGAGTTTTGACGAGGCCGAAAAGGCCAAGGTGGACGGCGCCTTTCTGCTCACCTCGATGCATATCTCGGGTGATGCCGGCGGTGAGCCCATTACCAAAGAGCAGCGGCAGTTTGCCGGCGTGATCTCGGACTCGCTCACGCCGCTGCTTCGCGAGATCAAGCAGACGCTCATGTCTTACAAGTCGAACTTCAAGATGCAGCCGCGCGCGATTTTTATCACGGGCGGCACCAGCCTGATTCCCAACATGCAGCTCTTTCTGGAAGAGCAGCTGCAGCTTCCCGTATTTCCGCTCAGCTATATGTCTCGCGTGGTGGGTCAGACGCTGCAGCTGAGCGAGCAAAGCGAAGCGCAGATTTCGAGTGCCTCCGGCCTGGGGCTTTCGATCGTAAAGGTCGATCGCAACTACCACATCAATTTTCGCAAAGATGGCCTGGCCAAACGCGGCGGCATCGGCGCCTTTGACCTGAGCGCCTTTCGCCGCCCCATGAAGTACGTCGCGGCCAGCCTGCTTTTCGTCTATCTGAATCTGATCGCCCAGGGCCTCATACTTTCTTCGCGGTCGACCAGACAGCAAAGCCAGCTCGTGTTGGCCATGAAGTCCGTACTGGGACCGCTCAAAGACAGCGTCATCAACACCTACACGAACAGCCCCAGCACGCTGCGCAAGGCAATCAACACTGAGATCGCCAAGTACAAGAACGTGGCGCCCACCAGCAGCAAGCCGGGTGTCAGTGCTTTGGATATCTTAAACAAGGTCAGCAGCTCGATGCCCCGCGGCTCCGAAATGGGCGACCTGGACGTCTCGCTGTTCCAGATCAAAGACGGCAAGCTGAAGATGTCAGGCGTCGTTAGCTCCAGCGCGGGCTCGACCCGCATCATGAAGGCCCTTGAGGACACCAAGATGCTGGATGCCATTACCAAAGACAAAGCCGATGAAGATCCGAAAACCAAAAAGGTGAAGTTCGAAATCAGCGGCAAGGTCGTGGGGGTTTAATGGAAAAGCTCGACAAGCTCCTCGAAAAAATTCGCGACTCCGAAATCTATCAGCAGCTCAAGCTGAAATACGACGAGCTGGACTCGCAGTCGAAGCTTTACGTCAACCTGGGCGCGGTGGGTGGCGTGGTGCTCGCCGTTTTTCTGTCGCTGGTCGTTTCCATGGCCAAGCTCAATGGGCTGAAGTCAGAGATCAACGAGCGTGAGGAGCTGATCGGCTATCTGCAACGCTCGTCTGACCAGATCAAGCAGCTGCAGGCCGCGCAGCACAATTCGCACAATCAAAGCGACACGTCGTCGCCCTTTGGCACCCTGGTCAATAACTCGCTGCAGACGCTCAACATCGACCCCGCCAAGGCGGACGTTGGAAGCGAGCACCCGGGTACGCAAACTAAAACCGCGACGGAATCGCTGCTCGATGTAAAGCTTACCCAGGTCAATCTCAGGCAGATTCAACAGCTTCTGTTTTCACTTAGCGAACAGGGCGCCTTGCGCAGCATCAGCATTAAAGACCTGACTGTCGACACCAAGGGCGATCCCAGCGGCTGGATGGACGCGAGCTTCGTCGTTTCGACCTGGAAGGAAAAATAACCGTGGATTTCGAAACGCCGCAATGGACCGCACACGGTGATGAGAAGACCGACCTGGGGCTGACCGCGCCGTCGGCGGAGTCCGATAGCCCGGATGTCGGCATCACGAGGCTGCAGCGCACGGGAATTATCCTGTTCGCGATCGCTTCATTTTTCTTTTTTGTCGTGATGAAGCTGCCCGAAGCCCGGATCCAGAACCTGATTATCGCGCACATTCGCATTATTGCGCAGGAGCAGGGTTTTCTTTTCTCCGCCGAAAAGGTGCACGTCGGCCTGATCTTCGGTCCCTCGCTGAAGATGTACAACGTCGAGCTGAAGTCGCTCGAAAACGAAGCTCAGGTCTTGAAGGTTCCCTATCTCAAGATACGCCCAAGGCTGCTGTCGCTCGTCAGCTCAGTCAAGAAGGTCGGCATCACGGCCGAGCTGCTGGACGGCGAAATTTCGGGTACGGTTGGCGGCTCGACAACCGGAAGCATGGCCGTGGATCTGGGCATCGATTCGATTGACCTGGGCGCTTCGACCATTATGAAAAAATTTCTGCCGGTAGAGCTTTCTGGGAAGTTTAACGGCAGCGTCAGACTCGATCTCGACTCCGAGAATACCGCCAAGAGCGAAGGGGCCATCAAGCTGACCATCGACAAGCTGGCCCTTCCCGCCCAGGCGGTCGCCGGCTTCAATCTGCCCAAGATCAACGTCAGTGAGTCCAAGATCAACGTGGGAATCTCGGCTGGCCAGCTGACCATCAATGAGTTCGCGGTTGGCAAAGAAGGCAGCACGGATGATCTGATTGGCAAGCTGACTGGCACCGGCGTGCTTAATCGCTATTTTGACCGCTCAACCATCAAAGCGGCCGCGGTATTCAGCATATCGCAAAGCGTCAAGAATAGCTTTCCGCTCCTTAACGCGCTGCTAAGTTCCGCTCAAACGCCTGACGGAAAATATGCTTACAAGTTCGGCGGCTCGCTGTCTGCACTCGACGCCCAGCCGGGCCGGTGATAAAAACCTCTCAACGGGGGTCTTATCCTATGCGTCGCCTTCCAGCTTCACCCAGCCGTACCCAAGCCAATAGTGAGTTTGAACCAGTATTACTGGAACATTTTAAACGACTCACCTCGCACGTCAGCGGCGAAATGCGCGACAGCATGCACTACGTACTCTTCAGTACTGAAGATCGTTTCTGCATCAGCGCCGCCTGGCTTATCGCGCCCCGACTGAAAATTTCCACCGCACGATTTGTGAATGCCGCCTGCGCCATCGAAGCCCTGCGCTGTTCGCTGTCGTTGAAGATCTCGCCAAGAAATGGCTCAGAAAAATACGTCGAGCCCGCGATTGCCGAAGCCGCGATATTGGGCCTGATGCCGCTGGCCTTTGAAATGCTGCTGGATACCAATGAGGCACTAACCGATTCTGACCGCTGCGCGCTGGCGCGCCTGCTGGCCCGAAGCGTATCGCCCGTACCGCTGCTTGCGGCCCGCCACCGTGAATTCAAAATGTCACGCGATGGCAACCGGCACGCCTTTACCCACGGTGAACTTCAAGAGGTACGGCTGGCCAAAGTGCCACCGGCCTTCGAAGCAGCGGGCGAAGTTCTGGCCTATCTTTCGGGTGACCCGTCGAAGGCCGCGCTGGGCAGCTGGTTCAAGAAACTTGGTTTATTTGCCTTTTGGGTTGAAGAGTTCATGTCGGAGTCCGCGGCACCGTTGGCACTGAGACAGGTGATGAACCTTTCAGAGGCGATGGATATCATGAAGAGCCTTGAGGCCGAGCTGCTTGACCGGGCTCGAGAGCTGGGAATTCGCGACGCCGCCCACGAGCTGATCGAGCCCCTTGCCGACGTATTGAAAACGCGGTTGCAATGAAGGCTGACATTCTTTTTATCGGCGATCCGTGGGAAACCCTCGACCACGATCGCGACTCCACCCTGCACC
>JBBRLF010000084.1:0-16046 GCA_038231515.1 candidate division WWE3 bacterium
ATAAGTGTCGGGGGCGTGCAGGAACTGCCCTTCTTCAGCAATCGCGATGACCGCAATGGAGTTCACTCCCCCATTGGCGCAAAGCGTGGTGCCTTCCAGTGGATCGAGCGCGAGGTCGAGGCGCGGGCCCTGGCCGGTGCCAACCTTTTCACCGATGTACAGCATCGGCGCTTCGTCGCGCTCGCCTTCGCCGATCACCACGGTGCCATTGAACTGAATCGAGTTGAGCATGCGGCGCATGGCATCGACGGCGGCCTGGTCGGCGGCCTTCTCATCACCACGTCCCATGAAACGGGCCGCGGCAAGGGCTGCCATTTCGGTGACGCGCACGAATTCCATCGCAAAGTTCCGATCCATTGAAAATCCTCCAAAATAGGTAAGCTAAAGTACCTCTAAGCTACTACTTTTGGACGGAAGTTTCGAACTTTTTCAGGAGCAGCTCTTTCAAACGAGGCTCAAGCGGAGCCGCTTCAAGAATGCCCTTAGCCCAGAGCGTCTTTTCACTATCCACGCGGCTATCCAGACACAGGTCGATTTGCTCGAGTTTGACGGGTTCCTCGGCCAGTAGAATGTCTTCGCGCTGCTCTTTTCCGCAAGACTGGCAAACGCCGGTTGCGAAACGGTTGGAGTGCTCGGTCCAGCTCCAGTAGAAGTTCGAGAAAAACACCTCGACCTTGCCGATGTCGCCCGTGGGGCTCAGCCTCAATAAGAGGTCGGTGTTGCACACGCCGTGAAACCAGTAGTCGGCCAGCGGCAGCTTTTCGCGCACCAGCTGTAAACTCGCGCCCAGACGGCGCGGGCTCAGCGCGCGCGCCAGCACCGAGCGCGAATAGGTGCTGGCCACCTCTAATTTTAGCGCCGCCCGGTCGCCGTAATAACCCACCAGCCGCGGCGTCAGCTCGATGCTGTCGGGGTGTAGATTCAAAATTCCCGGGATAATGGCTCCGGGCTCCCAGTATTTGGAATCGATTTTGATCGAAAGCCCGCTCATGCTGAGGTCGTAGACGGGAAAGATGCGGCCGCTGCGATTTTCGCGAAACTGCTCGCGCGAGAGCAGAAAGCGTGGATGCCGCCGGCGCTCGAGCAGCCGAAAGCGGGCGTTATTGTCGCTGGGTTTGTCAGCGGATTTTTTGGAACGCGAAGTTTTAGCGGTGTCCGCGGCGGTCGACCGGGCCGTGGCCTCGGACCGTGCCTTTGGCGCAGGCTCACGCGCCGGCTCGGGCTCATCTTTCTTGCTAACCTTCTTGGAGACCTTCTTGGTCTTGTCCGACTTGGTCGTCACGCGTCCGCTTTGGGTTGCTTTTATTTGGCTTTTTCTTTTTTGTACTCTTCTTCAATGTAACTTCTGAAGTTCTTCGTAGCAACACCTAAGACCACTTCTGAAACCGGCTTGAAAACGAGTGCGACCAGCGTGGGCAGCATTTGCTTTGCGTGTGGCAGGTAGCCCTTGGCGATGGTGAGTGTTTTACCGTTCCTATTCCATAGATAGGCGTCAATCTTAAAGCCCGTCATATCGCCTCGGACGATCTCATAATGGATGATGTCGCTATATCTCTGATCAACATGCACCCACGAGTGCATGTACAGGCCATGGGTTTCACCGATCATCTCGAGGATCTGGGTCTTGGGATTGAACTCCATTTTTTTAATGGCACTGGAGATCTTGGGATAGAGCGAAAAATCGAGCATCTTGGGATACGCATACTCCATTGGCGTGCGCACCAGGACGGCATTGACGAAAGCAAAGTCATCGTCACGCCACTCGGAATTCGTAATAATGTCGTAATCTTCAACAACCCGGGTCAGGCTCTTGGGCTTGAGCAGGGAGTCCACCGCAGCCTTGGACTCAGGCGGTGCCGGAACTGGGGGCGAGGCCGGAACGACTGGCTGCGTCAGCTGGCCTAATGTTTTAGCCAGTCTGGCGCGACTCGCGACCGGCACCGGCTTGCCCTTTTTGTTAGCCGCGTCCGAGGCAAGTGTCCGGCCCCCACCGTCCAAAAAGACGACAAGAACGGCAACGAGCGCGGCAACTGCGTAAACTGAAAATACTGGGCGACGAACCACGCTACGTACTATACTCAAGCGTACGAGAAATGCCTAACTAACTGGTTTTGAATGACGGAAAAAGAACTCGATTACAACACCCTGGCCAATAAGCTGACCGCAGTACGTATCGCCTTCGTACCGCTGGTGGTAATTGCGCTATTCGAAGACAGTCCGCGCGCGGGTTTTATCGCGGCCGTGCTGTTTGGCATCGCCGGCATTACCGATTACTTCGACGGCTACTACGCCCGCACCCGCAAGGCGATTACCGTCGTGGGTAAGCTGCTCGACCCTTTGGCCGACAAATTTCTGGTCGTAAGCTCGCTCATCATGCTGATGTATCTGGGCCGCATTCACCCCGCCGTGGTGATCATTTTAGTCTGTCGCGAAATGGCCATCACCGGCCTGCGCGCCATCGCCAGCGCTGAAGGCATCGTGATTGCGGCATCGCGCCTGGCAAAGTGGAAAACGGTCACGCAGATGGCCGCCATTCCCATGCTGATGCTGCACTGGAAATATCTGGGCATCAACTTTCAGCTGTTTGGGACGATTCTGACCTGGGCTTCGCTGCTGATTTCGGTTTGGTCGGCCAAGGATTACATTGTCGATTTCTTTCGCGCCCTGCACGCCCACGCCCGCGAGCGCCGCAGCGAAAAAAGGGCGAAGAAGACCGCCAAACGCGCCGCACGCATCAAGCGCATCATGATGCGCGACCCTGCCATGGCGGACGCGATTCGCGAGGCTGCCGCCGAAGACGCATCGTCCAAGAAGGATTCTGGCGCGTAATCGCCCGGTTTCGGGCTCGGTTTGCTAAGAAATTGTAATGACTCGGAAAAAAAATCGTCCGGGGCCGTTCGCAGGTAAAAAAAGCGCTTGTGCTTTGGCTGGGAGTTCGTTATTCAGACATCACTTCTAGCTAGTGTTTCTTAGGTGCGGGTTTAGCTCAGTTGGCTAGAGCGTCACGTTGCCAACGTGAAGGTCGAGAGTTCGAATCTCTTAACCCGCTCCACTTTTCTCTTCTCTCCATTCCTTCCACCTAAACCTTTTTATCTCCACCTAATCGAGTCTTGTATTGCGAGCGTGATTCATCGCCTCGTACTAAAGCGCGGCGTCGTGGGCCTTTTCGTCGGTCTCAGCCGGCGGCTTGCACGGTCCGCCATGCGGTGGGCGACAGGCCAGCGGACGCGTGACGTCGGGGCTCCAGCATTTTCCGGTAACCTTATCGCCATGAGGCGAGACAAAAGAGCATTCCGCGTCTGAGGCCTTGCCCTCGCAGGCCGCCAGAGCTTCGGGCGGTGGCCGCCGATGGCCACCCGGTCCAGGGCCAGGCCCCGGAGCCTGGCCTTCCGTGCAAAAACCAGAGATCGGCGACACGCCACTCAGCAAAAGCAGTAAAAGCGACGGACCCCAGGCGGCGGCGACTTTGATTTTCATTCCAAAAGTTTAGTGGAAGACCCGATCTATGCCAAACGATATCGCGTTTGCGGGCCATGACCCGCGCGCACAACCAGCTGCGCGGCCATAGCCCGGGCCAGCAGCGCCACGGCAGTCGGACGCGACACCTTCATGAGCGCTTCGAGCGCGCCCGCCTTAAACGAGTTTGCGCCAAAGTGCTTCTTGAGCCGCTGCACCAGATCAGAAAGCGCGGCGTCGAGCCCGGACTGCTCGCGCCGCAGCCGCAAGCGCAGCGGGCGCTGGGCAACCAGAAAGTAGCGTTCACTTTTCTCTTCGACAGCCAAGGGAATACCATTTTTTTTGAGCCAGGCTCGCAGGCGCCTGAGCACCTGGCGCACCCGCACCGAGGACGACAACGGATTGAAGTGCTCGCCCGGGTACAACGCCTCGTGCAGCTGCACCACATTGGGTGGGCAGTAGAAATCTGAAACCAGAATTTCGAGCAGCCGCTGCAGCGCCTGGCGCGGTTTCAGGCCGGAGCTGCCCAGCGAGTTGGCTCCGTTCAAAATATCAAGTGACTCGCCAGCCATGGCATGTGCAGCACCCGCCACTCGCAGCTGCAGGTCATAAAATTCCGGTATCGCGGCCTGTTCCACCTTAAGCTCGCGCAGAATTCGCGCCCGTGCCGACGCCAGCGGGGTGCCGTAATATAAATGCACCAGCCGGCCACGATCATTCGTCGCCCGAGCCAGATAGAAGTCGAGGTCCCGCACCTGAATCCAGTTGTCGCAGCGACCAAATTCTTTTTTCAACTCACCCAGCTTATATAAGGCCACGGCTCGGTCTTTCGCCGTACTGAGTTCGACCAAGGTTCGCCACTTGCGCGCTACCAGAACCGTCAGCGACTCTGGCGCATCAACGTAAAGCTTTTCCATCTCGGCCACGCAGCCAAGCGTGCGGCTCCACTGCTGGCGCAGATAATAGACCTGAGCCAGCATCTGCCAGGCATCCCAGCGCATTCGGCGATAGAGCTCGCCTTCGAGCCGGCGCAGCACGCCCTTCAACAGTCTTTCGGCCCGCACGAAGTCCCGCTTGCCGTGGAGTAGCGCGGTGGCCAGCGCCACCTTGGACGCCAACTTTTCGACGAGCGTCAGGCCGGGATGGAGCAGGCTTTTTTTCAAGAGCGGAATCGCCAGCTCCCACTGCCAGCGGCGAAAATAGGCATAGGCCAGGATTCGGTAGATGCGTGGCAACCGGCTGGCATCCAGACGCTGCAGGATTTCGATGCCTTCATTTACCGCGCCCAGCTCGATGAGTGCGCGGCTGTACTCGGCCTGGGCCTCGATGCCGGCCGGCTTGGTGCGCCTGCCCGTCGGGTGCACCGCGCGATGCAGGAGCGAAGCAGCTCTACTGAACTGATAGGTGCGATTGGCCAGCGCCGCCAGCGTTACCCGCTGCCCGGGGCTCAGGCGGCGGGTGGAAAAACCTGCCACCGCGGCACGCGCGTCGGCCAGCCTTCCGGCGCGAAACAGATCGCGAATCTCAAGCAATCTTTCGTCCACGGTCATCGTTAAAATTATATTACTTTAGTTCTGTAATAGCTTTTCGCAATGCGCTGTAGCGGCGTTCGCGGGAAATGAAAGTTTCACGCGCTTGCCACCCTGACGCCAGCGCAAAACAAAGTCGAGATGAGAACCCGGAATTTCAAACTCGGCAGTGCCGTCGGGCCGGAACGTGAGACGGGTTTGGCCGCTGATTTTTCGGTGGCTGTTCGAGTAAATGACCCGAGCTTCTTCAAGCTGACGGCGCGACAGCAGCTGGTCTTCAAAGGCATAGCGGTCGGCGGTGCCGACACTCAGCGGGGGCAGACGAAACAAGATCTTTGTCAGGTTCTCGCGCGCATCGAAGACGTGCCGATATCTGACGCCAGTGATGCGATTGAGCTGCTCGCTCAAGACCAGCTGATACGGGCGCACGTCGTCGAGATGCAGATCGCCCGCGTCGACCTGCTCGTCGATGGAATTCCAGATCAACGAGCGGTTACCCGTGAGCTTGTATTTTTTTACGATTTCGGCATTTTCCCAGCGCATGGCGGGACGAAAGAACTCGGCCTCAACCTGATTGCGCAGGCGCGCGCTTTGGGCGACGAACTTCGCAAAACCCTGCGCACTTACGCCATCGCGCTGAGCCAGCGCCCTGGCGTCGGTCATGAGCTGCCCGTAGGCGTGGCTAAAGCGCTCGCGCAGGCCGGCGTCGGCCAGCTCCGCTTCGATGCCCTGGCCCGCCGCCAGACGCGTAAGCAGCTCGGGCACGTTGTAGGTGCTTACCTTTTCCGGAATATTTTTATCGATGTCGATGATAGTTGCGCCGGCTTCGGCCACCTCTCGAAAAAGCTCGCGAAACTGCAGCGCGCTACTTTCATTTTTCAAGCGCGCCGCCAGCTCGGGTGGAATACCGGTCAGTGCGGCCAGCTCCTGCCGTTGCTGTTCTTCGTACTGGGCATCGAAAAGCGAAAACAGCTCGACATCAGTCAACAAGGAGTCGGCAAGCTGCGGCTCGAGGTATTTGCGTACGCTCACCATCAGGTCGCGAATCAGCCAGGTCTTGAACTCGCCGGTTTTTCCGAACGGGTCGTTGTCTGGCAAGGTTTGCACGAAGCCGTAACCCGGCTGCGTGGTTTGCGTGCCGTAATCGATGAACCGCCCGGTCACCTCCATATTCGAGGGCGAGGTGGCGCCGTGGTAAGTGCGCATGGCGTAGGCGGTCGAATATTGCTGCGCGATTCGCCGGACATATTCTTTAAGCCCCAGGTTGATGCGTTCCGTTTGAGTTGTCGCCACCACGCCCGCGGGCTGAGGCAACGCACGATCGATGCCCTGCACTGCGGCCCAGGTGCGCGCGGGATCTCTTTCGCTCAGCCGGCCCTTGGAGCCCAGCACCTCGCCAAAGTGGGCGGGACGCAGCGGATCCTGCCGTACAATTAACGCCCGCGGCTCTTTGCCGCCATCTTGCCACTCGGTGTAGGTGCCGGTGTCGATGACCAGGGCAACGCGATTGCCGCCGAATGGTAAACGTTTTTGATTGTACTTGCCCCAGGCGGCTTCGGAGTTGGCCTCGGCCAGCGACGCTCCACCATGGGCATGATTGAAGTCGGCATGTTCGCCCACGAGCGAGGTGACGCCCAGGCCTTTGCTTTGAAAACGGCCCGCCGCACCAGCACGTCCGCTGCCAAAATTTGCGTCCAAGCCACCGCCGCCGTAGCGGTCGGCATAGTAAGTTTTTTCTTCCGAGGTAAAAGCGTCTTCGGTATCCTGGGTGCGCGGCACGGCAAACGCAAACGCATCGAGCAGCTCCTGCTCGAACTCGTGGGTTAAACCATTCGGAGGCACCTCAATACCCATCTCGCGCAGCAGCTCGAAGTCGACCCAGACAATGCGCGCATGGGCCAGCCGGCGCGTGTGCACCTCGACATAGCTCGTCGCCGGTAGCTCGCGGCCAAAATAGACCGGCACACCGCTTGAAATTTTACTGAGATGCGAGGGTTCGGCGCAGGCAAAGTTAAGCAGGCCCAGCCACAGGAAGACGAATGTCATATGTGGTTAAAGTGCTAAACTATACGACTCAATGCGTCAATACGAATCAGTCCCGCAGCTCTGTTCGAGTATCGGGGTCACAGCCTCGCAGCTCAGCCGCAAGCTGGCCCAACGCCGCACGAGTTGGTCGCCTGAGATAGGCTGAAAGAGCGGCGCCACAGTGTGTGCCCCAGGCCGTGGGAACTACTCCGTGACCGACGCCCGCCACTTCAACCCACAGCCGCTGCGCGTGGGTTTGATTCTCGAAATGATAACGCGCGGTCTGCAGCGAGGTTTGAACGTCATCGGACCCTTGCAGATAAACAAGGGGCGGCCTGAGCGAAAAGCTGGCGCTATCAAACGGACGCGTAAGCGTTTCGGAGTCGCAGATTCTAAGCAACGCATCTGCCGGCGCACCCTGATAGTCGAGCTCAAGGCCGGTTAAAATCGGATTCAAGACCCAATGCGAATCCAGCTCGCGGCACAGAACTGAGGCCGCATAAAACTCCGAGCCCCCAAAAGCAAAGTCAGCCGCACTCTGCGCAGGCCGCCAGGCTTTGAGCGAGGCCAGCACCTGGCGGGCCTGCTTGGAATTCTCGTTGACCAGGCTTGAGTACCGGGCGGTCAGTACCTCAAGAGCTATGGCACCCGAGTAGTCGAGCTCAAGGATCTTGCGAATGTCCCCGCCCCAGGCCAGTCGCGAAACACCCCAGGGTTCAACCTCGTGTTCCAGGCGCTGCAGCACCGCCGCGGGCAGCCTTGCTCGCACCCGATTCCATACCGCCACATCGCCATCGTTTGCGCCCGAGGGCAGCTCGCCATAACGGCCGATGGTTCCGTCGAGCACCACGGCTTCTGGAAGTCTAAGCCGCGCGGCTTGAAGCTGCGCCACCACGTGGGTCGCCAGCAGCGTGCCAAACGACTGACCGTAAATAACATAACGCTGCAAACCCAAGGCACGAATCAAGGCAACAACGTCGCCGGCAGATAGCGCAGAGTCCAGCGCGTCGTGCGAACGCGCCTCGCCCAGCATGGAAAACGAAAGTGGCGAGCAGTTCGCGCCGCGCGGATCATACACGAGCCGTGGCCAGTCGGCGATGCCCAATGCTTTGACGAGCGCCGACTCCTCACCAATCCCGCCACCACCGGGGCCACCCGGAACTTCGACGATCACCGGCAAGTCGGTACGACTCCAGTCGCCAAGTCGCACGAAGGCGAGCGCAAAGGGATAATCTTGAAGGACATCGGACCTGCCGGACGTGGGAAATCCAGTAAAGCCGGGAAAAATCGGCAGACTAAGAACCTCCGCCCGGTAGACGTTCGCACAGGTTGGCCAGTCTGGCGCCACGGGATGTGCGGGATGCGTGCCTGAGGCCACCGCCGCGGCAAATAGGATCCAAAGATTCGTCATTTTATCAGCTCCTTGGGCGTTTTAAAGGGCTCGGCCCCAGTTGACAAGGCGGAGTTGCGGAGCCGCGCGTCCAGATAGACACAACGCATTAACTCTGATAGTGCAGCCCCTGAACATACGGGGGTATTTTCATGTTGAATGAAGCGAGCGTGACTCGCACTTTAGCTACTGTGGTGCCGACTGACTTCGATCCGGAAACCGCGCCGAGTATTATCTGCGACAAAGGTGGTGACCGCCTTACCCTGGCGGCGTTTACGCAGCTTGCCGGACGACTTGCGGGCTACCCCTTCGTCAAGGTGGTCGTGGACCGCCAAACTTCGAAGATCCATTTTTTAAACAACAGCCTCTATCAGTTTCACGCCGACTATATCGGCGATCAGCTGCTGCAAATTCCCCGCGAGCAGCTTGAAGCAGAGATTGATACCTACAATCAAACTTTTTACTTCGAACCCGGCCGCCGTTTTTTTCTGGGCATCCTGGCCTGCCACAAGCGCGACGGCCGCCGCTTCTTCTCACTCGAAACCGTCGAGGTCGACACGATGGACGTGGAGATGGTGAAGCTCTTTCATCGCTTCATCAAGGATCAGGTGGACGCCTCGATTCCAGTCCTGTTCAAACCCGCCAACCACCTGCAAGAGACGATCGTCACCGAGGTTGATCCCAGCGAGCTGCCCCGGGTTTTTTCGCACGAGCTTTTCTCTAGCGCGGAGTTCATCGCGCTCAATCCCGGTACTGTGCAGGGACGGCTGCGCTGTTTTCGCACTCAAAAAGATTACACGGCCGCCCAGGCCACGCTGGAGTGGTACGACATCATCGTCATGGACCGCGTGCCTGACGATATTCCACGCGTATCGGGCATCATCAACGCCAAACACACCACACCCCTTTCGCACACCAACGTGCTGGCCTCGGGCTGGCAAATCCCCAACGCGATTCAGATCGGCATCTTCGAGCGGCTCGAACGCGAAGCCTTGAGCGACGCCTGGGTGGAATACACCGTACTGCTCGATGCCGGCCAGGTTGCGCTCAGGCGCGTCGACCGCCCACAGTCCGCCGATCAGCGCCCCGCATGGAGCGTGCAGAAGATCACGATCGAAGAGCCTGAAACCGAGCACACCGCGATCTTGAGTCTCGATGAGCTGCGCATGAGTGATCGCTACAAGTACGGCACCAAGGCCGCAAACTTAGGTGAGCTGGGCTATGTCTTGCGCCATGGGTCCGAGCGCCTGACCGCATTTTACCGCATCCCGCGCCCGCCACGTCCGAATCTCATGCCTTACCTGGCCAAACAGCTGGGCTTGCCCGAAACCGCGCAGCTCGCACAAGGCGCCTCGGAATATCTGCGCAAACTCGTACAGATTCCGCGCGGCATCGCTATTCCCTTTTCCGTTCAGCAGGAATTTCTGGGCTCGTCGCCCAAGATTCAACAGTCCATCGGCAAGCTCAAGATGGCCCTTGAGCTTAACGTGCGACAGATCGACTCGCTTTGCATTTCGCTGCAGCAGCTGATTCGTTCAACACGAATTCCGGATTCGATCCGGAATTACATCGACACGCAGATTGCCCTGAACCTGGGTGGCGTTTCCAGCTTTGTCGTGCGCAGCTCGAGTAACGCCGAAGATCTGGCGCACTTTTCGGCCGCCGGCATCTACGAGTCGATCAATCATGTCACCACGGCCGACAATATCTTTGAAAGCATCAAGACGGTCTGGGCTTCACTGCTCTCGCCGCGCAGCGTACGCCTGCGCCAGGAAGTGGGCATCTCGCTGGATGACTGCTACATGGGCGTGGTCGTGCAGGAAGAAGTAAAATCAAACATGGGCGGCGTGCTGGTTACGACCAACCCCTTGAACCGCTCGGATTTTCGCAACGTCTACCTGAACATCTCGCCGCGCTCGGTGATTCAGATCGTGCAGGGCTCGGAGCTGCCGCTGCAGTACCTCTACAACACCGTGGAGGGCGGCGGTCGCACGCTGTCGATTGGCGATGCGTCGTCAGACCTGTCTGACGTGCAAAAAACCATGCTCTCAAAGCTGGCCCTGGCCGGAAGACTACTGCAATCGCATTTTTCGCCCGACTACACCTTTAGCATGCCCGTGGATATTGAGTGGCTGGTTTGCCAGAATCAGATCTATATTCTGCAGCTCAGGCCCTATGCAAAGTAAGCAGGTCATTCGCCTGTATTACGGCTTTCAGTTTTTTTTCTCGCTGCTGCTGTGGCTGCCCGTCTTTTACGAATTTCAAAAGCGAATCGGACTTTCTGATCCCCAGATCTTTTCGATTCAGAGCATCTACTACATCGCCTTCTGCCTGCTCGAAATTCCAACCGGGCTGCTGGCCGACCTTTGGGGTTACCGCAAATGCCTGCGCGGCGGCGCAGTGGTGCTGGTTGCCGCGAATCTTATGCCGATCGTTGCTCCGAGCTACGCCGGCTTTCTGTGCCATTTTCTGCTGATCGCACTTTCGCGGTCGTTTATCTCGGGCGCCTCGAGCGCATACCTTTATGAATATACGAAGCAAAGCAACTCCCAGCTCGAATACAAGCAGATCGAGGGCAATGCGCGGGCCTATGGTTTGCTTGGCAAGGTGGTGTGCTGGAGCGCCATTGGCGTGCTGATGGAATGGCATCTGACACTGCCCTACTGGCTTACGGTTGGCTCGGCCGCCATATCGGTGGTGTTTGCGTGGAAGCTGCCGGCGCTTTCGAGCGAGGGCGCGCACGCCTTGGGCGACCAGCACCTTGCTGCCACGGCACCAGTGCCCGTGCGTTCGCGTGCGGTGTCGGCCTCGGCGGCCTGTGCCGCACTTGCGCGCAAAATGAAGGCTCTGCTGACCAGCCTCATCCAGTCCCCGTTTTTACTGCTCCTCATGTTTCAAGGCATCGCGATCTTCGTGCTGGCGCGCGTCTGCCAGGTGAATTTGTTTCAGCCCATTCTGGGTTCCAAATCTTTCGGGCTGGCCAGCTACGGCGCGGTGATGGCCCTGATTACGATTTTTGAAGCCATAGGCTCGGCCTTTCCGGGGTGGGTGCGCCGCTATCTCGACGACCTGAATGCCGTCTTCGTCCTGACGCTCGTCATGGCGCTGAGCCTCGGATTTATCGCGCACTCCGGCCAAATCGGTACCCTTGTCTGGCTCAGCATTTTTTCGCTGGCCACGGGTTTCTCGTTTCCCATTCAACGACAGCTGCTCAATGACACGATTGTCGACTCCTCAAGCCGGGCCACCCTGCTTTCGGTGGAGTCGATCATCGACCGGGCCGTATGCGCGCTGGTCGCTCCGGTTATGGGCAGCTATCTGGGCCGCGGGGCCTTGGATTCATTCCTGATGCTTTCGGCTGTACTAACGCTCGTGGCAATGGGATTGCTTTTTTTAATGTTCAAACTCAAAGCCCTTACGGCTAACAGGGAGTCCCTCACATGAAACAAGGATACGCACTAGTCGCAGGCCTGCTTTTCGCCACCTCGGCTCTTGCCAGCCAATGCGAACGTCCTTATATATTTTTTGATCTGGGCAACACGCTGGTCGACACCAAAACCTATGACTTCAAGAAGGTCGTGTACATGCCCGGCGCTTACGATTATTTGCGTGAGCTCAAGAGCCACGGCTATCCCCTGGGACTGATCGTGAATATTCCCGAAAGCTGGGGCACCACGCACGAAGAGAAAATGACGGCGCTCCAAAACTTCATCGCAAACTTATGGGTGGACTCCAATCCCATGCGCTGGGATATTTTTGATGCCGGGGTTTTGATTCCCATGAACAACTCCGAGCGCAAGCCGGCCGCGGCTCTTTTCGAAAGCGCTGCAAGTATCGCGGCAAGCCACGGCTGCCCTGCGATTTACGAGGGCGAAGAGCTTGCCGAGATGGCGCCCGCCAAAGCCGCGGGCCTGAAGCCATTTCTGGCCGGCGACCAGGGTCGCAGCTTTTTTCTGCCCGTCGAACGCATCGACGAGTACGCTCGCCACCTGCGCCGCTAACGGCATGCAAACCCTGATTTTTGACTTCGACGGCACGATCTGCGACTCCTATCTGGAGTCACTGCGCATGATGAATGAGCTGGCGCCGGAGTTCGGCTTTAACGTGGTGCCCGAATCTGAGTTCGAATCACTCAAAGACCAGGGCACCGGCGAACTTCTCGCGCTGCTGGGCGTGGCCGTACACAAGATACCCGCAATCTTAATTCAAGGCCGCAAACGCATGCGGGCTCGGGCTGCCGACCTCAAGCCTATCGACGGACTACCCGATGCCTTGCGGGACCTGCACAAGCATGGTTTTGGGCTGGGCATCCTGACCTCGAACTCGCGCGAAAACGTCGAGCTGTTTCTGCAGCGCAATCAGCTTGGAATTTTTGAGTTCGTGCATGGCGAGTCGAGCATGTTGGGCAAGGCCCGCATTTTGAAAAAAATAATGAAACAGCGTGGCCTCAAACCCGCCCAGGTTGCGTACGTGGGCGACGAGGTGCGGGACGTAAAGGCCGCGCATAGCGCCAAGGTAGCTGCGCTTGCCGTGACTTGGGGTTTTAACTCCGTGCGTCTGCTGCGCGAGGCGCAGCCAAGCATTATTTTTTCTCAACCCGCCCAGCTGGTCGAGCACGCCTTGCTGCGCCGGGGACTGCCCGGCTAGCGAACCCGCGCCCGCGCCAGAATTTGCGCCACCACCTGATTGCCCGACTGCACAGCGCCATTGATGAAGCCTGCGCCCTCGACACTGGTGTGCTCGCCCGCGAAAAACAAGCGCCCATCCAGCTCGGGTATGCTGGCCGAACCCCAAAGCGAGGTATACTGCCCTACCTTTGGACTCACATAGCTCCCAAAATTCAGCTCGTAACTTCCCCACTGAAACAGCGCCACGTTGCCATCGTGCCGCGCCTTGAGGCCGGGATAGATGCGCTCAAGCTCGGTCAGCACGGACACCACGCGATCGGAGCTCGTCCTCATATCGCGCGTACGGCTGCCACCCAGATAGTTCGTGAGAATTCCGGCCCCGCCCCTTTGCCCTTTGCTCGTCTCCCAAAAAGACTGGTCAATCGCATCGGTAACAATATTGCCGCGCGACGCGGGAGTCACGTTTCCGGCCTTGCGCCAGTACCGCTCGCTAAAGCCCACCATGAACTTCGTATTTACGCCGTAGCCCAGCTCAAAAATACATTTGGTCTTGAGGGTGCTTAACGCAAGCTCGGCTACGCCTTCAACTTTTCTGAGCGTCGTCAGTGGAATCGCGCTGATAACGCAGGCTGCGCGCACGACCTTCTTTTGCCCGTCGGCCTCAAACGTCAGCACCACCTTGCCTGCGCGATCTTCAAGACGCACCAGCCGGTGGCGCAGGTGAATCTCGGGGGCCCGGCTGCGAACGCGTTTCACCAACGCCTCGGTAAGCCGCGAGTTGCCGCCACGCACGCGCAGACACTCGTCGCTCTTGCCCAGCAGATTGAACTTGTCGGCTGGCTGCTCGGGCTCGATCAGAACCAGTAAATTCAGAGCAGACTGCTCACGGGAGTCCATGCCGTACTCGCACACATAAAGAACCTCGACGGCATCGAGCACCCAGCGATCGACATCAGTTTTGGAGTAGAGGTATTCGTGGAGCGAGATGTGATCAAATTTCTGAACAACCTCGGGATTGATTCCATTGTTGTCATAGGTAGGCATGCGAACCTTGCCGTCGGGAAACACGGCTTTCATATCGCGCACGATGTGACGCGCCAGTGGCATGAAGGCCGGAATCATCTGCTTTTGGGTATAAGCTATACCGGCGAAATGAAAAATATCCTGTTCCACGCCAGCGTCAAATGGACGCACGTCTTCGACCGGCACTGCCAGCTCCTGACAAAGCGCCAGCACGTCTTTATGAGTGGTATCAATCAACTCGCCACCCAGCTCACAGTACATGCCCTCGGCATTGAAGCGATCCTTGGTAAAAACGCGGCCCCCCAGGCGGGCGCTGCCTTCGTAGATCACGATCTTATGACCGGCCTGCTGCAGCCGATAAGCGGCAACAAGACCGCCGATACCGCCACCGACGATGACAATGGGCTCAGCCGTGGGACGCGCTTTGAGGTGGCCTGCGCCACCAGCGGCCCCAGCCTCTTTCAATAATAGCCCGGAAAAGGGCAGCAGCGCGCCGGTCTGCAATACCACCTTGAGCATCTCGCGGCGGCTGACTTCTTTTTCCGCCTGAGATTGTTCCAGCGCCGATAGAATGCGGCGTTCGCCATAACCTTGTTTTTGAGCCCGGAGCGCGGCCTGCAACAAGCTCATCATCTGTCGAAATAAAATGCTTCTAGCCATAGTCCAGCACCCTTACCTATTCCACTCTAGTGGTCCACACCTTTGTCGGTAATGCCGCCGGAGATTTGATTTTTCAGATCTTTCAGCTTATCGAGCCGCTTCTGAATATGGGCCAGCGAACGCTGCCGTAGATTTCGGTCGTCGCTGGAAAGCCCGCCCGAGGTCAGCTCGGTCTGCAGCTCATGTCTTTCAATAGTCAGGTATTCAATCTGCTCGTCAAAGGCCGTAAGCCGATCGGCATCGGCCTTCTCATGTCTACCCACGTATTTTGCCGGATCCGCCTTGATGTCGGCTTCGCGATCCTTATTCGTCTCATTGGCATCATAGGCGCTAAGCGCCTGGGACAAGGCTTGATAGAGAAACATTCCTGAGATCACCGGGCGCACGAAAAACATCAGCTCCACCGACAGCCGCTCCACCTCGGCGTCATATAAGGCCTCGTTGCCTGGCCTTTTGCTCGTCACGAGCTGGGCCAGTCTGCGATAAATCGTGTCACGAATGCCCCAGCGATAAAAATCGCGGATCACCTCGGGGCGGGGCTCACCATAAACCTCTTTGGTCACGCCTTCCATCATCTTGCGATACCGCCAGCGATAGTTTTCGAGAAAGCGCTGTGAGAAATTTTTCCAAACCTTGACGTTAGCCTGATCCAGACGCGCATCAAGCAGTGCCCGCACCCAGGTGCCGGTAAAACCTGGCTCGGGGTTCGAGGCGCGAAACATGACATCAGAAACCTCGGTGATGAAGACTGAGAAATCGTCACTCGTCCACACCCGCCGCGCGGGCAAGCGAATACGCGTTTGCCACAGCTCCCAAAACCGCCGACCATTGGTGACGGCCTCACCTTTTTCCCAAGGCTCTTTGCCCAGGGTTTTTACCCGCTCCATGAAGTAGCTCAAAACCCGAAAGCGCATGGCCCCGTGCTGAGTCAGAAACTCACCCAAACCCATACGAAAGGTAGGCGACTTGGCAGCCATCAACGCCAGCAGCTCTTCGAGCGGGGGGTACTTGGCGCTTCCTTTATCCGTCATCCGCTCGAGCACGTCGTTTTCCCAGCGCTTTACGTAGTCATCCCAAGGCTCACTGCCAGCCTTTGACCGATGCTCGGCAAGCACTCGCTCGACATCCACGGCCTGAGCACGGCCTTTGCGTCGCACAAGCGCGCTAATGGCGGCGCGCACGCCGGAAAATCTGCTGTCGGAATCGCCAAATGCCGAGCGAAAGCCATTCAGGCAGTCACTGGCACCAACGGTGGCCGGGGCCACGAGCGATAGCAGCACTACGACCGAGACGAAGGTATTCTTCAAAGGGCACATCCTTTCAGGCCTTGCAGTG
>JBBRLF010000085.1:0-15857 GCA_038231515.1 candidate division WWE3 bacterium
CGGCCAGGGCTACGGATTTGATTTGCATGGAAACTCGCCCTCCGGAACAGATGGTTGACCTTGCAAGTACACTTATCGGAAGTTTCCGCCCACTATCTAATGAGCAAAAGCTGCCTATACTGGACAGTAGGGCGTTATGGCGCAAGACCCCCAGTCCACCAAGGAAGCATTACTGATCGCGAAGTATCTTAGCGAACGCCGTGTCGTTGTCGTCGACTCCAGCTCGGTCATGCGTTCGGCCTTCAATCATATTTTTCAGGAGCTGGGCTTACCCACGAATCTACTCAGCCTGGCCACCTCGTTTGGACAGGCTCGCGACGAGATTATTTCTCGCAAACCTCATGTCGTGGTAACCGAATATTCGCTGGGAAAATACTGCGGGCTGGATCTGCTGCCCATTCAGCTGGACCAGCTAAGCTCGCAAAGCCGCGACCACGTCTTCATCGTGCTCATGACCGAGCCCTCACAAGCCACGATTGCCCACGTCATGGAAGAAGAGATTGACGCCTGCCTGCTCAAGCCCTTCAAGCCAGTCGCCGCAACCAAGGCCCTGCGCGAGGCGATTCTGGACAAGATTCGCCCATCAAAATACCTGATCGAGCTTGCTGCGGGTAAAGCTGCGATGCTTTCGGGCAAGCTCGATGCGGCCGAGGCGCACTTTGAGGCGGCAGCCAAGCTGGACAAGTACGCCGAGAAGGCGAATCACTACCTGCGCCAGCTGATGTTTTTGCGGCGTATCCTGATCCGCTCCCAGGCCCAGCCCGGTCTTAACGTGGAGTTCACCAATATCGACTACAAGTGCATGGTGGGCCTGTACGAGCTGCTGCTGACGCAGCAAAAGCACGGCGCGGCGTACGACGTGGTTAAGCGAATCTCGCGGCATTTTCCCTCCAATCCCAAACGCCTGCGCGAGGTGGTGCGGCTGGCCATCGAGGCCGGTGGCTTCGACGACATCGAGCGGTACTACACTATTTTTGTGAACCTCGACGAGCGCGATGCAGAACTCACCCAGCTTATGTGTGAGTCGATGCGGGTCTGCGCCTTGCATTTTCTCAAGAAAAAACAGGGTCGCGCGCGCGCGATCAGTCTGTTCAAGAAAATCGCGGCCACCACGGGACGCGACGTCAGAATACTTTCAGACATCATCCAGACCTTGCTCGATCATGGTCTGGCTGGCGACGCCGAGGAATTTCTGCGCCGTTTTCCGGCCGAGAGCAGCAACTCCAATGACTTTCTTTTGATGCGATTCCTGATTCTGAACGCTCAGGGAAGAACTCCAAAAATCATCGACGAGGGCCGCCTCTTGCTAAGTCGCGGTGTGCGCGACGAGCGGCTGTATCTGGTGATGATTAAACGTTCAATGGAAGCCAGACTGTGGTCCGCGGCCTCGATTCTGTATCATGACGCTCTTAATCTTTTCTCAAAGAATCGGAAGGTTTTTGAGCAGCTCGTACGCTCACTGCCCGGCTGCGACAAGGTGCTCAGCGAACGAGACTGAGCTGCTCGAGTGATTCCGAAAATGTTTCGCGTGCGTCGCTTACGATGTCGCGTGACTCACCGCCGGCAGCCAGCAGCTTCGAGGGAATACCAGGACCACTGATGCAGCGCTTGAGCAGGGTTTCGGCCGCCTGCCGACGCGAGCTCCGGTAATACTCGTCATGGATGCACATCGCGGGTATCTGGCTCTGAATCGCCGCAGTTCGTGCCGGAAGCTGTGCCCAGTGCAGGGTAGGCTTTTCGTGGTGCGCGGTATGAAACCCGATATTGAATGTTTGCCAGTTGTGAAAACGCTCGGTAATCGTGATGGACGCGTCATAGGGCGTGGTCGTTGGAACTTCAAGATGGTGCGCGTAGGATTCCCACCAGATAAACCAGGCGGCGACAAGGTTGGGGATGATAAAGTTCCACAACGCCATCCACGGATTCCACGCCACGAACAAACCGGCAATCGTGAACTGAACCACGACTTCTCCGACCAGCTTGGGTAGGAGAGTTTTCTTCCCTTCCCGGCCCTCGGCCAGTCCAATACGAACGGAATCGAGATGAATCGTGAGATTGCCGCGCAGCGCATACATCCAGCGCGACATATTCCGACCCGTTTTGCGCGAGATGGTGCTGGCAACATCTTTGGCAGGGTCGAGAAAATTGCGATGGTGCCCCCGCGTGTGGTGTAGCTCCCAAAGTGCCGTGGGATAACCGGTTACTTGCGTCAGAAAAACGTCGTAAAGGTGATTGAGCACGCGCGAGTTAAATACCGGCAAATGACCGTGGTTGTGCTGGGCAAAAGGTGTATAGCCGCGAATATACCAGGATAGCGCAAGGTACGGCACGAGCAACCAGATCGGCATGCCAACTAAAAATGGCAGCAAACTCATGCCAAAAGCGATAAAAACTATCGCCAAAGGTCGAACGTCCTCCGCATACTTGATCACGCCAGCTCGATTCATGGTCCTGCCTTCCGTAATTTTCAGATTAATTGTTCCTCAAAGAGGCACCCAAAGCAACAAATTGATTTCATCGCGATTTCATCCTACTGTTAGGCAAATTATGCTTGAAGCTCACCTTTTTATTTGTACAAATCAGCGCGCGGACGGCGAATGCTGTGCCCAAAAAGGCAGCGTCGAGCTGCGGGAAAAAGTTAAAAAACTGGCAAAAGACCCGGCTCGCGGCTGGAAGGGTCGCGTACGAATCAATGCGGCCGGCTGCCTGGGCCACTGCTCGGAAGGAATCGCCGCGGTGATTTATCCCGAAGGAAAGTGGCTCACCGGCTTATCAAGCGACAGCGCCGACGAGATCATCAAAGAGATGACCAGGATTCTTGACCACAAATGATGATATCCCAAACATGAGCAGATGGCTTCGGTACGCATTGCACGCGGCGATCATACTCGTGCCCTGCTCGATGCTGCTGCCGCTGCACGGAGCATATTACAGCGACTGGTACAACCACCTATGGCTGATTTCCTACAACGCCCAGCACCTTAAAGCGCATGGTTCGATACCAATCACGTTCAATGCGCATCCCGACTTGGGAATGCCCTTTCCGCTTTTTTACGGATTCCTTTTTTTCCCGGCTCTTGGCGCGGTCAGCACGATGCTCGGGCCCGACCTCACGATACGGCTCTTTGTCGTGGCGCTCCTGGCTGGACAATATCTATTGACCCGTTCCACGGTAAAACGCCTGGGCGCCGGCTCGTCGTTTGCGACCGTCTTTGCCTGGATTGCCCTTTGGGCTATTTATCCCCTGACCAATCTTTATAACAGAAACGCCCTGCCCGAGTTTTTCGCCGTCGGGCTGCTCACCTGCGCTGTGCTGAGCTGGTTTCAAGTTTTGCTGGCCACGGCCAGCCGAGAGCGCTTGATTTCGGCGCTACGCTTTGGTTTTTTTGTCTGCCTGGCCATGGGCACTCATCCAATTACCGGCTTGTGCAGCATTCCTTTTCTCACGGTGCTCGTCGGCGCAAGCCTGGCCCAGACCCCAAAGCCAAAGGAGGTCCTGAGCTGTCTTGCCCCGCCCATATTGCTCACATTCACGGTGCTCAGCGCCTGGCTGTTTATCGTCACAAAATTCAATGCAGATACGGTCATTTCCGCGGTAGGCATGGTCTGGGTTTATTTCCCTACGATTGACACCTTCGCCGCCCGGCTGCTGCCAATCGACAGCCGCATCGGTACCCTGCCCTTGAGTCAGATCTCGACGCCTTATCTTGAAGCCACTCTCAACGTGCCGCTTTTTATTTTTGTAAGCGGCTTATTCTACCAGTTGGCCAAGGTCGTGTCGCGCGAGCAAAAAAGCCGCATTCTGATTCCGCTATTTCTGGTGGCGATAGAAATTTTTCTCTTCTACCTCTTCGCCTCAATTGATAAGAATGTGACCGCGTTGCTGCCTTCAGTCTTTGCCGTGGTGCAGTTCGGCTATCGTCTGGTCAGCTACCTGGATCTGACGATGCTCACAGCCGGATTGTTTGCGCTTTACCTGTTTAGAAACCGAATCGACCTGCCACGCTGGCTCGTCGCGGCCTGCCTGGCATTAAGTTTTGCCGGAATGGCGGTAAAACTCTCGCATGTTGCGCCGATTCGAAATTCTTTCGGCCCGCTCGCTACTACCTCTGAGCTCACGACGCTACCCAAAACCTTCAACGGCTTTCCCGATTACGAGCTCAAGGAGCTATACCAGGAGCACTTTCAAAAAATACCACCCAGCCAACTCGTCGCCTTCAAGCCCGAAACGGGGGCTCGCTTTGGCCAATGGCCGCCGGTCCTTGTGCAGATGAAAAAGCCAGGCTGGCTCGGAACGAACGTTCAGGTATTTCCCTGGACTCATCTTTTCGTCGATGGCGTCGAACTCGAGGCAAGCCACCTCGGTGTATACCTCAAAGCTTATCCGGACCTGGCCACCAGCTTTTACGAAAAAAAACATCTGCTGCTCGCCATAGAGCTGCCCGCTGGCACCCACACCATCGATGCCCGCATTATTCCCGACCCGCGCTGGGTGTGGCTGCGCCGCTTGGGCTATGCCGTGCTGCTGCTCTGGGGCGTGGCCTGTCTCGTCCCGGCCCGACGCACGGCGAGCACGGTCGTCTGATTATTTCTCTTGAAAGGTACGCACAAAGGCGTCGACGATCGGGGCTGAAAATTCCCGTGCCGCGCGCTCGCGCAGAATCAGAAAAGGATCAAGTGTCGCATCCCGCTCTTTGAGCTTCAGCAGCTTCAAGAACTCATGACAAAGACCGATGAGCTCAGACATGCGATTAACTTCGGCCACGGCCTTCTCCTTCGGAAATCCGCCCTTATTCATGCGCAGATGATGCTGCGCCACCGCGGTTGCCACGATGGGCGGCACCCCTTTCATCTTCTTGACCAGCTTGGCGCCTTCTTCGGGATGCGCGTGATAAATCACGCGCTGCTCGGCAGTCATCTTCTCTTCGTCCTCGTCCATAATGGCGGCAGGCTGCCCCAGCAGCGCGATGTCGTGAACAAAACACGCCACACCCATGGCATTGAGAATCGCGGCATTGCCACCGCCGATGTATTTGAGCAGCAGGCCCGCCAGCGTCGAACAAGCCAGACTGTGCTCGTAGGCCGCAACATCGTTGAGCAGCTTTTTCATCACCTCGCTCTTGCCGGCGATCTGGTTAACCATCTCAACTGAGTTGTTTACGTACTGCTGCGCCTGCGCCAGGCTGGCCTCGCTGAAACCGGAGTTTTTCAAATACTCGGCCGTGCTTTTGGCCTGCGAGCCAACATGCGTGGCTTTCACCTCGATCGAGACGCTGGTGTCTTTGACGAGCTCAGCCACCATCGTATCCAGAAATTTAAGATAATCGTCCTGCGCCGAACGCAGGATATAAAGCGTGCTCACGCCCTTGGCCTTATAACTCTCAACCCGATCAGCAGATAAGGTGTCGCCTGAGTTCAGGATACGCACATATTTGCCGTTGCTTAGCCGGACGTAGACGTCAAATTTCGACTTGAGCCGGCCCAAAACGCCAGTCAGGTCGACCTCGGCATAATCCGTGTCGACACTGGAAACCGGCGCGGGTGCGCCAGCCTCAGCAGTAGGATTGGCGTCCTCTTCGACGATCGCACTTTCGGCGGCCTCGCCGAAAATAAAACCGATCATCTGCATGTAATCGAAGGGCTTGGGAATAGCGCCGGCCAGCCCCAACGAACCGGCTTCGCTCTTACCTACCTTAAGCCGGTCGTCGTAAATCACAAAAATCGGAATACCCGCACGGTACTGGTGCGTGCTTTTCACCACGGCGATCCAGGCTGCCGCACCAATTACCGGATTGACGAAGACGGCCGCATAAGAAAAATCGCGGTCAGACAGCTTGACCTGCGAGCTACGAACAGTTTCGACGAAGACGGGCACCACGCCCCGCTTTCCCAGGCCGGGACCGTCCTTTTTAAACCCGGTGACAATCGCATCGGCCAGGTCGCCGTCTTGATCGACGATCAGTACTCGTGGCGGCCTGGAATCTTCGGCTTCGGCTTCGTACTTACCCATGCTCTTATCTTAGACTAACTACTTCAGATATTTCTCGAAAAAACGCAGAGTGTGGCCGATCTCGAAAACGCGGTTCTCGCGCTTACTGGCGCCGTGACCTTCGTCCGCAAACAAAATCAGCTCCGCCTGCCCGTGACGGCTTGCCGCCTCATACATCTGAAGCGCCTCACCGGCCGGCACCCGCGGGTCGTTGGCGCCCTGAATTATGAGCAGGGGATCGCGAATCCGGTCCAGATACGTGACCGGCGAGAGCTGCTTCAAGGCTTCGGCGTCTTTTTCGAGATCACCATATTCCGCCGCGCGCAGCTTACGCCGGTAGGGCGCCGTATTGGCCAAAAAGGTGCGCAGATCGCCCATGCCCACCAGCGCTACGCCCGCATCATAATCGCCAGCGAAACGCGTCATGGCATAAAGCGTCGAGTAGCCGCCATAGCTCCAGCCCATCACCCCAATCTTCGGCGACGTGGCGCCCAGCTTCCAATGCGATTTGATTTGGGTTGAGCAGTCTTCAATATCGGTAACCACGCTCAGGCGCCTGGGGCCATTGTCGGAATCCAAATAAGTTTTGCCATAGCCGTCACTGCCGCGCACATTGGGCTCGACGACGACGAAACCCGCATCCACGAAGAGCTGAAGGGTCGCACTAAATCCCGGGTGGGCTTGGGACTCCGGCCCACCATGAAAGATCACGATTACCGGGCAAGGCTTTTCGCGGTGCCCACCCACGCATTCGTCAGGACGGCGCACGAACATCGGCACCCGGACCCCGTCGCGTGTGGGAAAATTTTCGAGCGTGACTGTCGCAAAGTGCTTCGTGTCAATCTCGGGTGCACTTGGCAAAACCCATTGCACGAGTTTCTTCGACTGCCAGTCGAAGACAAAGTTAGTCTTCGGCATCTTTGAAGTCTCAAGGCGTACAATGGCATATCTGCCGTTGCGCGAAAGCGTACCCAGCACCGCCATATCCGCCTTGGCGAGCGACGGAAGCTGGAGTGGCTTGTAAGTTCGCGCGTCCAGGGCGTGCAGACGATAGTACCCTTCGTCATTCACATTGTAATAGACATGGACGTGGGCACGATCGATGGCAAACTCGCTAATGTCCTTGTTGAGCTCGGGCGTAACCGCCGTGAACTTGCCGGCCTTCCATCGGTAAAGGCGGCGAAAATCACTTAACTTGTTGGTCAGCACCAGGAACTCGTCTGGCTTGGCGCTGTAGGCGACATCGAATTCCAGGTTCTCGCCCTGCCCCAGCAGCGGCGTAAGGCGGCGTGAGGAGATCTGATAGAGGTAATACTCGCGCGCCAGATTGCCCGTAGCCTTCACCAGCAGCAGCTCATCTGTCCCACGATGATCCGCGATGGACCAGGTGCCGTCCTGGTCGAAGATGCGCTCAGCCGTGCCGCGCTTTTTAAGATCATAGCGGTAAAGCGCAAAGGAATCCGGCTTGACGTCGTTGGCTGCGTAGTAGAGCCAACGCGAATCCTCACTCGTGAACTGAAACTCGGTTCTGACTTTTGGCTTGTGCTGAACGACGGTCAGAGGCCCGCCTTCGACCGGCTGCAGATAAAGCCCCGGATACTCTTCGCCGCCATGATCCCGCGACACGATTAATAACTTGTCGTCTACGGTAAGGCCCGCCACCGTCGTCGGATCTTCGCCCCCAGTCAGCTGCACCGGAAACTGCCGGGGCCCATCGAGCCGCCACACCTGCCAGATGCCCGTGACGTTCCAGGAAAAAAACAGCTTATGCCCATCGCTGGTCAGCAAGCCGCCCGCGGGCGAACGAACGTCGAACGCCGCCTGTACGCGGCGCGTGATATCATGGGCCAACGCCGCCGGTGCAAATTTCTTGAGGGTCTCGGCATTCACACTACCCGATCCGTGGCCTTCATAGGCACGGGCAGGGGCAGTGGTAAGAACACCAAGCGCGAGCAGACAGAGAGCTGTTTTCATAGAAAACATATTGCATCGGTTCAGCATCTCCGCAAAACTAATTCAAATGATAAAAATCGGTTTGACCCTGGGACTCTTCGGCCTCTTCCTGCAGCCCGGAGTGAGCTTCGCCGCCGCCCTTCCCAAGGGCGTAAAGCTTCTGAAAGAAGTTCGCCTGCGTGAAAATGTGACCGCCACTCAATATGAGCTGCCCAATGGCCTGACCGTGGTGCTGGTGCCCAATAAAATCGCGCCGCTGACGTCGGTCTATCACTGGGTTAAAGCCGGAAGCCTGCACGAGACTCCGGGCGTTACCGGAATCGCACATCTGTTTGAGCACATGATGTTTCGCCCGCTGGCGCCCAGTGAGCCGACTTTTTTCATGAAGGTCAAGAAGCTGGGCGTAGCCGCCAACGCCTTTACCGAATTCGCCATGACGGTCTACACTTCGACCGTGCCGACGAAAAACCTCCACGCCCTGCTCGAAATTGAGGCGGCTCGCTTTCAGAAACTCAAAGTAACCACTGCGCTGCTCGACCTCGAGCGCAAAGCCGTGTGGTCAGAATACTCCACCAAGATGGACTCCAGCCCACGCATGGATCTGTGGGAAAAAATCTATCGCGTTGCCTATCCCAACCACCCGTACGGCTGGACCGTGATCGGTTTTCGCGAAGATCTGGAAAAGATAAAAGCCGACGACTGCAATCGGTTCTTTACCAGATACTACCGGCCCAACAATACGGGCTTGTTTATTGCCGGCGACATCGACAGTGCCCGCACCCTGGCCTGGGTAGTTCAAGCCTATGGCTCGTGGGCACGCGGTGCTGATGCCAAGCTGCCCGCGAATTATGCCGAAAAACGCGAATATGCTCAGGCCGAGGGCAAGGTAAAGTCACCCGCGCACCAGATGCTGATGGGCTTTCGCGTGCCGGATATGAAAGTCGAAACTTCGGCGGTGGCCGATGTGGCGCAGCACATCTTCTTCGAATCGGACTACAGTCTGGCGCGTCGCCGCCTGCTGCAGCGGCTGCGGTTTGTTTCGGTGATCTCGCCCTTCAACAGCTCGAACGATTCCGGTCTCATGAAGCTGTATGCGGTACCCACGGCGGGCCACGATAGTGCGGAGCTTCGAGATGAGGTACTCAAGTTGGGCGAGGACTTTGGCAAGCTTTCGGCTGCCGAGTTTACCGCCTATCTGCGCCAGTATCAGGTGAGCACCGCTGAGGGAGTGCTGCGAAACGACACGCTCAATGAAGAGGTTGCCCGCAGCTGGGGCCGCTATGGCGATATCGCTGAGATTGGCAAGGCTCTGGCAAAGCCACCAACGGTAACACAGGCCGAGGTGGCCGAGTTCGCCAAATCATATTTCGTCAAAGACAACCTGGTCGTTGTCTCAACCCCTTCTCTGGAGTAACCCATGCGCAGCCAACTCACCCGAATCGCGCCGTTGCTCCTTTTGGCTTCAACCGCGCTGGCAAGCCCGACTGCCATGAAAAACCAGGCGCCATTTGACGGCGAACTCGACCGCTCTCTGCCGCGCGAAACGACTTACGTCATTTTTGAAACAGGGGCAGGCAGTGTGCCGTTGGCCATGCAGGGTCTGGTACGCATCCTGAACGACGTGCTCGACAAGGGTCCTTCCAACCTCAGCGAAGACGAGTACCGACAAAAGCTGTTCTTGCTCAACGGCTCGCTGCATTTCGACTGCGGTCCGCGCCTGTGCTCGCTGTCGGCCACGGCGCCCGCTGAAAATCTGGATGAAATCATAAAGCTGGCCGCCGAACTTCTTGCCGCACCGAAATTCGACGATGCAACCTTTGCCGATGCGAAAGCCAAAGTAATCGCCAATCGCACCAGCCAGGAATCAGACATGTCCTACGTTCTTTTCTATCACGCCACGCGCGACGCGTTTGGGTATCACCCGGACACCCTCGATGGAAACGGCTCGCTGCACTCCCTGCGCTCGATCACGCTGGCCCAGCTGCGTGAGCAGTTTGGCCGCCTCTACAATTTAAAGCAGGCCTATTTCACGGCGATCGGCCCGGTACCCCCACAGAAAGTAAAGCTGTGCCTTGAAAGCCGCTTTCTGGCAGGCACCGCACCCAGGTATCAGCCCACGAAACACGAAGAGCTTGAGGTCAGCCGCTTCAAACGCCCGACCACAAAGGTCACGCTCATCGAGCGCGCGGGCGCGACCGACAATCAGATTCTTTTCATCTTTCCGGAACGGGTAAAAACCGACACGCAAGAGGCTATCGAAGGACTGATCGCCTTTGAAATTCTGGGTGGCGGACTTTCAGGACGTCTGGGCGACAGCCTGCGCACCAAACGCGGTCTGACCTATCACGCCACCGCTTCGCGCAGCCTGCAAGGACTATCCTGGACCGCGTATACCTTTGGCGGCGTCGCGCAGACGCTGGGCCTGCTCAAAGGAATTCCGGAAGTCGTCATGAGCTTTCGTAAAGAAACCCTGACAGCAGCTGAAGTTGCCGACGCGATTGAAAAACGGACTACCAGCTTCAAGGGCGCAACTGAGCTTGCGCGTGACCGGCTTTTCGAGCGCATCCGCTATAAAGCCTATGGCCTGAGTCCTGATTTTTTCAAAAAATTCCTGGTCAATGTCAAAAGGGTGCGGCCCGCCCAGGTCATGCGCTATGTACGCCAGAAAATCAGTCCGGAAGGCGGTTACCTCTACGTCATGGGTGACAAGACAAAACTCCTGCCCATCCTGGAAGCTGCGGGCTACCCGCCCAAAGACGTCAAAGTGGTCGAGGTTTCGGAGCTGCCGTAAATTCCGTGCATGAGAATCCCGGCAGTTCCTGGGCCGCCCGTAGCTGAACCCCTACAGACTCGCGCGCCAAAGCTGGCCTCGAACTTGCTTTTGATTGCTCCATGGGAATTCTCAACTGGTTCGCGAAAGATCTGGCCATCGACCTTGGCACGGCCAATACGCTCGTTTTCACCCAAGACCAGGGCATCATCATCAATGAGCCCTCAGTTGTAGCCGTACACCGAAACTCACGGGGCCAGAGCACAATTTTGGACGTCGGCAAAGAGGCCAAGGAAATGCTGGGGCGCACACCGAATAATATCGACGCCATTCGCCCGATGCGCGACGGGGTTATCGCCGATTTCGAAACCACCCAAACCATGCTGCGCCATTTTATCTATAAGGCGTCCTCGCGCCGCCGCTTTCTGCGCCCCCGCATTATCGTCGGAGTGCCCTTCGGCGTCACTGAGGTGGAAAAGCGCGCCGTCAAGGATTCGACGCAATCGGCGGGCGCGCGCGAAGTTTTTCTAATTGAAGAACCGATGGCAGCCGCCATCGGTGCCGGGCTCCCAATCACAGAACCCTCCGGCAATATGATCGTCGACATCGGTGGTGGTACCACCGAGGTCGCGGTCATCAGCCTGGGCGGCATCGTCTACTCCAAGTCTGTGCGCATCGCCGGCGACAAGTTCAATGAGGTCATCGTCAACTACGTCAAACGCCGTTACTCGATGCTGATCGGCGAACGCACCGCCGAGCTGATCAAGATCGGTATTGGCAACGCCTATCCCTTCGAGGAGCTGAAGACGTATCTCGTAAAGGGCCGCGATCTGGTTTCGGGCACGCCTAAAACGATCGAAATCAACTCGGACGAAATTCGAGAAGCACTCGCAGATCCTGTCTCGGTCATTATCGAGACGATCAAAACCGCCCTAGAACGCACCCCACCCGAGCTGGCGGCCGATATCGTCGACAATGGAATCATTCTGGCCGGCGGCGGCGCGCTACTGGCGAATCTGGATATCCTGATCCGGGAAAAGACCGGCCTGCCCGTGTCGATCGCTGACGATCCCCTCACCTGTGTCGTGCGCGGCGCCGGCAAGGTGCTGGCCGACATGGATCTGCTGCGTCAGGTAACAATCGTTTGAAAGTAGGTCGAGCTGGCGTAAACTGACTGGTAATGGCCTCACTTTTCGGACACACCGCCGCGGCACTTACCATAGGCAAGCTTTCCCCCTATCGCGCCAAGCGAAAGCTTTTCTGGTTTTTGCTTTGCCTGATTTCCATTCTTCCCGATTTTGACGTCATCGCCTTTGGCTTTGGCATTCCCTACTCCAGCCAGTGGGGGCATCGTGGCTTTACCCACAGCTATGTCTTTGCCTTCTGCGTTGCGCTGAGCTTCACCTTACTCGCGTATCGCGAAGTGCGGGCCTTTTCCAAACCCTGGCTCGTGCTGCTGGGCAGTTTTTTCGTCGCGGGCGCCTCGCATCCTCAGCTCGATGCGCTAACCAATGGCGGCCTCGGGGTGGCTTTCTACTGGCCCTTTGATCTCGACCGCTACTTTCACCACTATCGTCCGATCGAAGTCTCGCCCATCGGCATTACGGAATTTTTCTCGGCGTGGGGCCTCGAGGTTCTGAAATCCGAATTTCTTTTCATCCTGCTTCCCTGCTTGTTCTTCTTGATGATCCAATACCTGTGCAGAAAACTACTTACGCGCTAGCGTTGCTTTTCGCAGGTCTGACCGCGGGCTGCGACAAGCCCGACAGGACCGGCTACTTTGACTCGTCTCGAATCTATCTCTACGGTTCGCAGAAAGATTACAACAATCCAGAGCACATGCCCACCAGCGATCTGCCCGAGAAGCGCATCGTCGACACCTACACCGAGCTCACGAGCCGGCAGCTGCTCAATCACAAACTTCGGATAAGCCCGGAACGCGTGCCCTGGGCCTCGACCTTCTTTCCCACGTGGTTTGGCGGCGTCGCGGGCCGCTGGCAGGACAACAAGCTGCTGCTCGTCTTTCGCTCACTTTGGGGCACAACCGTGCTGTCAGATTTTTCCGCCGAGGAGCTGCTGATCAAAGCTCAGGCCGGCGACGCCCGTGCCGAGCGCGAGGCCTATCGCCTGTCACCCACGGAAAAATATGACTATGCCCTGGGCGACTACACTGCTCGTGCCACGCGCGCGGAAGCTGTCGTCCGTGGCCACAATACGCCGCAGATGGTGGGGGTTCTGCCCTTCTGGATGGGCTACTGCAACGGCGTAGCCATCGCCGCCACCCGCTATGCCGAGCCCTTTCGCGAAGTCGAGGTCAGGAATCCTGACGGCTATCGGGTGCGCTTTCATCCCAACGACATCAAAGGTCTGCTTAGCCTTGCCCACTCCCATGCCTCCATGACGCACTGGCAGGTTGGAAGCCGCTGTGATGAATATTCGACGTCGAAGCTTGCCTGCAACGACATCAATCCGGCCAGCCTGGTGCTGGTGCTTGCGAATCGAATCGGACTTGCGCACGAGCCCATTATCGTAGATCAAAATCCGCTCGCACCCGTCATCAACAACCCAGTGTCCAGCGCCACGATTACCGTGCTGCAACCGCCGTATCCGGTTAAAAACGAGCCGGGCATCGCCGCGCTGATGGTGGTGAGAATCGACCTTGAGGTGGCTTCGACTTTGCTGAGCACCGATGCCGCCAATGTCCGCGACGTCGGCCTTGGAGTATTTAAGCGAGTCGAAGGCGGCAAAGTGCCACTGACTTACGAAGCCCTCATCGCGCTGGACTCCAACCAGCGCCTTATCGGCGGACGCTGGTCGGGCCGCAAAATGAGCGGGCCCGATTTCGTATGGGGCACCAGAAGAAGCGCGCCTGACGACATCGCGGCTTGGGATCACCTGGATGCCAACGCCTACCTTCGTTACTCGGTCCTGCGGGCCTTGCATGCCAAGAGCATCAGTACCGAGCGCGAACTACCCACGCTCGACATCACCTCGATCATTCCCAATTCCGAGACCGACCTCTTTTCCTATTATACAAAAGGAATCGAACGCCTGAATACCGGCCGTACAATTCGGGTGCTCGGCCGTCTGGGCGAGAAATATGCTCATCTGGCCGATCATGTGAGCTGTTGGGCGGGCCCCGACAAAGCAGAACGACCCGAGGACGTGGCCGTGGTGAACTTTCAATTCAAAAAACTAAGTCGCCAAAGCAAGTTTCTCGAGTTCGATTTGGCGGCGGCGGTGAATCGCAAGGGTCCCAACCATCTCAAGTGTTATTTTTACGGACCAGGCCCGGACTCGCAGCTCGTGCGCCTCACGCAAGCCAGCACGATTATTATTTATCCCTGAGGGCCTGCGCAAAAAAAGTCGAATGCTGCGCGAGCTTTTCCATATACCCGCGCACGTCGGCAGCAGCCTGGTGCGGTAATGCGGCAAAGGCTACGATGTGCTCGTCGGGCACGTAACGAAATGTGAAGTTGATTCGTCGAGCCTCAAAGTTTTCGGTATTCAGCTCGAACTTCGTGCCGGCTCGGCGGTCCACGCGTTGGACTCGATGAAAGTAACGATTCTTCCAGCGGTCGCCGCCAAAGATCTGCAGCGAGCTGTCGTCGAGCCACTGCTGAAAGACAACCTCGTCGCGCGTGCCCGGCCGGCTGCTCGAAACAAACTGGA
Organism: candidate division WWE3 bacterium; assembly: GCA_038231515.1. Taxonomy (GTDB): domain Bacteria; phylum Bdellovibrionota; class UBA1018; order UBA1018; family UBA923; genus JACQAX01. Next base: position 14,385 of record JBBRLF010000085.1, read on the forward strand.
AAAAAGCGCGCTCACCCAGGGAAATCGAGGCCACCGGCCCCGGCTCAAAATCCTTGTGCTCACCCACGCGGGCGGTGTCGATACGTTTGCCCTTCTCAAGGCGGCTGCCATAAAAATTCACGAGACAAGTATTGAGGTGCCATCTCAAAGGCAGATCCTCGCCCCGATACATGTTTCGAGCCTGCGCTTCGACTTTTGCGACAAGCCTTGCCAGCACGGGCGGAAAGGGCTCGGCATGCACGCACCGGTTTTGCGTGCCCTTGGGCGGATGATAGTAGTTGAGACACGCAAACTGCCAGTTGCCCAGCCAGTACACGGGACGCAGCAGCCAACGCTGCTCTTTGCCCGCGGGTGGCGGGTTGTGAGCCGAATAGCGTTCTTCCCAGATCGGATAAATTCCGGCCAGCCAGCTGAGAATTTCAGCGCGCTCGTCCGGCGTGACGAAAGTGGGATTATAATGCAAGCCACCTGGAAGCGAGCCCGCCCGGTAGCGCGGCTGTCCCCGGGGACCAGGCTTTGATCTCATGCTCCCCCACTACCATAGAGCAGACCAAACGGGCGAGGCCGGAATGACCATTCCGGCCTCGCCCGTCTTTTACGAAGGTGATTACATCCGATGGTAGTCAGGACGGAGAGCTTCACCTTCAAAGGTCGAGCGGGTGCTGATCGCGCCACGGCGGCTCATGGTGTCGGTCTTGTACAGAACTTCTGTTGCGTTGCGAGCCACGAAGCTTGGGCAGCGGTTGGCCGTATTGTCGCGAATGGCCAGCGTCTGGCGGGCGCCGTCAACAGGGCGGCGATCGAGCAGTGCACGGATAATCTTGGTGCCGCACTCGTCTTTGGTCACGTCAAGAATCGGAAGTTCGATCTTGATCGGCGCGAACATGATTCGCGGACAGGCCTGGCCGGGCAGGCACTTCACCGTACGATACAGCGACAACGTAGCGGTCTTCTGGGCATAGTTCACTTCAATGGCGGCTCCGGTGACATTGTGGCCGTAAGGCAGCTGTTCATCGAGCTGAAAACGCACCAGCTGGGCGCTCCACACCGGTGGCATCAGGCTGCGAGCCTGGGCTGGCAGCTGAAGAGTGACGAGAACCAGAGCCGAAACCGCGAGAATAATCTTGGACTTCATTTGAAAAACCCCTTAATAAAATTTCTACTGTTTGCGAACGAGAACCTATATAGGGGCGGCAATCAGTAATTGAAAATTATTAATTAATATACTAGTTCATAATTATTTATGATGATATGCGCACGGTGGCAATTGCCCGGCTTTAGGAGTAAGGTTCGACACAAATGGCGACTCCAATGGACCGGTCCACCAAACTTGAACTCCTGCAACGCTCGCTGGGCCTGCGCCACAAGCTGAAGGTGCATGACAGCATGGGCAAGCCCGACACCCACGAGGAGATTGCGCTCAGCTCGCTGGCGCGCTGGGAGCTTGAAGATGAGCTTAGCGCCATCGAGGAA
>JBBRLF010000086.1:0-15852 GCA_038231515.1 candidate division WWE3 bacterium
CTTGACCGGCCTCGTAGGAGCTTTCACTGCCCTGAACAAGAGTGAACGCGAAGTTATATTGACCGATCACCTGGGTCACCTGCGCAATCAGTTCTCGAACTTCTGCATCCTTGTGCAGCTGTTCAATGGCACTTGTGTCATCCAGTGACTTAACTAATTTTAAATAAAACGGAGTGGTCAGCCCACCTAGATGATCAAGCACCGGACCGACAGGGACAATGTTGGTTATTCCATACATGTTTGCCCAAGCCGACTGAACCTGCAGCGAAACATCCTTCGCGCCTCCAGCTTGGTTGCCCTGAAAATCAATAGGTGGGAATATGATAATCTTGCTGGTTGTGCTCTTAATGTCTGGACGACTGTGAAGTAGAACTGGTTTAGGCCCCAGTGACGCACAGGAAGTTAGACATAGGATCAAAACTATCGAAGTCGTCCAAGTTGAATATTTCAAAAAATCGTCCTTTTTGATTATTTGGAATCCATTTAGCGAAACGAGTTCCAATCGTATCAACAACGAGAAGGATTCGCGGATAAATATGCTATTTAAATTTAAAGCATATATGGATGATCTTGCCGATCGAATTGCAATTTATTTAGATGTAATTGAGATTCCGCCATTCATCTCGATCCATGCAAAAGAACGCTATAACATGATGCACCAATCGAAATTCACTTTACGCGCATGAGGGTCGCCTTTTAGGTAAGGTTGTAGTGTTCACAAAAGGAATTCCATATTTGCATGCTGAAAAAATCTGCTGCTTTGGATTCATCGGACCGGAGAATCCAAAGTCCAAAATGTGGCCAGTGACCAGAGGGGACCGGGGATGTGGGCTATACCTTTTGGGTGAGGACCGGAATCGACCTACTTCGGTCGGTTGCTCAGCGGTGCTTCTTGCTATGGGCATTCTTTGGTTTGCGACGTTACGGCGCTTTCGCGCCGGCGCTCCGACTTCGCTTTGCTTCGTCTCGCGCACGCATCGCACTAAAACCCAACTGCGTTGGCTTTTAGCGCGCTTGCGTTGTTCGATTCCGGTCGGTTGGTCGAAGCTTTAGGCTCTATTTTTGTTTAGATGGTTGTCGAAGGTTAGAGTTTGGTGCCGAGGACCGGAATCGAACCGGTACGCCCCTTTCGAGACCCAGGATTTTAAGTCCTGTGCGTCTACCAATTTCGCCACCCCGGCACTTCAGAAGTAATCGCTGGTAGACCCCATTTATATCGGCCCCGGCTTGCGATGTCTTGCGGTATTTTCAAATCTCGCCGGGTGCTGGTAGACTGTTAGGTAACGTCACAACCTGGGGGAATCCACACATGGCCCAATCTTTAGCCGCGCTTTTTGGCCGACTGCTTTTAGCGCTTATTTTCATCCTGTCAGGCATCTCCAAGATCGGAAATTACGATACGACGGTTGCCCATATGGCTGCCAAGGGCATGCCGGCGGCGCCTTTCTTTCTTTATGCGGCGGTGCTCGTTGAGCTGGGCTGCGGGCTTAGCCTGGCCTCGGGTTTTCGTGCCCGAATTAGCGCGCTGCTGCTATTTGCCTTTATGATTCCGGTTACCTATATCTTTCACTTCAAGCCGGCCTTTACCATGGGATTGGACGTGGCCAGCCAGGCCGAGGTGATTCAGGTTCTCAAGAATCTGGCCATCATGGGTGGTCTGCTGCTGATTTATGGCAATGGGGCGGGCAAGCTGACGATTGGAAAAGACGCATAGCGCCTTTGACTTCCTGATAACGCGGCTGCATAAGAGGCTTCTGCATTAGGAGCCCTCATGACACGCTTTACGCTCGCCCTGCTTGCCGTTGCCGCCCTTAGTACGCTTAGCTTTCTCAGCTATGGCGAGGAACCCCTGTTTTACTCGGGTGCGCTGGTGCGCAGCCGCGCTGCCGATGGCACGACTGAAACGGTGCGCGAGGTGCGGGTTACTGCAAAAAAATATCATTATGAGCCAGCTGAAATCGTGGTGGCTCAGGGTGAGAAAGTTCGCCTGCTGGTTACCAGCGCCGACGTCAGGCATGGGCTCAAGATCAGCGACTTCAACGTGAGCGACTCTAATATTGTGCGCGGCAAAGACACGGTGCTTGAGTTCGTCGCCGACAAACCCGGCACGCACACGATCAAGTGCAGCCACCTTTGCGGCTTCGGCCATCTGGGCATGAGCGGCAAGCTGCTTGTAAAGAAGCTCTGACTGGCAGTAGCATGAACGGATGAAAACGTTCATCGCGCTCGTGCTGCTTGCGTCGCTCTACGCCCAAGACGCCACTCAGGTCTCCAAGTACAATGAGTTTCGCGTGGCGATTGGCTCAAAGCTCACCACGCTTGACCCCACGGCTGCCGGCGAGCTGCCCAGCCGCCAGGCCACTCAGCTTTTTTACGAAACCCTATACGAATACCATTATCTGAAACGGCCCTATCAGCTTACGCCGGGGCTGGCAGAAAAGCTGCCCGTAGCCACTCGCGATTTTAAGCAGTTCACGATTCAGCTGCGTAAGCAGGTTTTTTTTCACGACGATCCCTGCTTCGTCGCAACCGGTGGCAAGGGCCGCGAAATGCAGGCCAGTGACGTCGTGTATATGTTCGAGCGTCTGGCCACGCGCACCGTGAACTCGCCCTACTTTGGAACCTTCGAGCACATCATTGACGGCATCGATGAGTTTCGTGCGGGGCAGACCACGAAAATCAAAGGCGTGCGGGCGCTGGGCCCCTATACGGTGCAGCTCACGCTGTCGCGGCCGCATCCACGGCTGGCCTCTGAGCTGGTCGATAGCCGCACCTCGATTATTGCTCGCGAGTGTGTTGAGCACTATGGCGACAAGTTTGCCACGCATCCGGTGGGCACCGGCCCCTTTTTGGCCACTCAAGTGGAGCTGCATTCCAAAATCGTGGGGGTAAGAAACCCGCACTACACGCATCGCCGTTACCCCACCCAAGGCGGGCCCGCAGACAAGCAGGCGGGGCTGCTCGCTGACGCCAACGCGCCGCTGCCCTTTGTCGACACGGTGGTGCTGGAAATTATTCCGGAGTCGCAGCCCCGGTGGCTCAAGTTCATGGCAGGCCAGCTCGAGATGACCACGCTGGGTCGCGATGGCATTCCCGTGGTCCTGCCCGACGGCAACACCCTCAAGGCCGAGTATGCCGCGCGCGGCCTGCATCTTGAGCGTGAGCCTCATAAAGAAGCCCGCGTGATCATCTTCAATATGCTGGATCCGGTATGGGGAAAAAAGAAAGAGCTGCGCCAGGCTTTTGCGCTCGCCCTTGATGTTCCGCAGATCATCGAGCGGCTTTTTTCAAACCAGGGCGAGCGGCTCCATTCGCTGATTGCCTCGAATATGTACGGGTATGACCCCAAGTTCAAGAGCCGCTGGGCCACGCGCGACGTGGCTCGCGCAAAAAAGTTGCTGGCGGCGGCGGGCTATCCCGAGGGCCGGGGGCTGCCCCCGCTCACCTTGACAATGACGTCTGAGCCCGAGCAACGCCAGTTCTTCGAGCTGATTTCTCGTCAGGTCAAAGAGGCGGGCATCACGCTTGAGTTTGAGGCGCTAACCTGGCCCGTGCTGATTCAGCGCCTGAATTTGATGAAGTTTGGTATAGCGCCCTTGGGCTTTCTGACCGAATTTCCGGATGCCGACGACTCCCTTAGCCGCGCTACCTCGATTGCAGGCGGTGTGGGCGACAACAGCTCGGGCTATAAAAACGCCGAGGTTGACCGCCTGGGCGCCGAGATCGCGACGCTCTCTAATGGGCCCAAACGTCTGGCCAAAATTCGCCGCTTTCAGCAGATTTTGGATGAAGACCTTCCCTACGTTCCGCTGCTCACGCGCATCGACAATCAGCTGACCCAGCCCTGGGTAAAGAACCATGTCTTCACGGATTACGCTTTTCTGGGCACCTTCATGAAGTACCAACGGGTCAACTTTGCCGCTAAATCCCACTAAATACTAACCAGTACTAGATAATCCTTGTCACGCCCATAGCCGCCCGGATATAACTTTATGAGCGAAACGCAGGAGGATTTATCCATGTCCAAGTTCAGCGCCAAGATCAGTACCAAGTTCGAAAAGTTCACGAAGTCGTTCAAGAAGAAAGCCACGGCCGAAGTGCGTAAAGCCACCACCGACATCCGCAAGTCGGCCAAGGCTGCGACCAAAGCTGCAACTAAAGCCGCGACCAAGGCTTTCAAAGACGCCAAGGCCGATGCCGCCAAGCAAAAGGCCGCCTTCACGAAACGCGCCGAAACTTATCTTACCGAGTTTACCGCAGCCGCCCGGGGCAAAAGCCGCAAGAGCACTGCCAAGAAAAGCTCGCGCAAGTCTGCTGGCCGCAGCACGACAGCCGTAGTTAGGTAGTGCCCCGCCCGGGATGCGGGTGTACACTTTCTGAATGTTATGCGCCGGTTTGATTGCTTGTTCACCACCAGCTTGGGCCCGCGGCGGACACGCTCAGACCATGCTGGCCCATCTGCTGCCCTCGCCGCGTTTTTTATCCCAGGGCCAGCTTCGGCACATCGAGCTACCCGGCGGCGATCGGCTGACCTGCGAGTTCTTTGAGAACCAGAGCGACACGGTGGTTTATGCTTTTCACGGTTTGAGCGGCGATATCGACTCAAGCTATATGCGTCGCACCGCCGCGCTTTGCAGCCGCCTGGGCCACAGCGTGTTTCTCGTCAACCATCGGGGCGCGGGCCATGGTTTTGGACTGGCGCGCGAGCCCTACCATTCGGGGCGCGCCGAAGATCTTTCCGAGGCGCTGCGCTTTGGCCGCAAGCTGCATCCAAAAAAACGGCATCTCGCCATTGGCTTTTCACTTAGCGGAAATGCCTTGCTGCTGCTGCTCAGCGGGCGCCGGGGCGACACGCTGCCCGACGCCGCTCTTGCGGTGAACGCACCGATTGCGCTGGCCAAAACCGCAGTGCGGCTTAAGACCGGCCTGAACCGCGTCTACGATCTGCGCTTCGTCCACGACTGCCGGGCACAGATCGCCGACTTAAGTGCGCGCCAACGCGTGCCCCGCTTGGCCACCATTCACGACTTCGATGCGCTTTACACGGCGCCGGCCAGCGGTTTTGAAAGCCGCGAAGAGTACTATAGGCTCTGCTCCACGCAGGGGCTGCTGGGTGACATTCGCACACCCACGGTGCTGCTCACCTCGAAAGATGACCCCTTTGTCGACTATCGCGACTATCTGGCGGCACCACGTGCAAATCAGGTGCACCTGCATCTGGAAGAACATGGCGGACACATGGGTTATCTCACGCGTCACCGCACGCCGCTGGGCACGCACCGCTGGCTGGACTACGCCTTGGCGCACTTTATAAGCAAGCTCACGCAGCCTTGAGCGAGGCCTTCTTGTGCTTCTGACAAACTTCAAATACGCGGGCCTCGACGAACACCTTGAAGCAATCCGCGTCGAGCTTGCCGTGTTTTACTTCCATACCCAAAATATCAAGCGCCCGCTCGACGGGCATCGCGCGCTTATAGGGGCGGTCGTCGGCCGTTAGCGCGTCGTAGATGTCGGTGATGGTCAGCAGCCGGCTCTGCACCGGAATGTTTTCGGCCGGGCATTTGCACGGGTAGCCCGTGCCATCCAGCTTTTCGTGGTGACGATAGGCGATCTCGGGCACCAGCTCCAGCCCGCGACTCCAGGGCACCATCTTTAAAATTCGAAACGTGTTGGTCACGTGCCGTTCGATCTCCAAGCGCTCTTCGGTGGTGAGTGAGCCCTTTGCAATGGAAAGTTTGAAGCCCTCTTCTTTGGTCAAGGCGGTCAGGATCTCACCATCATCGAGTTCGACCTCGAGCAGGCTCAGCTCGTGAAGCGCCCCGTTGACGGCCGCCGGTAAAACGCTGGGCTCGTTGGCCTCGGTAATCATCTTCCAGGCCGTGTCCAGCTTGCGGCTCACCGCGGTCAGGTCTTCGCGCGTGGCCTGCTGACGCATTTTTAAATTCGCGCGCATCAGCTTCAGGCGCATGCGAATCACCTCGAGCTGCCAGCCGTGCAGTTTTTTTTCCTTATTGAGCACGTCTTCTTTGACCGAAATCTTACCGATGTCATGCAGCATGGCCGCGTAGCGAATCTCGCGCAGCTGCGTGGACGTGAAATGAATGTCTTTCAGCGGACCCGTCTGGGTGCGCGAGATGGCGTCGCCCAAGGCCACCGTATAATCTGAAACCCGCGTGGAGTGCCCCGAGGTTACCGGATCGCGTTCTTCAATCGCGGTTACGCAGGCATTCACAAAACCTTCGAGCAGCTTTTCCTGCTCTTCAAGCAAAAGACTGTTTTCGATAGCCAGCGCGGCCTGGGCCGCAACAATATTGAACATGCGTTCGTCACGCAGGTCAAAGTCAGGCGTGGTGCCGGCCGAGGGACGCGACGGATAGGGCAGCTTGTTTACGAGCTGCACGACGCCCACCAGATCGCCACGTGGTGTAATCAGGGGCGCAGACATCATGTTATAGGTCGTGTAGTCCAGAACGGCGTCATACTTTGCCTCGGCACCGCTTGCCGGGTTGTAGTTGGCGCGCTGGGGCAGCCGGGTTTTTGCCGTCTGGCTCACCAGCGAGTCGTCGTCCAGGGTAAATCTAAGATTTACGAGGTGTTCGGGCACCTCTTGGAGCTTGATACTGCGAGTGACCATCGTTTCAAAAACCAGCACGTCTTTTGCGTCCAGCCCTTTGCGCAGGGTAAAAATCGAGCCGCCATCGCAGCCGCAAAGTTCTACAAAGGAATTCACGATGGTATTCAAGAGCTTGTGTAAATTGCGGTCGCCGGCCATGACGTACTTATCGGCGGAATGCGGTACCAATTTGAGCGCCCCTGGCTATGATGGGGCATGTCCAAACTCAACCTAGGTCTGCTTGCCCTGGCCCTGACCCTGCTGGTTTCGTGTGCCGCAAAGCCCGTGGCCTCGCCCAGCGACGTACTCTACCCCGCCATCGAAACTCCGGCCAAGACTGGTTTTTTGAAAGTGTCGGACAACCACACGATCTATTATGAAGAGTCGGGCAACCCCAACGGCAAGCCGGTCGTGTTTCTGCACGGCGGCCCGGGCTCGGGCACCAGACCCAAGCAGCGGCGCTTTTTTGATCCGGCCGCCTATCGCATCATTCTTTTTGATCAGGCGGGCGCAGGCAAAAGTAAAAGCACCGACCTGCTCAAAGAGAATACGACCTGGGAGCTGGTCAAACATCTTGAGCTTTTGCGCAAGCACCTGGGAGTCGAAAAGTGGCAGCTCTTCGGCGGCTCCTGGGGCAGCACGCTGGCGCTGGCCTACGCCGAGACTTATCCGCAGCACGTAACCGAGATCATCATGTGGGGCGTTTTTCTTTCGCGGCCCAGTGAGCTTAACTGGAGCTATGGGCACAGCGGCGTGAGCATGGTGTTTCCTGACATCTTCGCGCCGTTCGATGGTTTTATTCCAAAGGCCGAGAAGCACGATCTCGTCGCCGCCTATATCAGGCGCCTGAAATCGACCGATCCCCTGCTGCGTCGCGAGGCGGTACGACGCTGGACCGCTTTTGAAGATCAAACCTCGACTCTGCTGCCGCAGCCGCTCGATGCTCACACCGACGCCGAGCTGGACGATCGTTATCTGCGGCGCGCCCTGATCGAATCGCACTACGCCGCCCACTACGGTTTTTTTTCGCGGGACTCCAACGAGCTGCTGGCGCATGCCGACAAGCTTGGGGGAATTCCGATGGTCATCGTGGCAGGACGCTACGACATGATCTGCCCCCATGTTTCGGCCTGGGACATTAAAGCGGCGGTGCCGCAGGCCGAGCTAGTGATCGTGCCCGATGCCGGGCACCTGAGCAGCGCCAGCACCGGAGTGCTGCGCGCGCTTGTTGCCGCGGCCAATCGCTTCAGAATGCAAAAGTAACCCGGAATCGTCCACCACCATGCACGCTGAACCGAAGGCAGGAGTATTCTGGATCAAGGATTTCGAATCGCGTCCAGCAGCGCACGCTGCTGACCTGCGGTGATAAAGCTGGCGTAGCTCCACGTTAGGTCGCGTGCGCCCTGCATATAACCGTTTTCGCGATTGATCTGCTCAGAAAGTGCGCCGTCCGGATTGGCATGCAGCCGCGTGCGGCGCAAGAAGGCATCGCCTGACTCTCGCAGGCCGGCCAACACCGCGCCAAAACGCGCGTCACTCGCAGTCAGCTTCTCGCCCGCATGCAACGTCACACCCGGCGCCATCGAATGCAGAAAGGGTAAACCCAGCTCGGTGACTTCGATGTGCCCCTGACTGAAATAGGTCGAGGCAACGCGGTAGCAGTACTCGGCAAACGCATTCGTGGCCAGCACCCAGGGGTTGCCTTTGCCTTCGATCGTCAAACCGTCGTAAACGTCTTCTGGATAGCGGCCAATCGCCGTCTCGATGCGCGCACCCTCGAAGTCCGTCACCCGCCCGTTGATGGAATAGCTTTGATTAAAGGCGAGCCGCATTTTTTCGGCTGTGGCCAGATAGATGTCGCGCACGGGAGACATGAACGCGTCAGCCGTCTGTCCATGCAGGATGCCCAGAATTACCGCCGAGTCGATGTTCGAGTGCTTGCCGCGATCGCCGCCTTCGTAGTCGAGCGTCGCTACGACGTAACCACGACCGGCATCCCAATGTTTGGCAAGCTCGGCCTCGAGCAACGTGGCCTGCTCGCGATAGAATTTCGCGGCACCGCCATCGCCAAGCTTATCGGCCAGGCGCGCGCCATCAAGCAGCGCCCGGCGCTGCACGACTCGCGTATAAAAATGCTGACCGCGCACCTCTTCCCAAAGATCCACGGCCGCATCGCGCCAGTGGTGGGCCACAAATTCCAAATCAGTTTTAATCACCGAATCCGAGGGGAACTTGCCGTCATAGAGGCGCTCGCGAACGTAAGCCTCGGCGCCCTCGCCCAGCAGCTTTTCGGCAAACCGTGCCAGCGTCACCGCACGCAAAGCCGGGCCATCGTTTTGCGGACGGCCCCAGGGCCCCGTAAATGCCTTGCCATCGACTTCGTACTTGGGCTCGCCCGGCACGCTGCCGCCCAGCTGATTGCTGCGCGAAAAGTCGACGTACTCCAGCATCGCCGTGCGAATCCTGGCGCGTTCACTTTCACTCGTCGCGCGCGCGTCAGTGCCCAGCACGGCGTCCATGGTCAGCGCGGCATCGCGAATCCAATGAAAGAAATAGTTTGGCGCAACCTTCGACGGAGACGCAACGACGGCGCCGCGACTCGTGCCTGGCGGCGAGATATTCAGAAAAAGATTCTGACACGAAATGCGGGTCTCGCGCTCAATCCACTGCGTGGTGGTGTCGGCCAAAGCGGGCTGAAGTGTTGTCAGGGAAAGTGCCGCGAACAGGTTGAGGGCAAACCACGCTTTATAACGCATGGCGGTGTATAGCTGAGCTCTGGACGGAGTTCAATACAATCGTTGACTGGAACACTATTAATTTGGAAATCGGGCACTTAGCTAGTGTTTGGTGTCAGTACTCATGATGCTGACGCTATTATTGAGGGCGGAAATATAGAGCTCAAGGCGCACCTCCTGCTTTTTAAGCTGATCGTACCGATCGCCGTCCGACTCTGACTCGTGAGGGTAGATCGTTTTGCGATCGCCCCCGGTGTGAATCAACGCGTATTCGACCAGATCACCCCAGCTGGGCTTTTTCGACTTGCTCCAGGCTGAAACCACGCAGGTCGCATTGATGAGCCCCACCTTATCGCGCGACGTGGCCAGGCTTCCGTAATACTCGCCAGATTCCTCGTCGGTATCGGAATGGCAACCCACCCACAGCACTCGAATGCCGCGCGTTTTTGCCAGCTCGCAAACCCCGGCCCAGTTAAACACTACGGTGCCCATTCCGGGATATTCGCCGGGTGGTCCAGGCTTGGCCGCCTCAATATTGCGTTCTAACGCCTGACGGGCCAAGCGGGCATCGGTCTTGGGCGTAAGCACGCCAAAAAAACCCTGCCCGTCGATGGACTCGTGATAACCCAGACGAATGCCCTCGCAGGGATTATCGGCGCCCTCGGCCGGGCGGGGCAGACAGGCGATTACAAAAAGTGCCAGGGCAAAGCACCAACGTCTCATGGTCTCTCCGGACAGCGTAGCTCGTAAATCACGTAATCGCTGCGCACCTCGGTTTGCGCGACCAGATCGGCAAGAGCGGCCAGCACCCGGTTGTGAAAAACGGGCGAGTTGTAGATGATTCGAAGCCGGCGCGGATTCAGGTAAAGCGAACCGCGCAGATTCTCCAATACGCGGTCCAGTGGCACGTCGTGGAACGGATTGGACATGAATACGACGGTAACATCTGACGGAATTTCAAACTCCGCGGCATCGGCGTGGACAATTTGAATCTCAGCGCAGGAAACGCGGCGCCGGCGCAAAAAACTGGCGCAGTTTCTGCGGGCCGTGATCGCCAGACTCTCGGCCAGCTCCACGCCAATGACCCGCCCAAACGGAAAGCGCGCCGCAATGAACAGCGCTCGTCCTTTGCCACAGCCCAGGTCCAGAAAAACATCCCCTGCCCCGACATTGAAGCGCTTCAAAATGGGCGGCAAGCCAAACCAGGCCACGGGAGCATACATGTCGGAAAATTCCGGCGGCGTGCCCAACGCTTCGACCGAAATCGTACCGCGGGTTTCCACCCGAAAGTAAAGATCGAGGCCAAGACTCGACGCGCTGGTCACGTATTTTTTCAGCTGCTGCACGACACTCTGAAGAATCATTTAACGTGAAAAACCTTCCTGATCGTAGCGCGCGTCTTGATATCAAGCGGAGGCTCAATCCAACCGGCTGCCTCGATTTCGCTGGCATAGGCCGGTTCGGCGCGGCGCCGAATACACTGGTTAAGCGCCGGAGCGTCTGCTGGCGTCAGCTCGGCCACCGGCTTGGGCTGCCAGACGCCGCAGTCAACCCGCGCCGCCGGCGCGCCAACCCATGACGAAACCGCGCGGCCCTGCCGGCCCGTCAACCAGTCATTGAAAGTGACGTGCGAGCCGCGCAGCACGGAAAGGGTGAGCAGCGCCGAGAGCTTGGCCCGGTCGGTATAGGTACCAAAACCTTTTTCAATGCCGGCCACCAGCGCCACGTCAGCTGGGGTCGCATGATAACGGGCCCAGAGCAGCACGAACTGCACGGCCGCCTCCTGGTGGGTGCCCAGCAGCGCGAGCGCGTCGGCAGGATTTAGCTTGGCCGTCAGCAAATCATAGCCGGCAAAGTCGCAGCGGCAGTCATTCATCAGCGGCTGCAGCTTGGCAAAAACCGCCTGTACGTCGTCGAACTTTAAATCGGTGGGATCGAAGAGTCGCAGCGTGCTGACCACATCCGGAAATGCTTTTTTGGAGAGGATCGCCTTTTGAAAGCTCAGATCGAAGTCGGCGCTGGCCTTGATTTTTTGCCGGTGCCAGAAACGCTTGCGATAGAGATCGCCCAGCTCTTCGACCCGCTCGTTGTTGATACCGGCTTCGAGCAGATGCGCCAGATCAGCCTTGGCCATGCCACCGCTAAAGGGGCCCAGAAACATGACGCTGGCCACGCGCCGGTCAAAGGATTCCGAACGCACGCCGCGCATCGCATGTGAAAAGAGAAAAACGATCTGCACGGCCGCAACCACGGCCGAGACCGCCATCCAGCGGCTGCGCTGCCGGCGTCCCAGCCCCAGGGCATTGGACGTGTTGATCGTGGTGAGAAAAAGAAAAAGCAGCGTGGCGATGACGAAAATCCCGAACGGCGAAAGAAAATATTCCCGAAACACGGCGGCCAGCGCGATGAACGCCACCCAGCCCGTCCGCACACTCCAGCGCAGCACCGGATTTGCGGCATTCCAAAGATTCAAGTAAAACCGCTTGGTCGTCGCCGGCCGCGAGATGCTCATCGAAAGCGCGTGAAAAAACGAAATCATCAGCAGCCCGGTCATCCAGCCGTAAATATCAATACCGGCCAGAATGGGCTCCAGCTGGTCACGCAGCAGCTGCGCGGGCGCGGCGCTGGCCACATGGCTGACATGCAGATCCATCATATGCACGTCGCGTTTAATCGCCGCCAGTACCAGCAGCACGAACAGCGAGGCGATAAAAATCACCACCGACGCAAAAACACTCGTCATGTAATGAAGCACCAGCACATTGCGTTTGGAGATGGGCAGAGCCAGAATCCAGTCCAGATTTTTGGGCACCAGCATGAAGGTAAGGCCCCACGCCAGAAGTGGTCCGATAAAGACGAGCATGCCCAGATAAAACTCATAGCCACCAAAAAGCTTGTCCAACGCCAGAATGCCCACGAGCGACACGACAACGTAAATTCCCGTCACTTTCAAGATGATGCGGCTAAAAAGGCGAAACAGGCTATGCAACGTCGACCTCGCCGATAAAATGGTGCTGGTCGTGAAAGCCACCGCGGGTGAAATAGATGAAAATCTCCTCGGCCGTGATGCCCCGGTAATCGTGCATCCGCTCGGGCACGTCAAAGGTAGCCGACAGCTGACGGCTCACGATATGCGAGGTGGAGCCATCGGAATTCAAGGCCACCTCGACGCACTCCGCATGGCTGAACATCGGATGTTGATCGTTGGGCGCGCGGCGAATTTTAAGAAAGAGTTTCGACAGATCGCGCACCGGCACATCCAGGCTTACCCGGCCGTCGTGCATCAGAATCATATGATTGGCGTAGTTCTGCACCTCGGAAACGATATTGGTGGCCATCACCACGGTGCCGCCCTGGCGGGTGAAACGCCCCAGATAGTCCATGAAAAAAGCGCGGGCGTTGGCGTCGAGCACCGCGGTGATCTCATCGAGAATCAGCAGCTTGGGCCGAATCGCCACGGCTGCGGCAAAGGCGACCTGCATCTTCTGTCCGCGCGAAAGCTCACGAAACTGCTTATTCAGATCGATGCGCAGCTCGCGCAGAATGCCCTCGAAAATAGTCTGATCCCAGCGCGGATAGATCTCGGCGAAATATGAAAAGAGCTGACTCATGCGCAAGGGCAGCTGGTAGTCGAGCGATTCCGAAACATAGCCGATCTCGAGGTTAAAGCCATCCCGTTCGCTGTCGATAGCCTCGCCCAGCACCAGGCCGCTGCCGCTGTCGGGCATCTCGTAGCGCATGAGAATTCGCATGAGGGTGGACTTGCCCGCCCCGTTTTTTCCCAGAAGAATATAAAAGTTCCCCGCCTCCAGCTCCAGCGATACTCCGCGCAGAGCATGGTTGGACCCATAGGATCTGGTGACATTTACGAGTTTGATGGCAAGACTCATCTCTATACTCTTCGTACCGGGCTGCCCCGGTCTGGATAGGCAGATGCTGCCGAATGTGCTAGCGCTCCTGGGCAATGAGTACACTGATTGTATTGATAGCCTGTATCTCTGGTCTGGCAGCCGCCGAAGGGCAGCTTAGCTGCCCCGACGGCATGGTGGCAGTTGCGGGTTTTTGCATGGATCGCTTTGAGGCGCCCAACCAGGTCGGGGCCAACCCCCTGACCGCGGTGCGCGCCACCGAAGGCGAGACCTGGTGCGCAGCCCAGGGCAAACGCCTGTGTAGCGAAGCCGAATGGGTGCGGGCCTGCCAGGGCGCAACCGGCCGCAAGTATCCCTACGGCAACACGTATCGCAAAGGCCTTTGCAATGACGACAAGGAATGGCGCATTCCCAACTGGTCCAAGGTGGCGAAGTACCCCAGCCACGAGGGCAAGCTCGAGGTGGAACGCCTTTATCAGGCCGACCCCAGCGGCTCCCGTCCGGGCTGTGTTTCCACCGAGGGCGTTTACGACCTGACGGGCAACGCGGCCGAATGGGTGACGCGCTCATTTTCCAATCGCACAAACTTCGCCCACGTCATGAAGGGCTGCTACTGGGCTGGCTGCTACGGCGGCGCCCACCCCAGCTGCGGCTTCGTCAATCCCGCGCACCCCGGCAAGTTTCGCTCTTATGAAGCCGGATTTCGCTGCTGTTTGAGCCAGGCCAAATAACTCCGATACGCTCATTATGATCGCAGTGCTGCTACTCACGCTCGCGCAGGTCCATGCCGCACCCGCGGCTAAAAATGATTGTCGCTTTGTGCGGCTCGACGGCCACGCCAACTCCCTGGAGTTCGTTGGAGGCCAAACCAGCGCAAAGGCGCAGCTTGCCCAGGCCTGGCGCCTTGCGCACGACAGCCGCAATCCGGCCAAGGTTGGCGCCACCCCGCCACCCGTGCTGACACGTGTTTCGGCCACCGCGCTTCGCGAAGTTCTGCTCAGGCCCCATGCCCAACCTCTCTCACTCACCTACTGCGCCAACGTGCTCAAAAAGGGCCGCTACTACCGGGGCTTGGCTGCACAGGGCAAGCGCTGCTACCGGCACGACGACCGCGTGGCCCTGGTCATCGGAATGCGACGCGGCTTTTCGGCCGAGAGCTGTCAATACCTGGTCCGCGGCTCGGGCCCGGCAAAGTGCGACGGCTATTCGCGCGACTGGGAATGCGACCGGGGAAATGTGTGGGTGGACGCTCGCGCGCTGCTGGCCAACACGAAAAGCCTGGCCGTACTGGAATCAGCGAAAAGCCCTTGAAAGCTTGACGTTTTTCTGTTACGACGCACCGCATCATGAAAGCCCTGGTCCTCACCCTCACCCTCACCCTCACCTTTGCCCTTTTCGCCTGCGCGGCTCAGGCCAATGTGGACAACCGCGGCTTTCAGTCGCCCGTGCGAAGTCAGCTCAACCGGGGCACCTGTACGGCCTTTGCGGTGGCCGGCGCTCTGGAAGCCATGCCCGGCATGCCCACCCAGATCAGCACCCAGTATCTTTACGCCGTGATGAAAAAAACCACGCTCGAGCAGAACGTAAAAACTTTTCTCAGCAACGGCCTGCTCCCCAAAAACAATTTTATCAGGGCTGGCGAGGCGCTGGAACATTACGTGCCTGTGCTTGAAGAGTACGGCATTCCCAGTGAGCGCTTCCTGCCCTACGACGGCCGGTCAGTTGAGCAGCGGCTAGCCTTCGTGACCGACATCGAAGCTCTGCGCACGACGCCCTACGGAAAATATCACATTGGCGCCGACACCGAGGTGCTGCGCTATCCCCAGGTGCAGAATCAGCGCATCTTGCAGACGGCCCTCGAAGACAAGCAGGCTGGACGTTGGCTTCGTTCCATTCCCGCAAGCTATCTGATTCTGCCTTCGCAGTGGAACGATCCGGCTGCCGGCGGCAACATCGACCTCGACTCGCATGTGCAGGTCGACGTGACGTTGCCCACGGGTAAGTTTCGCATGCCGCTGGCTCTGGCGCTGCTGCGTGCGGATTACAACGCGCTGGAAGAGAGCGGTAAAATTACGCTCCTCAAAAACGGCGTCACCGACGAGTGGGTCACCCATGCCGTTGAGATCGTCGGATTCGACAACGCCGGCTTTCTCATCAAGAACTCCTGGGGCACCGCCTGGGGCACGGCCGGCTACGGTCACATCAGCTATGCGTATCATCGTCTCTTCGCCACGCAGGCGCTGCTGATTCGATCAGGCTGGTCCAAGCCACCAGCGGCCAACGCTCCAGCAGTGAGCTCCGCCGACTATCGGCTGAAAGTT
The DNA here is from genome assembly GCA_038231515.1 of candidate division WWE3 bacterium. Lineage (GTDB taxonomy): Bacteria > Bdellovibrionota > UBA1018 > UBA1018 > UBA923 > JACQAX01. The sequence continues at coordinate 15,539 of JBBRLF010000086.1, forward strand.
TTATACGATCCCGAGCACCACAACCTGAGTCTGTCCACGTTCACCGAATCGCGCGAAGATCCGGCCTTTACCATGGTGACTTACGAAATCTATGCTCAGGGAATTTTAGGAGACTGGCGGCGTGCGCCCCAGCTGCCCAGCTTCTACAGCAGCCCGCTCTACCCTGACTATTGGACTCAGGGTTTTGGTGCGACGTTCTGGAACGTGCTGAACCTGCCCATGACTTTGGCCGTCGTGGTGACCTATTATACCGACGCCAACGCCTATACGACTCGTATCTACCACGACATCGGCCATGCCGGCATGCACGACTA
>JBBRLF010000087.1:0-15783 GCA_038231515.1 candidate division WWE3 bacterium
GCGTCAAATACTACTTCGTCAAAGGCGATGAGCTGACCTGGCTGGCAGAAGCCGGCTACCGCTACACCGTCGAACATAAAACCTCGCTCGCCACCAACGTCGTAAATCACTATGCGCGTCTCTACACTGAAGCCGCCAGGCAGTGGAACAAGACTGCTTCCTCGAAATTCTGGATCGAGTACCTGCCTAACTTCACCGTCTATCCGGCCTACCAGATCAATAGCGAGCTCTCGACCTCGGCAGCGATCAGTTCCATTTTTTCAACCAAGCTGGGCTATCTGGTCCGCTTCAATAATCTTCCGTCCATTGCCGGCGGCTATAAGGCTGATCGTTTTTTTACCGCCGCGCTGGTCGCCAAGTTCTAAGAAGGGGCAGTTATGCACAGAGAGTTCCTCGATTTTTTGAAACAGTATGGCGTCATCGGTATGGCCATTGCCGTCATCATTGGTGGCAAGCTCAACGAGTTTGTCACGAGCGTCGTCAATGACCTGCTTATGCCCGTGATTCTGCAACCCGCCCTGCGTGCCGCCAATGTCGAAGACATTCGCAAACTATCGTTTCACGGTATTTTTTACGGCAAAGTAATCGGCTCGGGAATCGACTTCACCGTGGTGGCGCTGATCGTTTTTCTGTTCGCCAAGGCGATTCTCAAGGAACAAACCGTGGCCAAGCGATAGTTCGGTAGACTGCGGCGCCCTCAGCTAATTTTTAATGCGGTAGCCCGTTTTAAAAATCACAGCGACACACGTCACACAGATCGCCATGAAGACGAAGGTCATGCCGACACTAATCCCCAGCCCAATATCCGACGTGCCATAGAAGCTCCACCGAAACCCATCAATCAGATAGACCACCGGGTTAAACAACGTCACTTTCTTCCAGGCCGGGGGCAACATATTGATCGAATAAAAGCTACCACCCAGGAACGTAAGCGGCGTAATCACCATCAACGGAACGATCTGCAGCTTTTCAAACCCATCAGCCCATACGCCGATGATGAAACCGAAAAGACTGAAGGTAACCGACGTCAGCACGAGAAACCCCACCATCCAAAGCGGATGCAGTACCGAATAGGGCACAAAGAATCTGGCGGTGAGCAGAATAATCGATCCCAGAAGGGTGGACTTGGTAGCCGCGGCGCCCACGTACCCTGCCACAATCTCAAAGGCCGATACCGGCGCCGAAAGAATCTCGTAGATCGTGCCGGTGAACTTGGGCAGATAGATGCCAAAGGAAGCGTTACTGACGCTTTCTGTCAGCACCGAAAGCATCGTCAAACCAGGCACAAGATAAGCCCCGTAGCCCACGCCATCAATATCGGTCATCTTCGAGCCAATCGCCGAGCCAAAGACGATGAAGTATAGCGAGGTGGACAGCACTGGAGCAAACAGGCTTTGAACCACGGTATCCGAGAACCGAGCCATCTCGAATCTATAGATCGACCAGATTGCGCGGTAATTCATGAGGAGCTCTCCAGCAAGGTCAGGAAGATATCTTCAAGCGAGCTCTCTTTGGTCTGCAGGTCGCGGTAAACAACGCCCAGCTCGCCGAGCTTTTTCATAAACGGCGCAACACCCGCATGCACGGCAGCCGCATCGAACGTAAAGATGAGCTCCATGCCGTCGGCTGCAAGCGCCACCTGATAGTCCTCAAGGCCCCGGGGCACGGCCCCCAGCGGCACACTCAGGTGCAGCGCCAGCTGCTTTTTGCCCAGCTTCTGCATCAAGACGGTCTTGTCTTCGACGACGACAATCTTGCCCCCGTTGATCACCCCAATGCGATCAGCCATCGCCTGGGCTTCTTCGATATAGTGCGTGGTCAAAATAACGGTCACGCCTTTTTTCCGCAGCTCCGCCACCAGATCCCACATCTCGCGTCTGAGATTCACATCCACGCCAGCCGTGGGCTCATCCAGAAACAACACGCTGGGATCGTGCGCCAGCGCCTTGGCAATCATCACCCGCCGCTTCATGCCACCTGAAAGCGTTCTGATCTCGTTGTCTTTCTTATCCCAGAGCGAAAGATCTTTTAAAGACTTCTCGACCCGAGCCGGATCGCGCGGCTTACCAAAAAGCCCACGGCTGAAAGAAACGACGTTCCACGGCGTTTCAAACATATCGGTGGTCAGCTCTTGCGGCACCAGGCCAATCTTGCTGCGCGTGGTGCGATAGTCTTTGATGATGTCAAAGCCATCGACAGTAACCGACCCCGAACTTGGCTTCACGATGCCGCTGACGACGTTGATGAGCGTGGTTTTACCGGCGCCATTGGGCCCCAGCAAGGCGAAGATTTCACCTTTTCGGATATCGAGACTCACCTGTTTGAGGGCCGAGAAGCCATCTTTATAGGTCTTGGAGACGTCTTTGATTGAGACGATTGTTTCGCAACCTTTGGACATGACTCTTGCTACTTGCCTTCAACTTTGCTTTTGAGGTTTGCCAAACCCTTTTCGAACTGATCGCCGATCAGCTTGTCGCAGTTCATGAAGATTCCCATCAGGCGAAAGACGAAGCCGTTTTTACCGGTAACCGCCCATTTAACCCTAGTGCCCCCATTTTCCGGCGTCAGCGAAATTTCGGCCAGCTGTGACATCTGAAAGGGCTTCGTGTAAGTAAGCTGGGTTTTAACCACCTGACTGGGGACACTCTCGACCACCAGCGCTTCGCCCGCACCCATCTGGCCTGAGCTATCCCAGCTCGACTTCGAGCCCACACCCTCTGCCGGCCCCGCATAAATCATCTTGAGGCCCGCATCGGTCGCTTGCCACGGCATCCACTCGTTTGCCTTCTGGGAGTTATTGATGTGAGGAAAGATCACCTCGGGCGTGGCGCTGATCACAATCACCCGATCAATCGCCAGCTCAGCCGGCCGTGAGGCCGCATAAGCGAGCACCCCGGCAACCAGCACTACTATCGCAATTATAATTTTCTTAATCATGCGCTATTCTTTTCATGAATTCAAATTACATACCAAACAGTATGTTGTCAACCTGCTCGTAGCCCAAGCAGAATATGGGCAACTGCTGAATTTCAAGCACCCAGTGGCCCCACGCAGCAGTTCTGTGATAAAATGAGGACCAGGCAAGTTTCAGGGGGACCGAACACATGGGTATCGCGATAACGCTGACACTAATGACGTGGCTTGCGGCTTCCGGCAGCGCTCAGGCTGACGTCTGGAACACGCCAGGCGCCAGACCCACCACGATCTCGAGCCCACGCGGCGCGCCCTCGGCCTCGACCGACGACAGTAGCGGTGGCGCTCCCGCCGGCAATGGCGAGGCTGCCGATGAGCCCATTCAGCTTGGTGAAGGCGTTCCTGCGCCGGCAAGCAGCTCAAGCCCACCGCCCCCACCGCCACCCGCTATTAAATTTCTGGCAGCCAAATTTCGCCTCGACACCAAGAGCTGTTCGGATTCCGGCGATGCGGAGAAAACCAAAAATGGCATCGCCATGATCGAGCGCGCGGCCACCAAAATTGACCAGGATCTGCTGAAATGTTTAGGCGACATCAATCCCGTGGCTGAAAGCAAGGTGCGCAACAAGGGGGCGCTTATCCACTGTGGTGGCAGCGAGTCCGCCAACCTTGGTGCAGGACACGGTGGCTACTCCGAACCCGACAAGGGCGAAATCACCCTGACCGGTGTTGACCCGTTTCGTCCGGGCGGCAGCAAGGCCACCGAAGGCAACGCGATCGACCCGTCGGTGAACAGCGGCGCAACTCTCGAAGAGCGGATGAATGCGCGCAAAAGACAATACGCCACCACCAGTATTGCCGCGCTGATTTTTCATGAGGCGCTGCACGTCAACAACGTCAGCGACGGCGGCCGTCACAGCGACACCAACCCCAATGACGCCGTCTATGGGTGCCACCTGACGTGCGGTGCGCTTGCGACGGCAACCGCCGAACACTGCCTGGCATGCGCGGGCGCGCTGGGCAACTCGCCCAGCGGCGAGGTCATCAATATGTGCCGCAAGACGTTTCCCTCGATGTCGATGGTGGCCGACGTGAAAAACGCCGGCATCTTCATGGGCATTAAAGACAAGTGCGCACATGACGGGCCGACCGACGGCAGCGACGGCGACGCCTGCGCCATCATCTCGGCCATGCCTCAGTTTCAGAATGCGTGCCGCAAGGACGGCACCGAGGCAAAGAGTCCGGAGTGCCAGGCCAATATGAAGGCCGAGCTCAAGGCTTCGCTCGAAAGAAACATGGCGCATCCTACGTACGCACAGCTTTCTGACCAGGTGAAAGCCGCTTACGATAAGGTCAAAGCGCAGTACTAGCCTTTATACGAGCGATCAGGCCAGACCGTATCGTCTAATTTATCAACACGTGAGCGCCACAATCTTCCATATCCCCCTATCATTGAGTTTTGCTAACCCATGGATATCGTTAGCGTATAATTAAAACGATGAAGCCTGCCCTTCATTCAGGCACCGCAATTGCAATACATAACAACCACATGCGTGCCCTAGCCTTTTTCCTCTTCACTCTGCTTTTTTCGACGGCTGCCTTGGCAGAGGCCTATCCCCTCATCCCGATTGCCAGCGACGACGTGCGCGTGGTGGCCAGCCCCAAGCTCGACTTTGAGCTGCGCATAAAGCTGATCGAACAAGCACGAGCTTCGATCGACATCGTGAACTATGACCAGCGCACCGACGAAACCATCGCGCTTCCTCTTTTAAGCGCCCTGCGCGATGCCGCAAATCGAGGCGTAAAAGTACGGTATATCGTGTCGGCCCTGAGTCAGATTTTTTACGACTATCATAATAACGCCGCCCGCTACCTCATCGATCCACCCACGCGTCGTCCGATCGAATATCTCATCTTCGGTGGGCCGAAGGCCGAGGAGTATGGCTGGAATATCTTCGACGGCGTGCACGACAAACTTTTCATCGTCGACAACCGACTCGCGCTGACCACCGGCCGGGGCTATGCCGAGGGCTACCTGCACTGGCTCGATACGAGCTTTGCTTACAAGGGCGGTTTGGCCTACCAAACCGTACAGGCCTTCAACGACCTCTGGCACATTCTGCGCACGATGAAGGCGCCCTATGCCGGAACTTTGATGACTCACCAAAACCCTCGCGCAACCGCGCAGCACTATGCAGCCACGCCAGCCACCAAACTGGACCCAGCCGAAGGCAAGCTGCTCGAGGATCTATTGCGCTGGTACGAGCAACCCGGACGCGACGCCGCAGCCAAGGGGCGCGTGCTGCACTATGATTTCATTCACCAGCTGCGCCAAAAGGCGGTTAACCCCAGTGAATGGGGCACCCGCGAACGCCTCGAGAGGCTCGAAGACCCAGTCCTAAACTCCCTTGTGGAAAAGATGGCCACGGCAACCGACATCCGCCTCGACATCCTTGTTCTGATTCTTCATCCCAGGCTCAAAGCCGCGCTACTGGCGGCACACCAGCGCCCAGGCGTGTCGATTCGAATTCTGACCAACACTGCCGCACCCGACCTGCACGACTGGTCTCGCAAGCACCTTGAGCCCGGCGGCCCACTCTGGAGCATGGAGCTGCCTGACCTTGACGATCTGCTGCAAGCAGGAATTGCCGTGCATCAGTTTCAGATCAATAAAGACCTGCCTTGGGTCTACGCGCATCGCAAGCTGGCGATTCTCGATGATACGGTTATCTTCGGGTCGCACAACTTCAACGTGCCCAGTACCGTGGCTAACGACGAGGTCAGCCTGGAAATCGAAAACAAGGAACTTGCTGCTGAGCTGCGCACGCTCTTTGATGCCGACTTCGCCACCAATGCCGAGCTGCTCGATCGGGAGTTCGTTCATCGCGAGCGGGCCAAAGCGGGCCACAGCATCATGAGATTTTTTACGCTGCCGTTTCTGGGTGTGATGTAAGCCCGAGAGTCAGTCTGAGCTAGCCGTGCGCAGATACCGCAGCACAAGTTCTGAATTCCGATTGAGCTCAACAATCTCTGCGTGGGTGCCGCCGCGGTCGGGATGAAATACCCGGGATAACCTTCTCTTTGCCTCACCCAGAGCGGTCTCAGAGGGAAGAGGAAGCAAGGGAAAGCCATTCTCGGAAAAAAAAGCCAAGGCGGCTTCCATTTCCGGGGGATAGGTTGCCACCTGCACTACGCTTTCGCGCCGCGAACCCGATTTCTTCTTCTCTTTGACCTTCAGCTTTTGCTTCTGATACTGAACTTTTCGATAGAGCGACGCGCGAAGATTTGCGGCTTCCTTAAAGGAGCTTTGCGGATTGGCACTCGCGGTCGGGCCGGCCTGGGCCATTTCTATCACTCGCTTGGCGCTCAGAAAATCCGGATATTTGACCTCGGTCATGAGGAGGGTTGCCCAGATGTGTTTGCAGAGCCGTCCTTTTTTTGCGCCGGGGCAAGAGCAAGTCGCCGTAAAAGACGCGCTGGCGATGTCGGCCGCCGCGAGCTGTACTTTAAACGGCGGAGACACCTTTACAAAAGCGTGAATGCCCGTGTCAGACCCGCTCGAAATCGTGATCTTGTCCTGCGCAAACAGCTTTGAGCCGCTGGTCTTGATCTCTGCCTTGAAAAACTCGCCCCAGACATCGTCAATCAACATATTGCCGGCAGACTAGCTGGCTTGGCAGCTGCTGCCAACCGCTTTTCGAGGTCAGACAAGTGGGTGGAGCTGCTGTTACGCCCACGAAATCGCAGCCGAGTCCGGGCAGGCAGCCAAAGGGGCGATTCGCCCTTCACTGCGCCGATGCCCGGGGTAGCTTGCCCCTCATGGGGAGCATTGCCCCGTGGAACGCCCTCAAGTAGCACTTCGTGCCCCTGATGCATGGCTTGAAAATTGCTTCATAATACTTTTGCCATGGGCGAAGGAATGCCCACTGCATTCAAAAGGAAGCCATTGCCACACACGAAAGTCACCCCGAGTGCAAAGCTGAACAAAAAGTCCAAACGTCCCAAGGCGGTTGCCGAGAAAATGGGTGCGCTGGAGAAGTTTCGTCGAATGGCGACGGTTATTCAGGACTCCAACGACGCCATCACCTTTCAGGACCTGGATGGCAATATTCTGGCCTGGAACCGGGGTGCCGAAAAGATATATGGCTATTCCCAGACCGAAGCGCTGCTCATGAATATCGTGGATACGGTGCCCACGGAATATCAGGAAGAAGCCCGCGAGTTTCTCTCCTCGCTCAAACGTGGCGAGCTGGTGCCAACGCTGGAAACCAAACGAAAAGCCAAAGACGGCAAAATCGTCGACGTCTGGCTGACCAACACCAAGCTTACCGACGACAAAGGCACGCTGACGGGCATTGCCACCACCGAACGAGACATTACCGAGCAGACAAAAACCCTCGAAAAATTTCGCCGAATGGCCACCGTCATTCAGGACTCCAACGACGCGATCACCTTCCAGGATTTGGATGGCAACATCCTGGCCTGGAACCAGGGCGCCGAGCAGATCTACGGTTACTCCGAAGCCGAAGCCCTGCGCATGAATATCGTCGACACGGTGCCTAAGGAATATCAGGAGGAAGCGCGCGAGTTTCTCTCCTCGCTCAAGCGCGGCGAGCTGGTGCCGACGCTGGAAACAAAGCGCAAGACCAAGGACGGCAAGATTGTCGACGTCTGGCTAACCAACACCAAGCTCACCGACGATAAAGGCAACCTTACGGGCATCGCCACCACCGAGCGCGACATCACCGAAAGAAAACACGCAGAAGCTTCGCTGCGTGACAAGGCCCGCGAGCTGGAATTTTTGCGCGAAGGCCAGATCACGCTGTCGGACAAGATGCGAGGCGAGCAGGACGTTTCCGGCCTGGGACAGAGCGTGCTGAGCCATCTGGCGCCGTTCCTGAACGCGCAGATGGGAGCCTTTTATTACGTTACTCCTCAAAAGACGCTGAAGCGCGTGAGCGGCTATGCCTACTCCAAAATCAACGCCGACGACAAGGAGCGCACTTTTGAGCTGGGCGAAGGGCTGATCGGCCAGGCGGCCCTCGAAAAAAGGCCCATTTTGCTGGAAAACCTGCCGCCGCAATATTTTGGAAAAATCGGCTCGGATCTGGGCAACGCCGCTCCGCGCTCGCTGCTGCTGGCCCCCGTATTCTAAGAGGGTGAGGTCAATGGCGTGATTGAGCTGGCATCCTTCGCCACGTTCTCGGAGCACCAGAAAACGTTTCTCGAACACGTGTCTGAAAATATTGGAATTGCGATCAACACCTCGATCAGCCGAAAAAAACAACAGGAGCTTCTTGAAAGATCCCAGGGTCTGACCGAAGAGCTCCAAACCCAGCAAGCCGAGCTGAAGGCCACCAACGATGAGCTCGAGGCCCAGGCGCGCGCGCTTCAAGAAAGTCAGACCAAGCTCAAGAGCCAGCAGTCAGAGCTCGAACAAACCAACGACCAGCTCGGGGAGCAAACACAAGCATTGGAGGAACAACGAGACATTCTGAACGAGAACAATGCGGCGTTAAACAAAGCACAAACCCTGCTCGAGGAGCGGTCCGACGAAGTCCAAAGAGCCAGCCAGTACAAATCCGAGTTCCTGGCCAATATGTCGCACGAACTTCGTACCCCGCTCAACAGCTCCTTGATCCTGGCCAAACTTCTGGCCGACAACGCGGGCGGCAACCTGACCACCGAGCAGGTCCAGTACGCGCATTCCATCTCGTCAGCAGGCAATGACCTGCTTAACCTGATCAATGACATTCTGGATCTGTCGAAGGTCGAGGCCGGCAAGCTTGAAATCAGGCCCGAGAGCGTCTTTCTGCCCCGGGTCTTGCATTCGCTGGAAAGAACTTTTGAACCGCTGGCCCGGGACAAAAAGGTCAAATTTGAAATCATAGTCGACGCAGGCCTCCCTGAAACCATCTCAACTGACCGCCAGCGTGTTGAGCAAATTCTAAAGAACCTTCTTTCCAATGCTTTCAAATTCACCGACAAAGGTCAGGTCACACTGCACGTATCTCGCAGTTCGGATGGGAAGCTTTCCCTTGCAGTGATCGACACCGGGATTGGTGTCCATCAAGCGCAGCAGGAGGTTATTTTCGAGGCCTTTCGCCAGGCCGATGGCACAACGAATCGTAAATATGGCGGCACGGGCCTGGGACTTTCAATTTCGCGCGATCTGGCCCGCCTGCTGGGCGGCAGCGTTGGGGTCGAAAGCACGCCGGGCGAAGGCAGCCGCTTTACACTGCTCTTGCCGGAAACCTATGATGAGTCGCGTGTGGAATCGGCGGCGCCGAAAGCCTATACTTCATCAATATCCGTCCCGGCTCCGCTCAAACAGCGGGTTGAGCGAATCAAACCCAAGCCGTTTGCCGATGATCGCCGCAAGCTCGCGTCGCCCGGCCGGCTGCTGCTGCTGATCGAAGATGAGACGCAGTTTTCGCAAATCATTTTTGATCTGGCCCATGAGCTGCACTATAAATGCGTGGTGGCGCAAGATGCCGAAGAAGGTCTGGAGCTGGCGAAAAGCCTGCTGCCCGACGCGATCATGCTCGACATGATGCTACCCGACCACTCAGGCCTGAGCGTGCTGGATCAGCTCAAGGACGACCCCACGAACCGCCACATCCCGGTGCACATCGCGTCCGCACATGACTATATGGAAAAGGCCCTGCAAATGGGAGCCATCGGTTATGTCATGAAGCCCGCCAAACGCGAGGAGCTCAAAGCCGCCTTTATCAAATTCGAAGCCAAACTTTCGCAGAAGACCAAACGAGTCCTGATCGTCGAAGACGACAAGCTGCAACGGGAAAGCATGGTCAAGCTGATTAGCGGGACCGGCATCGAAATTACCGCCGTCGCATTGGCCAGCGAAGCGCTCGAGTCGCTTAAACAAGGCACCTTTGACTGCATGGTGATCGACTTGAAGCTTCCCGATATGTCAGGTGAGCAGCTTCTGAAGAAAATGACGGAACGCGAAGAGCTAAGCTCCCTGCCACCGGTGATCGTCTACACCGGGCGTTCACTCTCGCGGGACGAAGAGGATCAGCTTCGGAAATATTCCCGCTCGATCATCATCAAAGGCGCCAAGTCACCAGAGCGGCTGATTGACGAGATCAATCTGTTTCTTCACAGCGCCGAGGCCGGGCATTCGCCCGAACGGCGCAAGATGCTCACGGCCATGCGCAGCCGCGAGGACGCTTTCGAGGGGCGACGCATTCTGCTGGTCGACGATGACGCCCGAAACCTTTTTGCCCTGACCGCGGCCCTGGAACAAAAAGGGGCGCACATCGAGGTTGCACGCAATGGCAAAGAAGCACTCTCGAAACTGAAAGAGGATCCCCGCACCGACCTGGTGCTGATGGATATCATGATGCCCGAAATGGACGGCTTCGAGGCGACGCGCGAGATCAGAAAACAAAAGCGGTTTGCCCAGCTTCCAATCATCGCCGTTACCGCCAAAGCCACTAAAAACGATCAGGTGTTGTGTATGGAGGCCGGCGCCAATGACTATCTGGCCAAGCCCATTGACCTGCACCAGCTCTTTTCAGTTATCCGGGTGTGGGCACCCAGGCTGGGACGGGATTGATCATTATGGACGGCTCACTCACCCACCAATTTGCCGTCGAACAGCAGCTCTTACTTGAGTCGATCAACCTCAAATACAACTACGATTTTCGGCACTACTCCCACAAGTCGATGAAGCGCACGCTGGTTCATGCGATGCATCGCCTGGGGTGCCCGACGCTCAAGGCCCTCCAGGAAAAAGTTCTCCGAGATCCGGAATGCTTCTTCGAACTTATTCAGTCCCTCACCATCCCTGTCAGCGAGATGTTTCGCGATCCCACCTATTACCTCTCCCTGCGCGAAAAGGTGATTCCCCTGCTCAAGACCTATCCTTCGATCAAGGTCTGGGTAGCCGGCTGCAGCACTGGTGAAGAGGTCTACTCGCTGGCGATCCTCTTGCAGGAAGAGGAGCTGCTGGAGCGCACGACCCTGTATGCCACCGATATCAATCCCCGGGTTCTTGAAAAGGCCGCGAAAGGCTTTTGGTCGCTGGAGGCCATGAACAAGTTCTCGCAGAACTACCGAATGTCAGGCGGCAAGCGCCTGCTTTCAGACTACTACACGGCCAATGGCGACTCGGTGACGTTTCACGCCGCCCTGACAAAAAACGTGACCTTCGCGGATCACAGCCTGGTGACTGACGCCGTGTTTTCGGACACCCATCTCATCTCGTGCAGAAACGTTCTGATCTATTTTGAGCGCGAGCTTCAAGACAAGACCATTGCCCTGTTTTACGAGTCGCTTTGCCGCAAAGGATTTCTGGGGCTGGGTGCCCAGGAAACCATCCAGTTTTCAAAATATGCAGACCACTTTGATCCTTTCGTTAAGAAGGATCGGATTTTTCAGAAAAAATAAATGAATATAAGCCAGCACGAACGACCACCCAAGCACTCTAAAACTCGGCAGCCCACCGAGCATGAAAAAATTCTGCTCGTCGATGATCTGAATGACAATCTTCTGGCCCTGGAAGGACTGCTGCGACGGGAGGACTGCGAGATCATTACGGCGCGATCGGGAACCGAGGCCCTGGAGTTCATGTTGCTGCATGAGTTCGCACTGGCACTGATCGATGTTCAGATGCCCATGATGAGCGGTTTTGAGCTGGCCGAACTCATGCGCGGCGCAAGTAAAACGAAGAACATCCCGATCATCTTCGTCACGGCTACCGCCGAACATCAAAGTTTTGCCTTTAAGGGTTATGAAAGCGGAGCGGTGGATTTTCTGCTCAAGCCGCTTGATACCCACGCGGTCAAAAGCAAAGTTAACATTTTCATCGAGCTGCACCGAAGTCAAAGGGAGCAAAAGCAGCTCTTGCTGAAGCTGACAAAAACTCAAGCCGAACTTGAACAGGCCGTGCTGATTCGCGACGAGTTCATGTCGATCGCCTCTCATGAGCTCAAAACTCCCCTGACCTCGTTGAAACTTCAGGCACAGCTAAGAAAGCGAAACCTGGCCAAGGGGCTGCCCGATGCCTTCACGCCGGAACGGCTTGCCAAGATGTTCAGTGCCGACGAACGACAACTCGAACGCATTACCCACCTCATCGACGACATGCTGGACGTGTCGCGGATCAGCGCGGGACACCTTTCGCTGCGTCTGGAGCAATTCGATCTCGGAGCGCTGGTTCGGGACCTCGTGGACCGCAGCTCGGAGCATTTTGTAGCGGCAGGCTGCCCAGTCTCGGTTGAGGCTCCCGAGCCCGTAATGGGCACCTGGGACCGCTTTCGCATCGAGCAGGTCATGATGAACCTGTTAACAAACGCCATGCGCTATGGCGCTGGAAAATCAATTTTGGTCCAGGTGAATTACGCTTTGGACCAGGCCCGCATCGTCGTCAGTGATCATGGCCAGGGAATAGCCCTGGCGAATCACGAACGGATCTTTCAAAAATTCGAGCGAGCCGTATCTGGCAACGAGATCAGCGGCCTGGGACTGGGCCTGTACATCGTCAGACAAATCGTGGATGCTCATCATGGTTCGATTCAGATAGTCAGCGAGCTGGGTCAGGGCGCGGCTTTTACGGTGAAGCTGCCCGGCCGGGAAAGCAAAATGGGTGCCCACCATGACGTGTAAACCCATCTTCATCGTGGAAGACGATCTCGAGATTCGTCAAAGTCTTCAGGAATTCTTCGAAGGCGATGGCTATCCGGTAATTCTTGCCAACCACGGGCAATCGGCCTTGGATCTTTTGGGCTCGGGCAGCACGGCCAAACCCGGTCTGATGTTTGTCGATCTTATGATGCCCGTGATGGATGGCATTACTTTTCTTGCGGCTTTGCAGCAAACGCACGCAACTCTTTTCGCGGAAACCCCGATTTTCATCATGAGCGCGCGGGCCGACACCCAACACCTCACGATCAAAACCACGGGCCTTGTGAAAAAGCCGTTTGATCTGGACGAGCTTTCCAACGTGGCTGCGCGCTACTGCACCGTGAAGTAGCCCAGCACACGGCGAAGGTGCCGATGCTTATGGGCATCGACTCGCTGTGCCCGATAGATTCCCTGATGGCCCGACGAGTAGTAGCTCATAAAACAAGCAACGAAGGCGTAAGGCGCGATAGGAAAGCCAAAGAGTTCTACCGCCATGATCGAGCACGCAAGCGGCGTATTGGCCGCACCCGCGAAAATCGCGGCAAACCCCACGCTGGCCAAGAGCTGGCACGACACGTGAAACACGACCGAAAGCGCGCTGCCCAAGGTTGCGCCAATAAACACGAGGGGAATAAATTCTCCGCCCTTGAAGCCCGAGCCAAGAGTGAGAGCCGTGGCAAAAGCCTTTAACGCAGGACTGGCGAAATCACTGGGCACGCGCAGCGCCTCCAGAATAACCGGAATTCCAAGACCGGCATAACGGTCAGTGCCCAGAAGACGAAAAAAAAGCACGACCAGTACACCGCCCACGAAGGGTTTAAGCGGGGCATAAGAAACATATTTCTTAAGCAGGTGTTCAATAAAGTGGGTCACGCGGACAAAGGCGATGACGCAAAGCCCGAACAGAATTCCCGAAAACGCGACAACGGCAACAGTTTTGACGTCAAAGCTCAGAGCGATGACGGCTGGATATTCGGTGTGGTGCGCGCCCACCAGATGCGCCACGTGAAAGCCCACAAACGAAGCCACCAGGCATTGAAACCAGGCAAAAAGCCTGAGCTTGCCGATGGCCAGGACTTCCATGCCAAAAATAGCGCCCGCCCAAGGGGCGCCGATCGCAGCGCCAAAACCTGCGCCCGCGCCTGCGACGAGCAGGATTTTTCTTTCCTCAGGCTCGATTTTTAAAATACGGGTAAGCTGATCCGATAGTGATGCGCCCATTTGAACCGCGGTGCCCTCGCGCCCGGCCGAGCCGCCAAACAGATGCGTCAAGACGGTTCCGACGAGTACGAAAGGTGCCATGCGAAACGGAATGATTTTACGCGGATCGTGAATCTCATCGAGAATCAAATTACTGCCTGCATCCACGCCATGCCCATGGCGATGGTAGACCCAGCCCATCAGAAAACCAGCCAAAGGCAAAAACCAGATGATTACGGTGTGGGCGTCTCTGGTTTGAGTGGCCCATTCCAGCAAAATTAAAAAAATGGCCGCAGCCACGCCTGCAAGCAGACCGCTGAGTGCGCTGAGTAAGCTCCAGCGAAGGTAACGTTTAAGCACGATCATGGTCACTAGATCTTAACATCCAGCCCGTCGTATGTTAACCGGTATATCCTAAACCGAAAACCAAGGAGCAACCATGGCCCGCTATATCGACGGATTCATCATTCCTGTTCCCAAGAAGAATCTCAAAACCTACCAAAGCATGGCCAAAAAAGCCGCCAAGGTCTGGATCAAGTGTGGCGCCCTCGAGTACACCGAAACTCAGGCCGACGACGTCGCCAAGGGCAAGATCACCTCATTTCCAAGAAGCGTTAAGCTCAAGGCCGGCGAGACGGTGATCTTTTCGTACGCGGTATACAAGTCGCGCGCACATCGCGACCAGGTCATGGCCAAAGTCATGAAAGACGAATCCCTCATGAAGCTTTGGGAAAACATGCCTTTCGACGGCATGCGCATGATCTGGGGCGGCTTTAAGACGATCGTCTCCGCCTGATTTTCTGAAAAGGCCGCCCCGAATGATGGGGCGGCATTCTCAGCCAGTTAGACACTCGCAAACTAATTTTTTTCGAACGCCGGAGTTGCAAGCTTTCCGGCGTGGGCTCGGATGTCAGCAGGCCAATCGACGATCTGCTCCTGAAACTTGGCTCGGTCTCGCTGATATAAGGCTCGCAGAGCTTCTTCATAGCACGGCAGATTGCCCGCAATAGCCGACATGAACTTTTGCGCTCGCTCCTGAACTTGCCTGACACGATCTTTACCCGACGCACTCTTGCTGGCCTCTTCGACCAATTTACGCAAGGTAATAGACGCACCGCCAGACTGAGTCGAAAGCCACTCCCAGTGCCGCGGCAGGAGCGAGACCTCGCGGGCAACAACGCCAAGCTTGGGGCGCCCCGGACCACCGGAACCCGGCTCCACTCCAGGCGACAAATAGATCTGCAGGCGAGCCAGCACTTCTTTTTCCGAACCCCGCAGGTCGAAATCCATCTCTTTACCCGTCGTATCGCTAAACACCAGAATCGCCGCAGCAGGCTGCGACTTCAATCGGCGTTTCACTTTAAGAACAACCTCATCGAGCCGCCCCTGAGCCAGGAGCTTGTGACCGTCAAAGGCACTATAGGACTGCGGCGTAATATCTGTCATCTCAACCTCTACCGTAATATTACCCGGATAAAATTAAGCTGTCAATATCATCCGGGTAATATTAATCAGGGCAGCAAAACCGTACTGCCGGTGGTTTTGCGCGCTTCCAAGTCACGATGAGCCTGCGCGGCTTCCATTAACGGATAGGTTTGATTTATGGAAATCTTGACGATGCCTTTTTTTACGACCGAAAATAGCGCCCCAGAGCTCTTCAGTAAATCTTCGCGAGAAGCCGCGTAAGTAAACAGGGTTGGACGCGTGAGATACAGCGAGCCCTTCTGCGCAAGAATACCGATCGAAAGTGGCGGCACCGGCCCCGAGGCATTGCCATAGCTGACCATCAGACCCAGCGGCGCAAGACTGTCCAGGGAAGCTTGAAACGTATCTTTGCCCACTCCGTCATAAACCACGGGCACGCCCTTGCCCTTGGTCAGCGCGCGCACGCGCTCCGAAACCGATTCTTTCGTGCTGACCAGCACGTGCTTACAGCCGGCTGCTCGCGCCAAATTCACCTTCTCTTCACTGCCCACGGTACCAATCACGGTGACGCCCAGATGTTTGGCCCACTGACAC
>JBBRLF010000088.1:0-15761 GCA_038231515.1 candidate division WWE3 bacterium
CGGCGGGGTTCGTGGGCGCGGGACTTACGTTTGCCGGAGTTTCGGGATTTTGCATGATGGCCGAGCTTCTGGCCAAGCTACCCTGGAACCGGAGCAGCACATGAGCAGCACATGAGCAGCACGATTCGTTCGTTGCGTGAGCTGGGTTTAACCGCCGACCCCTTGGCCGGCACGCCGTGGAAAGTTTTGGCTGTTCAAAGTGACCAGTGTTTTTCGTATGTGGCCTGGAATGAGGAAACCCGCGAAGCACTGGTCGTCGACCCCAAGCAAGAGGACTTCGAAACTTACGTTTCGATTGCGGCGCCACTTGTCGGCTATCTTTGGCTGGGCGTGATTGACACGCACACGCATGCCGATCACGTTTCGGCGGCAGCACGGTTGGCCGAGCGGCTGAAGGCACCGGTAATCATGCACGCCCTGGCGCCGAGCCAGCGCGTGGATGTGCGCATTGGCCGCGAGACTTCTTTGCCTTCGCGAGCGGCGCCTCTGCATCTCGTACCGACGCCAGGCCATACTCCCGATTCCATCACGCCGCTTTGGGGGCCGTTTTTATTTGGTGGCGACACCATTCTTTTTGGCGACGTGGGTCGTGATGATCTGCCGGGCGGTTCGCCCGAAGCACATTATGCCAGCGTGCAGCGCCTCAAGGCCGTGGCGCGTCCTGAGCTGATTCTGCTGCCCGGGCACGATCACAAGGGTGGACGGGCCTCGACCTGGGCTGACCAGCTGCAAAGCAACACGTCATTGACTCAGCCGCGCGAAGATTTCATACGCGAGGCAGCGAGTTTTGATGGCGTGGCGCCGGCGTTGCTGAAGGTTTCGCTGCGGGAAAATTTCAAGTAACGCCGCTATTGTTTAGTGGCCACGTTCAGACGCGAATAAAAAAGACTGCGGTCTTTGGCAAGCATCGCTTCGGGGCGTACCCGGTCGAACTTGAAACGGGGCCCGAAGACCTGCTCAAAGGTTTTACTGTGATTGAGCTGACGAAATACGAGTAACGCGCCAGGTTTCATGTCACGCGCAAGACGCGCGGCCAGATCAGCGATGGCACTCTCTGGCATCCAGTCCAGCACGCTGGAGAGGCTTACCAGATCGAAGTCGCCAAAGTTTTCCACGGCACTTGCGGTGGTGTTCTGAAGCTGGATTCGAAAGGCCGGCACGGGGTTCGCCAGATAATAGGGCAGGGCCCCCGGGATGTTGCGATAGTGGCCAAAGAAAATATGATGCAGAAAATAGTTCTTGAGCGCCTGCGGGGATTGCAGCCCACGTTCGATGGACTGCTGAAAATATCGGGGATAGCTGCCGGGCGGCCCGGCCTGGGTCGCCGCCGGCCCCAGGACCGATCGCAAGATGGTGTCGGAGAAAAAAAGCTGAAAGGCCACGGGCCAGCAGGAGTGGCTTAGCAGCAGCAGACTCTTCGCGCTCAGGCCGGCTTCGGTGGCAAACATGGCCTCGATCTCAGCTGGGCCAAGTATAAACTCCCGGATGTAGTCACGCAGCAGCCGGAAAAGGGATTCAAAGTTGCCACAGGCGTTGAGGGCAGCGGGGTCAGCGCATTCGATGTTGAAGAGCGCGTCGCGGTCGGTGCCTTTGGCGGTTTGCAGGGCTTGCATCTTTGAGCGAATCAGCCCGATCTGCGCCGGATTTGGATCGACGAGCGTAATTTCGAGATGCGGAAATTTGGCCTGCAGATTCAGTGCGGTGCAGCCACCCGAGCCGATTACCAGTACCCGCTGACAGTTGCGGGTGGCCACGAGGTCAAATTCGATTGCCGGGTCTTCCCGCATTACGGCAAACTGGATCGGATTATCACGCATATCGGTGTCATCCAGTATAGCACGCGTCGAGGAGGCTGGTGAGCTTACGCAATATTTTTTTACCGGGCCGCACGCAGCTGTCGCAGCAACCACAGCCCGTAAATACGCTGCTGTCGGGGTCGCCAAAATATTTGAGGATGTAGCGTTGTCGGCAAAGAGTGGTGGAGCAGTATCGAATCATGGCCTCGAGGATTCCCAGCTGATAGCGGCGCGAGGCGCGCGTCTTGTCCGGGTTGCGGTGAATGAAATACTGCTGCAACGCCACGTCGGCTGGGTCGTGGAGAAGCACGCAGCGGGCGGGTTGACCGTCGCGACCGGCACGGCCCGCTTCTTGATAGTAGGCCTCGAGGCTGCCCGGCAGGTGGTAGTGAGCAACCAGTCTGACGTCAGGCTTATCGATGCCCATGCCAAAGGCATTTGTGGCGATCAGAACCGAAAGCCTGCCCGAGAGAAACCGCTCCTGCGTAAGCTCGCGCGCTTTCGTGCCCAGCCCGGCGTGGTAATAGCCGACAGTCGGATTAGCGTAGTGCGCGGCAATCGCCTCGGCCGACTTGCGCGTGGCCACATAGATGATCGCGCTTTTTCCGATCAAGCCGGGTTCGCCCAGAAGTTTGCTGAGCGCCCGCAGCTTTTCATTGTCGCCCGCGAGTTGCTGTACTCCAAAAGAAAGGTTCCCACGTCTAAACCCCGTGACGACCTGTACGGGGTTGCGCAGTCCCAGCTGTTTGCCGATATCCTCCTGCACCAGCCGGGTTGCCGTGGCAGTCAGCGCGATAATGGGCAGGCAGAAAAGCTGAGGCAGGCCTGCGCCTTGTCGCAGCTCGCCCAGCCGGCGATAGTCGGGCCGAAAGTCGTGGCCCCACTGCGAGATACAATGGGCTTCATCAACGGCCAGAAACGAAAGTGGCTGACTGCGCAGCAGGCCGGCGAATTCACCGCGCTGCAGTTGCTCGGGGGCGAGATAAAGCATCTTGAGGTGGCGGCCTTTGAACGCCACCATAATGCGCTGACGTTCGCTGGGAGCAAGACCGGAATGGTAGGCCTCGGCCGCAATACCCCGGCGTTGCAAGGCATCGACCTGATCTTTCATAAGAGCAATCAGCGGTGATACGACGAGCGCCGTGCCCTCGAGCATTACCGCCGGAAGCTGATAGCACGCGCTTTTTCCGCCACCCGTGGGCAGCACGCCCACGGCATCACGGCCTTCGAGCACTGCACGCATTAGCGGGGCCTGACCGGCGCGCAGCTCGTCGTGGCCAAAGCGACTGCGAAACTCCGACATGAAATCTGTTTTCTTTACCGCTTCGGTCATGGAACGGGGATTTTGCGAATGCTGTGCCAAGGCAGGGACTTCTGGGCTACCCCATTGAAAACCTCATGAATTCCAATAGATATTTGGCCGTATCGCCGGACGCGGCTTCTGCCGATAAGATAGGGATTGGAACCAACCACCGCTGCGCCGTCGCAGACCGCACCACGACGTTCTTCGGTCATTCTCTACGCTGAAATCAGCGGCAAGGGGAATCTTGCGCATATCGGCCAGACGTTGGTGCCTGAAATCTTCGTCAACATTGTAAAGCCCGAGCTTGTGGCCGGCTCAGGCCGCCAGCTTCGCCTGACCTCGCGGGCCATTGTTTTGGAATTCGCCGATGCGGCCCAGGCTTTTGCGGCCAGTGTGCGCATTCTTAAAAAAGTTGTCGAGCGCAATGTCGGGCAGCAGTCGCAGAATGTGGTGCATCTGCGCTGCGGTCTTTGCGAGGGCGAAGCCATCTTGCGAGGCAGTGAGCTGGTGGGCGAAGCGATGGTGGTGGCTTTTCACCTGCGCGGCCTGGTGCAGGAAGATCAGCTTTGCGTAGCGAACTCAGTATTCGCCAAGACGCAGGACCGGGCAGGATTCTTTGTGCGGGCCATGGGACTTCAGAATGTGCCTAACGTTGCGAATCCCGTGGCGGCAATTCGCATCTCGTTCCAGGCCGGTGAGGTGACGCAAGTCGAACTCGAGGGCGATCCTGTCGCTTTGCATGCGGCCAAGGGACAAGTTTGTACGGTTGGAAAAACCGTAATCTCCGAACACCACGTGCAGCCGGTGGCGGCGTATCAGCCGCCAGCACCCGCGCGCGCGGCAAGCAGTGGTCTGAGCACCTGGCTGGGTTTGGGTGCGGTGGTGGCTTGCGCCGTGTACTTCGGCATGCCGGGCGGGGCCAAAGTAAATTTTCAAGCCCTGCTGGAAAAGTCCCGACAGCTCGTGGGCGCCACCAGCTCCCTCGTGCCGGCATCCGCGCCGGGCTTGTCCGTAGTCCAGAATCTGGCGCAGACCGCCGCGGCAGTGCGGGCATCCAAACAGGGTTTGCTGACTGCCGAAGAGTTGAAAAATCCCTCAGCTCCCAACGATAAGTCAGCCAGCGATCTTGCGGGTGCAGGACGGGCGCCGGGGTCTGCTGCGCCGTCAACCTCTCCGAGCCCGGGTACCAACGCCAGCCCGAACGCTGAGTTTGAACAGCAGCTCTATAAACGCTGCGAAACCGACGCCGAGCTTTGTCACGCCACTGGAATTGCCTTTGCCAGCGAGGGATCGTTTCAAAGTGCGGTTCGTTTCTTCACACGGGGCTGCGAGCAAAATCTGGGCAAGTCCTGTGCGAGTTTGGGAATTTTAGTGTCGCGTGGCTCGGGCGTGGAACGCTCGCCAGCCAAGGCCGCCACGTTTCAGCTCAAGGCCTGTGGCTTGAACGATGGCACCGGCTGTACCTATCTGGGCACGGCCTACGCGCGCGGCGAGGGTGTTGAGCTCTCGGCCCAGAAGTCTTTTGAGGCGCTTGAAAAGGGCTGCCAGCTTCAGAATGGCGAGGCGTGCATCATACTGGGCATCAAGGCCAACCGCAAAGACATGCTGGCCAGGGCCTGTGGCTATTTGAAGCTAAACGCCTGTATCGAAGCAACCCATAACTAGGGCCGCACTCAGTCCGCTTTAAGAAGATTCAAGATCCAGTCGCGGTTCTGCTGGCCGTCGCCAGTCAATGGAATGTCTTTAGACTTGCTGCCGACCACGCGGGTGGTTTCAACCGAGATCACCTTGGCGCTCACCGTAAGCTGACGCTCTCCGAGCATCAGGTATTTGCCGTAGATGACCGTGTTGGCGCCGACGAATTTTCCCAGGCGGGCCAGCGTGGACACATCAAACAGCGCACCATCGCCCTGTTGAAACTGATGTTCGGCCATGACCTTGTCAATCTTGGCGCGGTCCACTACCGCGTGTCCGGCCTCGACCAGGGCTGCTTCGATTTTTTCATTCACATCGTGGCTGAGCGGCGTGATCTTGCCTTTTTCATTCGGAAAGTCGAGCACCGCGATGCGGTCAGACTCAGCCAGGCTCTTGGACGCTTCTTTGGCCAGGTCGCCCAGCAGCGACGCGTAATCCTGTCTGGGGCTGTCGTCGTGGATGATGTCGCCGACGACTGGCCCGCTGGCCGTGTACTGGTCGGTTTTGGGATTGTAAAACTCATCTACGGGGTGGGCGTCGACAATACCGCTGCCGTGTACCAGCTCGCCGTCCTGACGCACCTCCAGAACCGAAACTTTATCGCCGCGTTCGCTCCAGTGTTTGGCGAAGCGCTCGCGGTCATTTTTGGGAGCATGGCTGCAGCCAGCTACACCAAGCAAGGTTAACAGGGAGACGCCGACAGCAGTGCGAGAAAAATTCTTGTTCATAAGAGTCAGTCCTTTTTAATGAGTGCGGGCATGAACGTGCGAATCGTGTCAAAAACTCCGGCGGTGATCTGCGACTCGGAGTTTTCGGTGGCCTGCTCTTCGTCATCCGTGGCGCTGGTGCCGACTACCGAGAGTCCGCGGTTGGCGGCCAGCACCGAGTTGGTACGGGCATCGAGCAGGCGCACCTGCACCTTGCGGGTAACGGTAAGGCCCAGACGGGTTTTGCTCTTCCTGACTTTGCCGATTTCCTTGATCTCGACATTGACGAGCAGCGCGGCTTCTCCTGCGTCGGCTTTGGTCGTGGCGGACTTCACACCCGAGTTGGCCAGCGCTGAGCCCAGCGCCGACATGGCCGCTTCGAACTTCTCATCGGTGGGCAGGATAAAAAGTATGTTGGACCGAGCCAGGCGTGCGGACTCTTCGAGCCTGCCCAGTGCGCGTTGTGCGCGTTCGGCCAGCCCGGGGCCTGGCGCTCCAAATACTGTTTTGAAGATGTCGGCGCGTTTGAAACCCGACTCCCGTTCCGCAACCGATTTTTGAAACTCCGGAAAATCCTTAATGGCGCTCAGCCCTTTGCCCGCCGCCGCGCGGTCGGCGGCACCCTCGATTTTATCGAGATACACTTGCAGCGGTGAGGAGGCCTCGCGGTAGGCTGCTTCGACATCAAATTCATAAACTTCGCAGTGGGTGATTTTCTCGGTGGCGTTCGAGCCACTCTTGGTTGGCTTCAGCCCGTGCAGGTCGTCGATTTTTGCGGTCAGTACCGTGTCTGAAGACGAAGAGTGCGACGATTCCGTACTGTGTAGTTCGGACTTCGACTGCACCGAGCTTTGCAGCTGCAGCAGAATATCCTTGATCGCGTTGGAGCGCGCTTCGCTGGTGGCTTCGGTGGGGTCGCTCTTGGTGCTGAGGCCCAGGCCAACTACTTTAAAGGAACCGTTCTTGACGGTCTTTTTTGCCCAATCGCGCGTGCACTGCGCGGCATCATCAGCGGAAACAGCTGCTGAGAAGGTCAATAAGGTCGCGCCAAGAAAAATGGTGTAGCATTTCTTTATCATTAAATTCTCTGCCTCTCTGTCCGTTTGCGGTGTTGCATCGGGAGAAGTGCCATGGTTAAATTGGTCTTTCCCCAAGTTATAGGAGCACATTTTACATGAGAACTGGATTAATTTTTTTGACAATGTTTGCCGCGGTTCTTACAGCTGCTGGCTGCGCCTCAAATAAAATTCACGGTGAAAAAGAAGTCGTTGCCAGCGGTGGCAGCAGGCCGGACTGGGTAGACAATACGAAGTACCAGAGTCAGATGGCGCTGGTGAATTCGTTCGGCGACAATACCGATCAGCCAAAATATTATTACGTCGTTTCGCAGGCGCTGGTCGACAATGAAGAGCTGTTGCCGTCCTGCTATGACTTCGCGCGCACCGCGGCTGGCAGCGAGCTGGCTCGCAGCGTGGACGAACAGGTGAAGCGCTCGACGGCCACCTCGTCTGACGGCTCCTCGTCGACGGGCTACAGTGAAGTACTTTCGCATTCGAATGCTGCCGTGGTTGGCGCCGAAACGAAGGCCCGGCACTGGGAAATGACCCGCGACAAGGAAGGCAGCGAAAAAGTCGTCTGCTACACGGTTACGGCCATTCCCTACAAGAGCTACAACAAGCTCAAAACCTTTGCCGAAAATGCAGCTTCAGATCGCTCCAGCGGTGCCGTGCGCCGGGCTAAAAAGGCCGTGCAGGGAACCCAAGACAGCGACACGACCAACACGGGCAGCGACAACTAAGTTTTTCGGCCCTTACTGATTAAACTGCATGTCGTGAAACTTTTGCGACGAGCTGCTGAAGCTGGTGCCGGTCAAAGAGACTTCGCCAGTGACCGGGTCGAATTTTGTACCTAAAATAAGCTTCATGCGTGAGCCGCTCGGCTGCGTGCTTACCAGTACGAGCATGCCACTCTTGGAGTTGTACGAGCCTTGCTGAAAGTTCACTTTAAGTTTTGGATAGGCGTCAAACTTGAGCAGCCCGCCGAAAACCGTAATCCCGTTGGCCGTCAGATTTCGTACCGAAAGCGTGGCGGCCATGGTGTCGAACGTGCCTTTGGCTTTGATCTCGGGCAGGGCGGTCGGAAAGGTTGGCTTGTCATTCGTGACATAGGCCGCTTGCTCGTCATACACGTCCACCGGGCTGTGCCGTTGACGACCCGTGAGCTGGATTTGGCCACCGCGGTCGGAGTTTTTGATCCAGCCGGTAACCGAGCCAGTGACGACGTCATATTCCAGATGCATCTTGGATAAGCCGCCCGCTTCAATCATTCCGTCAAACGTCGTGCCGCCCATCGAGGTGGTGACTGCCGAAAAGGTGAAGGCCGGGGTGCCCGTATCGCCATGCATGAAGTTGACTTGCAGGCCGTCGTACGTGGTCAGAGAGTTCAAGATGACCATGGTATCCAGAAATCCCGTGGCACAGGTGTGGTCGGGGCAGGTCGATTCGATTTCGAACACGCCTTCGTAGACTGGAAAAAGACTGCCGATCTTGACGCTGATTTCGCGCGTGGCATTTTCAGCGGCGCCGATAACCCAGTCGATGTTGCCCGTGGCGATTACGTCACGTTTGGCGGCGTTGAAGAACTTGGCCAGCGCCAGCAGCGAGGTCTTGTCGTTGTAGTTGTGGCCGATTTTACCACGCCAGTAGTTGATGACGTCCTTGCGCAGCTCATCGGATCTGAGTGTGTGAAACATGGCGATCATCTCGTCGGCATCGACGACAGGCTTGCGGATAATGCGGGCACTCGCGTTTTCCAGTGCACCGAAAAAGCTGCCCCGCAGCTGGTCCCATTTTTCGCCGCTTCGCGTTCCCAGTTCCTGAACTGCGACGTCAAAGATGCCGCGCAGCTGCAGCAAGGCTTCGTAGGAGTCGCGATTCTTTTCCATTTTCTTAACCAGGGCGCGCAAGATGCTCCAGCCAGACGAATCGCTTTGGATCTGTCTGACGTAGGCCTGGGCCTCTTCGTCGGTCAGTTCAAAGCGCAGCAGGGCTGCGCTCGAGCACTCGTCGGCACCGCCGGCGGCGGCTTCGGCGATCCAGCCCGGACGTGCGGCAGAATCCTGGATGGCGAAGAGGAAGAGCTGGTTGAGCTCGCTCAGCTTGGCCTTGTCTTGAATGCCGGGAATGCGTTTACGCAGTTCGAGCGGCAAATCGCGGCGCGTCTGGTCGCTGGCGATCTGATGAAAATAGGTTTTCATCTCGTCGAGTGACAGCTCGTAGCCGTTGAACAGACGAAGCGAAATGGCATCGGCGCCGCGGCGGGCGAATTCTGACAGCCAGGCTTCGAAGCTGGCCGAATCGGCGGCGGCGTAGATGAAAAAACGATTGATGTCGATCAGCGCGGCCCGGTCTTTAAGATCGTCGACCTGCTTGGTCAGTGCTTCGATCACGATACGGCGGTCATTGCTGCCCGAGATCTTGTGAAAGTAAGCCATGCGGGTGTCGACCGTAGAGTCTTTGGCCAGCGCGATTTTTTTGGCAAGCGAGTCCAGGGCGCCATGGCCGCGATTCACGACCCAGTCCGGGTGGCCGGTGGACTGTGCAATGGCGATTTCAAACAGCTGGCCCAGGCGCGGCAGCGCGGCATCGGTTTCAGCGAGGTCATCGGCACGCTTCGAGAGCGCCACGATCAGGTCGCTGTAGATCTGATCCGAGCGCATTTCGTGAAAGGCGTAGGTGGCTTCTTCGGATGAAAGCGCGTAGTCGGTCAGCAGGCGCACCGAGATTGTATCGGCCCAGTTGCGGGCCATCTCGGGTAGCCAAGCTTCAGACTTTGAGGAGTCTTCGGCGGCGAACTTGTAAAAACCACGCAGCGCAACCAGTGCGTCCTTGGACAGGACCGGCGCTATCGTCTTGCCCAGGGCGTCCATGGCTTCGCGACGGCCCTGATCGGACTGAATTTTATGGAAATAGGTTTTCTTGTCTTCAATGCTGGTGGTTGGCGAGGCAACCAGCGCAAGGCTGGCGGTGCCCAGCGCGTTTTTCGCGAAGCCCACCATGTCCAGGCCGCGCGTAGCGGAGTCATCAATAATCACTTCGAGCAGCTGCGCCAGATATACGATCTGCGCGTCCGTGGCCGAAGCGGCAGTGATGCGCGCGCTGATTGCGCCAATGGCGTCGTGGGCCGACTGATCGCCGGTAATGGCGTGATAGTAGATTTTTGCGTTTTCGATAGTGGGGTCGGTCGTCGTCAGCAGCTTGAAATAAATTTCATCGATGCCGGCCACCGCGTTGTTCTTGACGTAGGCTTCTTTGCCAGCTGAATCGGCAAGCGCGAACTTGAACACGCGGACGTAATCGAGCAGCGCCTCGGGCGTGTTGAGATTTTTGATGTTGCCGCGCCAGTTGTTGATCGCCACCATGCGCACGCCGTCGTAAATCATCTTGCCGTAGTAGGTGATGAGGTCGTCCGTTGAAACGCCGGGCGTTATAATGAGCTTCTCCAGGCAGGCGCCCGTAATTTTATCGGCTTCGCCAACAACCCAGTTTTCTTCCTTCAGCTCCACGAACAGGTCGTGCAGGGCCTGCGAGAACTCCAGAACGTTCTTGAGGGTGGCCACGTCATTATACGTGTCGACCTTGTTGAGCTCGCGGGTCGTATTGAAACGCGCATTTTGGTTCATGGCCCTGAATTCATTCACTTTTGCAGGTATATCGCAAAAAGGGACGTGGCAGTCAGGCGCAGCCAAGGCTGCGGGTGCTGTCAGGGCTAAAATAGCGAGAAGAGCGAAATGATTAAGAATTTTTGTAGAAAGGATCAAATTCACATGCCACCTTGTGGAGTACTTATATAATTAAGTCAGGTATGGTGTCAACGACGAAATGATGCTATAAGTCATAACTCTGAAGTCACGAAGTTCTGATCCACGGAGTACCTATGCGAGTTATGTTTTCTGTTCTTCTATTGGCCCTGGTCGCGATTGCCTCGCCGGCATTCGCTGAAATCGGCCCAAACTGCGGCCTGCCGTTCTGCGATATCGCCAAAGCCCTTACGCAGTTTCAAACATTGAATGCGCAGGACCAATATGAGTCACTCAAGCGCGCCACGGTGTCGGCCAACAAGGCCACGGCTCCTGACGTTTTGAAAAACATTAATGAGTTTGCCGCGGGCGCCAAGACGCTGCTGGCCCAAGCCAAGGCGGAACGTCTGCTGACCGACGCCGTCAACCAGATCAACACGATCTGCATCACGCGTCTGGCACGTTACTCCGAGCTGAACGCCGCGGTGCTCATCGACCTGTTCAAACAAATTAATCTGGAAGCCAACCGCTTTGAAGTACTGCTCGCGTGGAGCACTCGTATTAAGGAAGTGGAAGATCGCGCGGCTCTGCTTGAGTTGTCGTCTTTTTTCTCACAGGCCGCCGCACAGTGCGCGGCTATGGAAGATGAAGAATATGTCGTGACGCTGGCCAAGCTGAGCGAGCAGGGCGCGGCAAAAAAACTGGGCAAGCTGCAGCCGATGTTTGAAGGCGTGTACAACGCCGAGGTGGCCTGTGAAGGCAAAGCGGTTTGTCCTGAGGCCAGCATCGATCACCTGGTCGTGATGGATACGCTGTTTGCCGATAATCTCGAGATCACGCTGGTGGCCTCGAAAGTTCAGACCTACGTTTATCGTTTTTCCAATGTCACGGTGCTCAATGGTGGTAAAACCATCGAAGGCCTGAGCGTGACGGCCGTGGGCGCAATCGCCAAGCTGCATCTGGATTACGACTCAGCCAACACGACGCTGATCGGTTACGTCGACACGGTCGACTTCAAGCTGGCCATCAACTCGGTGCAGGATCCGAACGCGTCGCTGATCGCACTTTTCGACCGCCAGTACAATAATCCAATTCCCGCGCCAATTCTACCCGCCTTGTTCGAGGGCACTTTCAAAGGCCTGTTTGCCGGCAAAGCCGCCGCGCTTAAAGTAAGCTTCTTTGAAGAAGATCCCGTCACCAAGCACGACGAAGCGGTGGGCGCGACGCTGACCCTTTCTGAAATCTCACGCTATAAGCTGCGTTTTCACAACGGCCGGTTCTTTCCCAAGACGGGGGTTCTGCTGCTCGTGGCAACCTCGCCCGGCGGCGGCATGCTCAAGGTTGGTCTAAGTATTCGTCCCGTGCAGGGCGGGGGCTATGAGCTCAAGGGCTTCTGCTACAGCAGCGAAAATGCGCAGGTGAATCCGATCAGTCTGACACTGGATGCCGCGCAAGGAGTACAGCCTTGAAGAGCCTCGTACTGGTCTTATCCTTACTGGTGGCTGTAACGGCCTCTGCTGCGGCTGACATGACTGGCTTTACGGTAAGCAAACGCATCTCGGCGCTTTGGGCCAATGATGGCGGCGACAAGGTGCCGCAGGAAGAAATTCGCGTCAAGGGCACGACTCCGGCGCCGAAGAACTCCGTCTGGACTGGCGACAAGGTGAAGCTTTTTGCCGCCAAAAACGAAGTCGTGGCCTTCAACGTGGTACTCGAAGCGGCCAACCTGACGGCCGAAAACGTGTCGGTGGCTTTTTCCAAGCTCACCGGCCCTCGCGGCGCAATCATCGGCTCGGTGCCGGCGTTGCACGACCATGTTTTTGATTGGACCCAGAGAAACATCGAGCTGTTTTATGTTCGTTATCTCAAGATTGAAGGCCTGAGCGGCTTCTCCTACCAGGCTATTGGTGGCGATGAGCGCGCCGTGCCCAAGGCCATGCGCCGTCCGTGGACCGGAAACGGTGAGCCCAAGGGCGGCTGGAATGACCGTCCGAATGCCGGAAAATCTTATCCCGAGATCGCCGTGCCATTTGAACTCGTAAAAAAATTCGATATCGCCAGAGGTCAGAGTCAGAGCATCTGGGTTGATATCTATGTTCCGCGTTTCGCTGAGCCAGGCCTGTATAAAGGCGTGCTCACGGTTTCGGAAAACGGCCGCAAATCGGCCGACGTTCCGGTCGAGCTGCAGGTACGCGGCTTTGCACTGCCCGAGGTTCCCAGCTCCAAGACGATGTTGTACCTGGGCTATGAAGACTTGGTCATGCGTTATTTCGGCAAGCCGCGCCTGAAAAAGGATTCTGAAAGCGAGAAAAACTTTCAGCTCATCCGCGATCGCCATTTTCAACTCGCGCATCGCCATAAAATTTCGCTCATCGACTCCAACCGCGGTTCTTCGCCGACGGACGGCGACAGTCCGCGCGCCGAATGGATGAGCCGGCTGGATGGTTCGCTGTTCACGCCTCTGCATGGTTACGAGGGTCCCGGCGCTTACACAGGCAATGGCATTTACGCCGTGGGTGCCTATGACTCCTGGAGCTGGAAGCAGGACGACGACGAGACGATCATGCACGAGCATGCTGATCGATGGAGTCACTGGTTCAAAACTTACTTTCCTGATACGGAATATTTTCTCTATCTGATCGACGAGTCCACCGACTACGTCCAGACGCAGAAATGGGCGACGTGGCTCAAGAGCAATCCAGGCGAAGGCAAGGCGATGAAGTCGTTCGCGACGATTCCGCTGCCTGAGGCGCTGGTCGACGTGCCGGCCCTGGACATCTCGGCGAGCTGGCTTGCCTTTGGTGACCGTCCCGTCTGGGATAAAGCGGTGACCGAAGCAAACGCCACCTCGAAGAAGTTTTATGCCTACAACGGCAAGCGGCCCGGCTCGGGTTCATTTGCCACCGAAGATGACGGCGTGGCCCTGCGCGAGCTGCCCTGGGGCCAGTACAAGCTGGGCGTTGATCGCTGGTTTTTTTGGGAAAGCACCTACTATCAGGACTTTCAAAAAGACGGCGGCCGCCAGAACGACCTGTTTCACGACGCTCGCACGATGGGACGCATCGACCATGTCGATCCGATCGTCGGCAAGTCCGGCTATGACAACTCCAACGGCGACGGCGTGCTCTTCTATCCCGGCACCGACATGGTATTTCCCGACGACTCGTACGGCGTGGCGGGCCCAATCGCAAGCTTGCGCATGAAGCACTGGCGGCGCGGCATTCAAGACGTCGACTATCTGACTCTGGCCTCGAAGATTGATCCCGTCCGAGTGAAGGCCATCGTTGATGCCACCGTGCCCAAGGTATTATGGGAAAACGGCGTGGATGACCCCAAGGATCCGACCTCGGTGCATGCGGATATCAGCTGGTCCACTGATCCAGACGTCTGGGAGGCGACTCGTGCCCAGCTTGCCGATATCATTGAAGGTAAGAAGAACTAAAACGGAACGTCGTGAGTAAGGTTCTTGCCCGGGTTTCGGCGTTACGTTATTCTATGAGCCATGGCGAAAAAACCTAAGCGAGTCTTGTATGTCTGGCAGGCCCGGTATCCTTGGGACGTTCGGGTTGAAAAGATTTGTAACGCCTTGAAACGCAATGGCATTGAAGTTGAGATTCTGGCCCGGCGCGCTGTGGGCGAGCCCCCTGTTGGCGAAACTGCAGCGCCAGATTGTATTCCGATTCATCGCGTGGGCCCTGAAACGCCGCGAGTTCTCTCTTTACCGGTGCCCGGAAATCCGGTCTGGCAAGCCGCCATTACCGAACGCGTCAAAAAGTTCAAACCCGACGTCATCATCGCGCGCGATATTCCGCTGGCACTGCCCAGTGCTAAAGTAGGCAGGCGTTTTGGCGTGCCCATGGTTATCGATATGGCCGAGCATTATCCCGTGGCGCTGCGCACCTGGAAAAAATATCAAGCCAACCCGGCCCTGAAGTTCATGGTGAACACGCTGCGTATTCCTGACTGGATCGAGCGCCGGTCGGTGCTGCTTGCCGCAGGCATACTCCCTGTCTGTGAAGAGATGAAGGAGCGGCTGGTTGCCGATTATGGCTGTGATCCGAAAAAAATCGTGGCCGTGCTCAATACTCCCGAAACCGCACGCATTCCGAACCTCGACGAAAGCACCTTGCGCCGCAAAGGCGCGGTGTTTGGCTATCATGGCGTCGTGATTCAGGATCGTGATCTTCTTACCGTAGTGCGCGGGTTTCATCTGGCGGCTGAAAAAAATGCCGAGATCCGCCTTTCCATCGTCGGTGGCGGCGAATCGGTCGAGGACGTCAAACGCGAAGTGGCCAAGGGCAAGCACGGCAACCGAATTACGCTTGCAGGCCCGTTCAAGCCCTCGGAGGTTGCCGGACTTTATAACTCAGTCGACTTCGGCGTGGTCTGCTGGAAGGTGAATGACTTTACGAACAACACCATCGCCAATAAATTTTTTGACTACGCGGCTTTCGGAAAACCCGTGCTCTATACCCGCACCCATCCGATGGTGAAGCTGATGAAGACCATGCAGTTCGGCGTGGGCTATGACGGCGACAGCCCGGAGTCAGTCGCCCAGGGCATGCTCGAGCTCGTGGATTCAGATTACGGCAAGCTTGCGCGCAACGGTCGCGCGGCCGTGAAGAAGGAATTCAACTGGGAAGAGGACGTCCGGAAGATGATCTCGTTTCTCTCTGACCTGACATGATTGTTCACGTCTTCAACTCCAGCGTGGTGAGT
Organism: candidate division WWE3 bacterium; assembly: GCA_038231515.1. Lineage (GTDB taxonomy): Bacteria > Bdellovibrionota > UBA1018 > UBA1018 > UBA923 > JACQAX01. Next base: position 15,019 of record JBBRLF010000088.1, read on the forward strand.
GGTCCTGAAACGCTGGTCATTCCGGCGCTGGGAAAGCTTGGCGAAAAAGCCACGGTCATCTTTCTTTCAGAAACCCGGCTGGGCGACAAGTCGTCGGGGCCGCCGGCCTATGCCCGATCTTTTGGCCTGGATGCCATCGAGATTGTCGTGCGCAAGCGCTGGGACCGTCAGGCCTTAAGCGAGCTGCGCGCCGCCTTTGAGCGGCTGGCGCCAAGCGTGGTGCATGCGCACGAGGTAAAGGCGTCGGCGTATGTGGCGGCAGCAGCCCACGCCACGCGCGCATATCGTCTGGTTACGACCAACCACGGTGTGAACGCGAAGAAACACTGGCTGCTTAAATTTTACGAATTGGTTTTCACGCATCTGGTGATGCGGAAGTTCGACCGCGTACTTTGCGTCTGCTCAAGCGATCGCGCCTTGCTGATTGCGGCCGGTGTGCCGGCCGAAAAAGTTCACGTGCATCTCAATGGCGTGGACCGTCCCAAGGTCGAGGTTGCGCAGCGTGCGCGGCTCTCGGCCCAGATCAGGCAGGCCTGGAGCCTGACCGACCGGGGAATCAAGCCCCAGGCCATTTGTCTGGGCCTGGTGGGACGCCTGGCCCCCGAAAAGCGGCATTCCTATATCATGCGCTCGCTGAAACTCTTGCGACAGCAGCATCCCGAAATCGACGTACACCTTATTGTGTTTGGAATTGGTGCGCTGGAGGCCGAGCTGATGGCCGAAACCCGCGAGCTGGGCCTTGA